>NZ_JBJDRH010000005.1:0-307564 GCF_044987465.1 Microbacterium sp. ZW T6_19 | reverse complement strand
GGGCGGCGCGGGTGCGGCGGGCGGGGCTGCGAGCACGGTCATGAGTCGTTCCTTCGGCGGAGCATGAGCAGGATGAGTCCGACGGCGACGAGGCACTCGACCACGATGAACACCGAGATCGCGCTGGCGTAGCCGTAGTCGGTATGCACGAACGCCGTCTTGTACATGTACGTGGTGAGCAGTTCGGATGCCTGTCCTGGTCCGCCGCCGGTGAGCAGGTAGGGGATGTCGAAGCCGCGCAGGGCGAAGGTTGTCGCCATGATCGTGGTCGTGATCCACACCGGGCGGATGTGGGGGAAGCGGATGCGCCAGAACACCTGCCACCAGGAGGCGCCGTCCAGGCGTGCCGCCTCTTCCAGCTCCTGCGGCACCGAGATGAGCGCGGCGTAGATGATCAGCATGTACAGGCCGGTGAAGCGCCAGCCTTCGGGGATCGACACGGCCGCGAGCACGGTCTGAACGGTGGAGAGCCACGCCGTCTGCAGCCCCTCGAGCCCCACCCAGGCGAGAACCTGGTTGATGAGGCCGACCGGGTCGAGCGAGTAGATGCGCTGGAACAGGAAGGCGATCGCGACCGTGGAGATGATCGCCGGCAGCAGGTAGAGCGTCTTCACGACCTCTCGCGCCCGCGGGAGCGCGGTGAGGAGGCTGGCTACGACCAGTGCGCCGCCGAGCTGCAGCACGAGGCAGATCGCGAGATACCCGAGAGCGTTGCCGAACGCGATCCAGAAGACGTCGTCGCGCGTGAACATCTTGATGTAGTTGTCGATGCCGACGAAGAGCATGTCCGTGATGCCGTCCCAGCGGAAGAAGCTGAGCACCAGCGACTGCAGGATCGGCAGCAGAACCGCGACGCCGTACAGCAGCAGCGGCGGAACGAGGAACACCGCGACCGACAGAGCCGAGCGTCTCGGCAGCATCGAGGTGCTCATGCGGGAGGAGCGCCGAGGCGGGCGCGGACGTACCGCCCCCGCCTCGGCTGTCAGGGCTTCAGCCATCGCTGTTCTCCGCGAGAGCGGCATCCATGGTCTCGATGAACTCGTCTGGTGTGATCTCGCCCTGCACCAGAAGGGTGAGCTCCTGCTGCAGGCGGGTGTTGGTCGCCGGGTCGAGCTGGGTGTCCCACGGCATCGCGATGGCCGAGCCGACGTCATTCGCCTGCTCGAGCGCCTTCGTGTAGAGCGGCGTGGCGCCGGCGGGAACTGTCGTCTCGACGTTCGACGTCGGCGAGAAGGCGCCGGTCTCCGCCACGAGTGCGGGGTACCGCTCGAGGGCGAAGGCGAGGAAGTCCCGCACGAGCGGGTCGTAGGTCTTCGCGTTCACTGCCATGCCGATGCCCGAGGGTGTCACGTACTCGTTGTCGGCAGTGGCCGCGCCGTCGATCGTGGGCAGCGTGAAGTAGTCGACCGCATCACGCACGGCGGGATCGAGCGCGTCGGTCGCGAGGTTGCCGAGTTCCCAGGTGCCGATGTTGTAGACGGCCGCCTTCCCCGACGTGAACTGCGCCTGTGCGTCGGCGTAGCCGGTCGCCGAGAAGCCCTCGGAGAAGCATCCGGCCTGTCCCAGTTCGTACAGCCACTCGGCGGCGGCACGGCCGGCAGGATCGGAGAACTTCGCCTTGCCGTTCTTGAGGTCCTGCACGTAGCCGGGGCCTTCGAGGCGGAAGGGGTAGTAGGCCATGTACCGCTCCAGCGGCCACTGGTCCTGGCCGTCGAGGGCGATGGGTGTGATGCCTGCAGCGCGGAGGTCGGTGCACATCTTCGGAAAGTCGTCGAGCGTCGCGGGGACCTGTACGCCGGCGTTCTCGAACAGCTCCGTGTTGTACCAGAAGAACTCGAGCTGGAACTCGAAAGGCACCATGTACAGCGAGCCGTCGTCGAAGCGCTGGTAGTTCAGAGCCGCCTCCCGGTAGTCGTCGGACAGGCCGAGGTCGTCGAGGAGCAGGTCGACGTCGACCATGCGACCCTGCCCGGCGAGCTTCTGGGCGAACGGGGTCGCGTCGGTGTCGAACAGCTCAGGGAGCTTGTTCGCCGCGGCCAGGGTCTCGTACTTCTGGATGTACGAGGGGCGGTCGGGTGTGGTGATCAGGTTGAGCTTGAAGCCGGGGTGGTCGGCGGCGTACTCGTCGGCGATCTGCTCCATCGCGGTGATCACTCCGCCGTCGGCAGGGCGCGACAGCAGCCACGAGATCTCACGAGGGACGATCTCGCCCTCGGGGTCGACGTCGGTCGGGTCGGCGCCGGTCGCGGCGCCCGTGCAGCCGGACAGGACGATCGCGGTCGCGGCGGCTGCGGCGAAGAACGCCATCCTGCGCGCAGGTCGGGTCATGGTCAATCTCCTTCGATTCATGATGCGGGTAACTGGTGGTGCGGTCAGGACAGAACTGCGGATGCCGTGGCGGATTCGGCCGCGCGGATGCTGCGATCGGCGCGTTCGTGGAGCGTGAAGCTCTCGAGGGTGACAGAGCCGTCGCCGGCGAATGCACCGACGCGGCCGGCGCGATGGTCGTAGAGGCGGGTGCTGAGCACGACGGCGTCGTCGACCGTCGCCACGCAGAGGTCACCGTCGACGATCACCTCGAGCTCATGCCGACCAGCCGGCAGGTGGACGGGTCGTTCGAGCTCGATCACGAACGGCACGTCGCCCGAGATCTGCCACTGCTCGGTGCCGGTCGAGCGACGGGGCCACCGGTCGAGGACGAGGCGATCGCGCCGCGGTTCGAGCCGGAGGGAGTACCCGCGGTCGCCGTCGGCGCTCGCACGCAGCAGCACTCCGCATTCGCGGGCGCCCTCGTCGATGTCGAACACGGCGGTGAGCCGGAAGGAATCGGGGGCGTCGGCGTCGGTCAGCGCGCTCGTGTAGCCGTCGGGGGCGCTGAGCACAGTGTTCGCCGGGAGGGCGGCCGCGCCGGTGCCGAAGGTCTCACGCAGTTCGCCGGCCGGGTGGAACGCGAGGGTTCCGTCGGAGCGCTGCTCGGCTTCGATCACAGAGAGCGTTCCCGCCCATTGCCAGGCGCCGTCATCGATCGAGCCCTCGCGGGAGGCGATCCAGCCGAAGAACAGTCGGCGGTCTCCGCGTGCTGCGGACTTGGCGGCGTAGAACGCGCGGCCGTCGAGGGTGTCGTGCTCCGGCACGATCCAGGGCCCGTCGACGGAGCGTGACATCCGGTAGCGGGTCGTGAAGGAGTCGCTGAACTCGGAGGCGACGAGATACCACCAGTCGCCCCATTGGAAGACCTCGGGGCATTCGTGGGCGACGCCTCGGCGCGGGTCCCAGAACGGCGCCGCCGGCTCCCAGGTGACGAGGTCTTGCGAGATGCACTGCGCGACGACGCCGCGACGACGGGTGGGACCGCCGACATGGCGGGCGGTGATGAGCATCCGCCAGACCCCGCGTTCCTCGTCGCGGAAGACGAAGGGGTCGCGCCAGTCGGCCGTCTCGTAGCCGGCCGTCGCACCGAAGGTGTGCTCAGGGTGACGCTGCCAGGTGGCCATGCCGTCATGGCTGGTCGCGTGCATGACGAGCTGCAGCGGCAGTCCGTCGACCCCGCGACGGTCGGGATTCTGACCCGTGTAGAAGGCGTGGTGCACGCCGTCGCCGCCCTGCACGATGCTGCCGGTGTAGATGTTGAAGTCGTCGGCGTCGTGGCCGGCGGACGCGATGGCCTCGCCCTGCTCGGCGAAGTCGACGAGATTCTCCGTCGTGATGCGGTGCCACGGCATCCCCTCTTTGGGGGTGCGTCGCGTCTCGTGCAGGTAGAAGAGGTGGAAGACGCCGTCTTCCTGCCAGGGGATGACATCCCCGACCCATCCGTCTTCCGGTTGGTAGAACCCTCGCTGGTCCATTCCCGTCCTATCGCCATTGGTTAATCGGTTACGCACGATGCTAGCGGGGGCTATAGAGATTGGTCAAGCGGTTAATCAGCGCGAGTCTTCGACGGGACGCACTCAAGCGGCATTCGACTCGTCAGCCTCGCGCGGCCAACCCCGGCCGCCCGCGGTGCGCCGCCCATTCGTCGGCGAGGATCGACATCCACACCTCGTCGACGTACTCGCCGTCGAAGGCGAAGGCGTCGCGCTTGATCCCCTCGACGACGAAGCCGACGCTCTCGTAGACGTGCTGGGCCCGCGAGTTGACCGCGTACACGTCGAGGCCGATCCGGTGCAGGCCGATCTTCTCAAACCCGTAGCCGATGATCAGCCGGGCGGCCTCGGTGCCCAGGCCTCGGCCGCGGCCCTCCGGCCCGATGAGCGTGCGGAAATTCGCCGAGCTGCTGTTGGCGTCGTAGTCGTTGAGCACGGCCTCTCCGACGAGTGCGCCGGTCGCACTGTCGATGATGGCCAGGTCGAGGCGTTCATCGACCTCGGTGCGGGTGGCGTACCAGTCACGCGTGCGTTCGTCGGGGACAGGGCACGCCTGCGCGATCTCAGCCGTCGAGGTGACCGAACCCGTGAGCCTGAGCACCTCGGGATCGGCGAGGATGATGCCCATCGCCTCGGCATCCGCCGCCGTGAACGGACGCAGCGTCACGCGATCGCCGTGCAGAGTCGGCTTCGGCAACCACGGGGAGGTCATAAGAGCGACGCTACCGGGGGAGCGTCGGGAAGCGCACAGCAGCCCCTCAACGAAGAAGACCCGGCCATCAGACCGGGTCTTCTTCTCGCTGTGCGCGAGGGGGGACTTGAACCCCCACGTCCATAAGGACACTGGCACCTGAAGCCAGCGCGTCTACCATTCCGCCACTCGCGCGAGCGTCTCGCTCCGAAGAACTCAACTTCCCAAAGATATCACGCGTTCCGGCCCGGCGAAAACTCGGCTCGACGAACCCCGCGAGACCCGTGTTCCCGCGCCGGAGGTCGTCCCGAAACCCCGATCTCGCAACCCGGCACAACCCCCGACGCCGTCCAGGAATCCGCCGCGCAACGGCGTTCACTCAGGACACCTGGCTACGATGTACCCACCGGTCGGCATGCCAGAGGAGCCCAGTGGGACTACTTGACAGCTTTGAGAAGGGTCTCGAGCGCGCAGTGAACAGCGCGTTCGCGAAGACCTTCCGCAGCGGCATCCAGCCCGTCGAGATCGCCTCGGCGCTGCGGCGCGAGGCGGACACGAAGGCGGCTGTCGTCAGCCGCGACCGCATCATCACGCCCAACAGTTACATCGTGCGGCTCAGCCCCGACGATGCGGAGCGGATGCTGGCACTCGGCGGAGCGCTGACCGATGAGCTCCACGCGCTCCTCACCACGCACGCGAAGTCCCAGGGCTACAGCTTCTCCGGCCCTCTTTCGATCTCGCTCGAAGCAGACGAGAGCATCACGACGGGCACCGTCCGCGTGACCTCGGGCACGGTCGAGGGCCGGGTCAGCTGGCAGGCCGTGGTCGACGTCGACGGACGCCGCCACGCGCTCACCCGCGCTCGGACCATCGTCGGACGCGGATCGGATGCCGACATCACGATCTCCGATGCCGGATCCAGCCGCAAGCACGTCGAGATCCTGTGGGACGGCGAGCGCGCGATGATGCGCGATCTGGGTTCGACCAACGGCACCAAGGTCAACGGCGAGAAGCTCCGCGAGGCGGCCCTGCCGACCGACACGACCATCACGATCGGTCGCACCGACCTCGTCTTCAAGATCGTCCCGATCACCGCTCCCGCACGGCCCGCGCGGCCGCGCGACGACGACGCGACCCGCGCCTTCGGAGTGATCTGATGGCCGAGCTTCCTCTTCTCCTGCTGCGGCTCGGATTCCTCCTGCTGCTGTGGTTCTTCGTGTTCGCCGTGGTCTACTCCCTGCGCGCCGACCTCTTCGGCGTGAAGGTGCGAAAGCTCCCGGCCGACCAGGCCGCCGCGGTCCCGGCACCCGCACCCGCCGCACCGGCGGCATCGAAGCCGGCATCCGCGAGGCCCTCGACCGGCCCCGCCACCGTCGCGACCGCCAAGCGACTCGTGATCACCTCCGGCCCCAAGGCCGGCCTCGAGCTGCCCGTCACGGGCGAGAGCCTGTCGATCGGACGCTCGAGCGAGTCGGCGCTGGTGATCCGCGACGACTACACCTCCAGCCATCACGCGCGGCTCGTGCTCCGTGGAGACACCTGGACGATCGAAGACCTCGACTCCACGAACGGCACCTACGTGAACGGCAAGCGCGTCACCGGCGCCGCCGTCTCGCTCTCCCTCGGCACGCCCATCAAGGTGGGCGCCACCACATTCGAGCTGAGAGCGTAAGGCCCCGTACGCATGGTCTTCGAGGGCTCGAGCGTCGCGATCTCCCACACCGGGAAGGTCCGCTCCAACAACCAGGACTCCGGATACTCCGGAGCGAACCTGTTCGTCGTCGCCGACGGCATGGGCGGCCACGCGGGCGGCGACGTCGCCTCGAGCATCGCGATCCACCGCATGGAGCCGCTCGACCAGGTCTACGCGTCGACCGATGACGCACAGGCATCGCTGCAGGCCGCCGCGACCACGGCCGCGGGCGATCTGATCCGCGCGGCCAAGGAGCGCCCTGAGCTCGCCGGACTCGGCACCACTCTCAGCGCCATCATCATGGTCGACGACTACGCCGTCATCGGCCACATCGGCGACTCGCGCATCTACCTCTACCGCGACGACGCGCTCACCCAGATCACCGCCGACCACACCTTCGTGCAGCGGCTCGTCGACTCGGGCCGCATCACGCCGGAGGAGGCGCGCTATCACCCGCGCCGCTCGGTGCTGATGCGGGTGCTCAGCGACATGGACGCCGACCCCGAGCTCGACATGTTCGTCATGCACACCCAGCCGGGCGACCGCTGGCTGCTGTGCTCCGACGGGCTCTCCGGTGTGGTCGACGAGGCGCACATCCTCAAGGCGATGCGCATGGGCGCCGCTCCCGGTCGCACGGCCGACACCCTGCTCAAGCAGGCGCTCGACGGCGGAGCCCCCGACAACGTCACGATGGTGCTCGTCGACGTCGGCGGTCAGCACGCGATCTCCTCGGGCACCCCGACCATCGTCGGATCGGCCTCGAACCCGGCGAACATCACGATCCCCGCGGCCCGCTCGGCGCTCAGCAACTGGCTGCACCCCGTACGCCAGGCGGCGAACGAGCCCAGCCACTTCGAACCGGCACCCGAGTACCTCGAGGAGCTCATCGAAGAGGACCGCCGACGCGCCAAGAGGCGACGCCTGGGCTGGATCGCCGGAATGCTCGTGGTGCTGGTCATGCTCGGCATCGCGGCCTTCGCGGCCTACAGCTGGACACAGACGCGCTACTTCATCGGCGCCGACGACGACAGCGTCGTGATCTTCCAGGGCGTGCAACAGAACATCGGGCCGATCACGCTCTCGACGCCGCTGCGCGACACCGAAATCCTGCTCGCCGACCTGCCCGAGTACCAGCGCCTCTCGGTCGAACGCACGATCACGGCCCGCTCGCTGTCTGATGCCGAGGCGATCGTCGCCCGCCTGCAGGCCGGCGCAGACGCGATCACCTCGCAGCAGACGCAGACCCCGCTGCCGACACCCGTGCCGACGCCGACGGAGGGTGCAGGATGAGCACCGACGTCGCCGCCGACACCAGCGTCATCAAGGCGCTCCGCAGCATCCGGATGCCGCAGACGCAGCGAAACCGCGAATTCGGTCTGCTGCTGTTCGCCACCGTGATCAGCGGTGCCTCTCTGACCCTGGTGCAGCTGGGCGCCCTCGGCGTGATCGACCCGATGATCCTCGCGATCGGCGGCGGCCTGGCCGCCCTCGCCTTCGCGCTGCACATCGTGCTGCGCGTAGTCGCCCGCGACGCCGACCCCTTCGTGCTGCCGATCGCGACGCTGCTCACGGGCCTCGGCATCGCGATGATCTACCGCATCGACATCGCGAAGGCCTACACCGGCTGGGATGCCTACTCGACGAAGCAGCTGGCGTGGACGGCGATCTCGCTCGCCGGGGCGATCGCAGTCGTCATCCTGCTGCGCAACTATCGCGTGCTGTTCCGGTACACCTACATCTTCGGCCTCACCGGCATCGTTCTGCTGCTGCTCCCGTTCGTCCCCGGGCTCCGCGTCGACGAGGCGAACGCCGCCGTCTGGGTGTCGCTCGGCGGATTCATCTCGTTCCAGCCCGGTGAGATCGCGAAACTCTGCCTCGCCGTCTTCTTCGCCGGCTACCTCGTGCGCACCCGCGAGAGCCTCACCTCGGTGGGAACGCGGTTCCTCGGCATCACATGGCCGCGCATGCGCGAGCTCGGCCCGGTCCTCGTCGTCTGGGTCATCTCGCTCGGCATCATCGTGTTCCAGCGCGACCTCGGCACCGGAACCCTCATCTTCGGCATGTTCGTCGCGATGCTCTACGTCGCCACCGGCAAGACGAGCTGGGTGCTCATCGGCCTCGGACTCGTGCTCGCGGGCGCCGTGGTCGCCACGCAGGTCCTCAGCTACGTGCACGGACGGTTCATCAACTGGCTGTTCCTGTTCGACCCGAAGCAGGTCGACCCCGACGGCGCCGGGTACCAGCCCATGCAGGGCCTGTTCGGACTCGCTCACGGCGGGCTCGTGGGCACCGGCTGGGGCCAGGGCCGCCCCGAGGTCACCCCGCTCGCGCAGAGCGACTACATCATCACCAGCCTCGGCGAGGAGATCGGCCTGATCGGGCTGTTCGCGATCCTCTGCCTGTACATGGTGTTCGTGAGCCGCGGCATCCGCATCGGCCTCGCCGGGCAAGACGACTTCGGCAAGCTGCTCGCCACCGGGTTGTCGTTCACGATCGCGCTGCAGGTGTTCATCATGGTCGGCGGCGTCACGCGCGTCATCCCGCTCACGGGACTCACCACGCCGTTCCTCGCGGCCGGCGGCTCATCGCTGGTGGCGAACTGGCTCATCGTGGCCCTGCTGCTGCGGATCTCGGATGCCGTGCGCTCCCAGCCGAGGATGGTGATCGGATGACCGCCATCCATAGGTCCCTGAGCCTGTCGAAGGGCGCTCCTCGCTCAGTGACCGCTGTGCACTCCACCCCAGGGGGCGTCGCATGACCAAAGAACTGCGCCGCCTCAGCATCGTGATGCTCTTCATGTTCCTGTCGCTGTTCGCTGCGGCGAGCTGGATCCAGGTCGTCGACGCCGATGCGCTCGGTCAGAACAGCAACAACAAGCGCACCCGTCTCGACAGCTACGAGATCCAGCGAGGATCGATCATCGTCGACGGCGTCGCGATCGCATCGTCCGTGCCCAGCGATGACATCTACCAGTTCCAGCGCGTGTACACGGATGCCGCGATGTGGGAGCCGGTGACCGGCTACTTCAACCCGGCCCTGCAGTCGGCGACCGGCATCGAGAAGGCGCTGAACGCCGATCTCTCCGGCACCGGCTCGAGCGCCTTCTTCTCGGAGATCGAGCGGATCGTGTCGGGTCAACCGCAGACCGGGCTCAGCGTCGAGCTGTCGCTGAACACTGCGGCCCAGCGGGCGGCCTACGAGGCGCTGCAGGGTCTGCAGGGCGCGGTGGTCGCGATCGAGCCCAAGACCGGGCGCATCCTCGCGATGGTCTCCACTCCTGGATTCGACACGAATCTCCTCGCCACGCACGACGCCGACGCGGCGAACGCGGCCTACGACCAGCTCGACGCCGACCCGACGAACCCGCTGTACAACCGGGCGATCGCCGGTGGCTTGAACCCTCCGGGTTCGACGTTCAAGATCCTCGTTGCGGCCGCCGCGTTCGCCACAGGCGACTGGACGCCCGACTCGACCCTGCCGAACCCCGCTCGCTACCAGTTGCCTCAGTCGAACAACACGGTCTCGAACGCGTGGGGAACCGCGTGCGGACCCGGCGACACCGTCACGATCGCCGAGGCGCTGCGGCTGAGCTGCAACATCCCGATGGCGGAGCTCGCGGTACAGCTGGGTGACGACACGATCCGCGAGATGGCCGAGAAGTTCGGCTTCAACAAGAGCTTCGAGACGCCGCTCACGTCGACCCCCTCGGTGTACCCGAGCGGCCTCAACGACCCCCAGACCGCGCTCACCGGCTTCGGGCAGGGGCAGCTCACGTCGACGCCGCTGCAGATCGCGATGGTCGCGGCCGGGCTGGCGAACGACGGAGTGGTGATGAACCCGCACATGGTCGATGCCGTGATCGGCAACGACCTCTCGGTCGTGCGCTCCTACGACGGCACCGAGTTCGCCAGAGCGACCGACAAGGAGGTCGCCGACGCGGTGACCGCTGCGATGGTCGCGAGCGTCAATACCGGAGCGGCGCAGGGTGCAAGAATAGACGGGGTCGACGTGGCCGGTAAGACCGGAACCGCGGAGAACGGAAGCGATCCGTACACGTTGTGGTTCACCGGCTTCGCGCCGGCGGACGATCCCGCGGTGGCGGTAGCAGTCGTCGTCGAGAACGGCGGCGGTAAAGGGCAGTCCGGATCCGGCGACACCATCGCCGCTCCGATTGCGAAGAAGGTCATAGAGGCGGTGCTGGGCAGATGAGACCGACGCAGGGTGTGTCGTTCGGTGGTCGCTACGAGCTGCAGTCGCGTATTGCGATCGGCGGCATGGGCGAGGTGTGGGAGGCGACGGATCACGTCATCGGACGCACCGTCGCCATCAAGATCCTCAAGGACGAGTACATGGGGGACCCCGGGTTCCTCGAGCGATTCCGCGCGGAGGCGCGGCACGCAGCACTCGTCAACCACGAGGGCATCGCGAGCGTGTTCGACTACGGCGAGGAGAACGGCAGCGCCTTCCTCGTCATGGAGCTCGTTCCCGGTGAAGCCCTCTCGACCATCCTCGAGCGCGACGGCGCGCTGAGCGCCGACAAGACGCTCGACATCGTCGCTCAGACGGCATCCGCTCTGCAGGCCGCGCACGCCGCCGGCCTCGTGCACCGCGACATCAAGCCGGGCAACCTGCTGATCACGCCCGACGGCCGTGTCAAGATCACCGACTTCGGCATCGCCCGCATCGCCGACCAGGTGCCGCTCACGGCGACCGGTCAGGTCATGGGCACCGTGCAGTACCTGTCGCCCGAGCAGGCGTCGGGCCACCCCGCCTCGCCCGCCACAGACACCTACTCGCTGGGCATCGTCGCGTACGAATGCCTCGCCGGCAAGCGCCCCTTCACGGGCGAGTCGCAGGTCGCGATCGCGATGGCGCAGATCAACGAGCAGCCGCCACCGTTGCCCCCGACTGTGCCGATCCCTGTGCAGAACCTCGTGATGGCGATGATCGCGAAAAAGCCGGCAGACCGCCCGTCTTCCTCGGCGACCGTCGCGCGCGCCGCGCAGGCGCTGCGCCGCGGCGACCTGAACTCGGCCGCCATCGCGGTGCCGGCGATCGCCACGGGCGGCGGAGTCGACGACGCGACGCGGATGCTGTCGTCATCCGATGACGACGGCGCGACCCGCATCCTCCCGACCACGGCCAGCCTGCCTGCCGACGGCGAGGTCGAAGAGCCCGAGAAGAAGAAGCGCAGTCCGTGGACCTGGCCGCTGGTCGCGCTGATCGCACTTCTCGTGATCGTGCTCGGCGGCACCTTGTGGGCGCTGTTCGGTCAGAACGCCGGAGGCGATGCCGACCCCACCACGTCATCGACCACGTCGCAGACGCCGAAGGACACCCCGACGCCGAAGCCGACCCAGACCGAGACGGAAGAGCCTCCGGTCAACGTCGACGGCCTGGGCCTCGTCGGTCTGAGCTGTGACGAGGCGACGCAGATCGCCACGGATGCCGGACTCCTCCCGGCCTGCCAGGACGGCTCGCCCGCATCCGATGCCAACCAGGTCGGAACGGTCGAGCGCGTGAGCCCCACGGGTCTTCTGCAGAAGGGCGACGCGATCGCCCTGTTCGTGTACACCGATCAGATCCCGATCGGCGCACCGACGAACGCACCGACGTTCTCGGCTGCGGCCACGATCATCGAGGGCGGCCAGGCGACGCTCAACTGGACCAACTTCACCTGCCCCTCGGGCACCAGCAATCTCACCGCCTATGAAGTCACGCTGACGAACGGCACCTTCGCCAACGGGACGCCGGTGAGCAGCTTCGACGCGAACACCCGCACCTCGACGTTCACGGTCGACACCGGCAAGGCCGGGCAGGTCGTCACGGCGACGTATCGCGCCTTCTGCGGCGAGCGTCCCTCCGACGTCTCGCCTCAGGGCCAGTCGTCGCCGATCCTTCCGACGCTCGACGGCGGCGGCGATACAGGCAACTAGAAGCACCGCGTCGTAGGCTGTTCGCACCGTCATCAGGTTTTCCAGGGGGTTTAGTCCGTGTCCACAGAGCCACGTGTTCTCGCGGGTCGATACCGCGTCGACGAGCTCATCGGTCACGGCGGCATGGCCAAGGTGTACCGCGGGTTCGACCTGACTCTGGGGCGCGCCGTGGCGATCAAGATCCTCGATCCGGAGCTCGCACGCGACACCGCGTTCCGCACGCGCTTCCGCCTCGAGGCGCAGTCGGCGTCGCGCATGTCGCACCCGTCGATCGTGCGCGTCTTCGATGCGGGTGACGAGGCCGACCCGCAGGCAGGCTCAGGGGCCCCGTCCGGGACCGTCACCCCGTACATCGTCATGGAGCTCATCCACGGCACCCTGCTGAAGGACATCATCTCGGCTGGACCCGTGTCGGTCGACGACGCCGTGCGCTACGTCGACGGCATCCTCGAAGCCCTCGACTATTCGCATCGCGCCGGTGTCGTGCACCGCGACATCAAGCCGGGCAACGTCATGGTGACCGAAAAGGGCCAGGTCAAGGTCATGGACTTCGGCATCGCCCGTGCCGTATCCGACTCCTCATCGACCGTCGCCGAGACCACGCAGATCATCGGCACCGCCGCATACTTCTCGCCCGAGCAGGCGAAGGGTGAGCCCGTCGACGCTCGCGCCGATCTGTACTCCACGGGCGTCGTGCTCTACGAGCTGCTCACGGGACGCCAGCCGTTCCGCGGAGAATCGCCGGTCGCCGTCGCCTATCAGCACGTCAGCGAGACGCCGCTCGCGCCGAGCGAGGTCAACGAGGACTCCCCGGGAGCCCTCGACCCGATCGTGCTGCGCGCCCTCGCGAAAGACCCGTACCAGCGCTACCCCGACGCCGCGCATTTCCGCGCCGCACTCGACGCCGCTGTCGAGGGTCGTGCACCGAGCCGCAAGGAGATCGGCGCGCTCACCAGCGAGCTGTACGGCCCCAGCCCGAAGCAGGCTCAGGAGACCGCCCGTTCGCTGCGCCAGCTGTCGGCCGACACGACCATGACACGCACGCAGTCGGGCCCTCCGGTCGCGTGGATCTGGGCGGGCGTCGCGCTGCTGGCGGTGCTGCTGACCTCGGTGCTGTTCTGGGTCGTCTCGATCAGCAGCCCTGATACGCCCTCGACCTCGCGCACCGTGCCCAACGTCGTCGACATGTCGTCGGAGCGCGCGCAGAACGCGTTGAGCGAGCTCGATCTCACCGCCAAGCTCGTACTCGAATCGAGCTCGGAGATCGTCGAGGGCAACGTCATCCGCACCGATCCCCAAGCCGGCGTCGCGGTCGCCGAGGGAGACGAGATCACCGTCTACGTCTCCTCGGGCAAAGAGACCGTCGTCGTGCCGACTCTCGTGGGTCTGTCGCTCCCGCAGGCGAAGGACGCACTGTCGGCCGCAGGTCTGCAGCTCGGCACCGTGATCCAGCGCAACGACAAGAGCCTTCAGGCAGACACGGTCATGGAGGCGAGCGAGAAGGCGGATGCCGAGATCGCCCCCGACACCGTCGTGAACCTCGTGGTCGCGAGTGGACGCGTGACGCTCACGGATCTCACCGGCTGGACGGTGGATGCCGCGACCCGGCAGCTCGAGCAGATCGGGTTGGCGGCCCAGCCCACCGAGCTCACCGACTGCCCCGCGACCGACCCCGCGACCGTCATCTCCATGTCGGAAGCACCGGGCGACATCGCGATCGGCTCGACCGTCGAACTGCGCTTCTGCGCGGCGCCCGCCGGGTAGTTCCGCCCTGCTCCCCGGTCGTTGAGCGAGCGAGCGAAGCGAGACGAAACGCAGCGAGGAAACGCAGTTCCAGCTGAAGTCGTGGGCGGAAACTGCGTATCGTCTCGGCTCAACGAGCGGGTGGCCTCAGCCGCGGGCGAGCGGATGCAGGGACTCGGCACGCGCGACGGCATCCGCATCGCCGACCGACGCCAGCCAGTTCGCGAGCATCCGGTAACCGCCCTCGGTGAGCACGCTCTCGGGGTGGAACTGCACCCCGAGAATCGGCAGTTCGGCGTGGGCGAGTGCCATGACGGTGCCCGTGCCGGTGCGTGCCGTGACGCGCAACTCGTCGGGCAGAGCCGATGCCGCGACGGCGAGCGAGTGGTAGCGGCCGACGTCGAACGGCGAGGGGATGCCGTCGAACAGCGCCGAGCCGTCGTGCACCACGGCCGAGACCATGCCGTGCATGAGCTCCGGCGCCTCCGAGACGACGGCCCCGAACGCCTCGGCGATGCACTGATGACCGAGACAGACTCCGAGCAGCGGCTTCCGCTTCTCGGCCGCGAGACGTACCGCGTAGATTGACGCACCGGCGTCTGCGGGAGCGCCGGGACCGGGGGAGAGCATGACGGCGTCGAACTCGGGAAAGAGTCCCTCGAGGCCCGCCGCATCGATCGCGTCCGCTTCGACCATCGAGACGTCGGCGCCGAGTTCGTGCAGGTAGCCGACAAGGGTGTGCACGAAGCTGTCGTGGTTGTCCACGACGAGCACTCGCGTCATTCGACGTCGACCTCACCCGGTGTGATGAACGGGCTCACCCAGGGGAAGACATACCAGAAGAGCGCGTAGAGCACGGCGGTCACGAGAACGAGCAGGATGAACAGCTTCAGCCACCACGGACCGGGCAGCAGGCGCCAGAGTGCGGCGTACATGATTCCTCTCGTTCCCTACACCGACGGCGCGGCCGGGGGCGGCGGCGGATCGGTCAGCGCCGTGGGCGGGCCCTCGGCGCGCGGCTGGAAGCTCTCGTAGACGCCGTACGCGACGATGCGCTCGGCGAGCGAGTACAGGGGAGAGCAGGCGGTCAGCGTGATGTAGCGCTCGCCGGTCTCGACGCCCGGCATCTGAGGCACGTCGAGCAGCACCTCGGTCTGGTTCGGCTTGACGTACTCAAGAGTGCGGAAGCGGTAGGTGAACCAACCGTCGGGCGTCTCGACGACGATCGCGTCGCCCACCTGCAGCTTGTCGAGCTGGTTGAACGGCTTGCCCCAGGTGGTGCGGTGCCCCGCCATGGCGAAATTGCCCACCTCGCCCGGCATCTTCGAGTCGGTGTAGACGCCGATGCCGAGGTGATCGAGGGTCTTCGCGCGGGTCGTGCCGCCGTAGATGCCCTTGTTGTAGTCCGCGCCGAAGCGAGGGATGAGCATCTGACCCAGCCATTCGCCTTCGGCCGGCGCTGCGGGGATCACGGGCTGATAGACGATCGTCCCGTCATCGGTCTTCTCGAACGGAGGAGGTTCGGGGGCAGGTGATGCAGCGAGCTGCTGCGAGATCGCGGCGCCCTCGTCGTTCTTCTGCGCGTTGATGATGATGTCGCCGATCCACATCTGCCAGGCGACGAAGAGCAGCACGATCACACCGGCCGTCAGCAGCAGTTCGCCGAGCACGCTGGTGACGGTCGCGCGCGAACGGGGGCGGCGTCTCTGCTTGCGTCGCTCCCCCGAGACGACGGATGCACTCATGGCGCTGATCCTATCCGGCATTGCTGTGCGCGTACCTCGACTGCCGGCGAACGCCCGATATGAAGGCCGGCGCTCTCATGGGTAGAATGTCGGCATGGCACGAGACCGCAAGATCGACGAACCCGAAGTGACGCGCGCCGAAGGCGACGCCGCGCCCAACGCGGTGTGGTTCAAGCCCGTGATGGTCGGCTTCATGCTGCTGGGCCTGGTCTGGATCCTGGTGTTCTACATCTCCGGCATGGCTTTCCCGATCCCGGGTCTCGGCAACTGGAACCTCGCGATCGGCCTCGGCATCGCGCTGATCGGCTTCCTCATGACGACGCGCTGGCGCTGACCAGCATCCTGAACTTCGAAGGCCCCTCGCACCGCGAGGGGCCTTCTTCGTTTCGTCGTCTCCCCACGCCCCGAGCGAGCGAAGCGATGCGACCCAATCCCCGTGCAGCGAGCGAAGCGATGCGTGAGGGCGCAGGGATGCTGTCAGCCGTGAGCATCGGGAGGGGCCCGCGAAGCGGGAGGGTCCCCGCTCTGCGAGCGGGGACAGCATCCCGGAGCCCGTCGGCGCAAAAACCCAGAGCGAGAGTTATCCACAGACCTCTCCACAGCTGGGGAGAATTACACCGGTGTTATTCACAGGGGTTGAAAACCCTGTTAACAACTCTCGATCAGGCGTTAAGAAGCAGTGGCCCCGCGACCAGTCCTGCAACGATCAACAGGATGGTGATAACCGAGAGCCAGATGATCTGCCAGGTGCGCTGTTCACGACGGCGTGTACGGGTAAGGACGAAGGCGACGAGGGCGCCGATCGCGAGCCCGCCGACGTGCGCCTGCCAGGCGATGCCCGAGACGAAGAATCCGTAGACGAGGTTGATGCCCAGGATCACCATGATGCCGGTGACGTTGGCGCCGATGTGGCGGCCGATGATGAGCAATGCGGCCATGAGACCGAAGATGGCCCCGGAGGCGCCGACCGTCGAGGTGCCCGGTGCGATCAGGGCGACGCCGACGGATCCGCCCAGGCCGCTGATCAGATAGAGCGCGAGGAAGCGTGCGCGACCGAGCATCGGCTCGAGTGTCTGCCCCAGCATCCAGAGGCCGAGCATGTTCAACGCGAGGTGGATGAAGCCTCCGTGCACGAACACTGCGGTGAGCAGCCGCCAGGGCTCGAAGAGGCGCGGGTCGAGGAAGACCGAGTTGAACAGCAGAGTGCTCGTGATCAGGTCGCCGGCGCCGGGGATCAGCTGCAGCAGTCCGATGAGCGACGTCACGGCCAGGAGCGCATAGGTGACGACGGGCTTGCCGCTGCGGGCGATGGCCAGGGAACCGCCACCGCGCCACCGGCGGGCCGCCTTCTTCTGGGCGGGTGTGCGGTTGTTGCGATCAGCCTTCATGCATTCGGGGCAGATCACCCCGACCGCGGCCTGAGTCTGGCACTCAGGGCAGATGGTGCGCATGCACCGCTGGCAGAGCGCGAAGCTCTGCCGATCCGGATGCCGATAGCAGAAGTTGTCGCGATTGCTCGTGAACTCGGGGCTCGTCATCCGGATCGGCTCGCTCGGCGTCAGGCCGCGACGATGTCGATCGACTGGAGGACGACCGGCTCGATCGGGCGGTCGCCCGCGGCGGTCGGCACGGCGGCGATGGCGTCTACGACGGCCTTCGACGCGTCGTCGGCGACCTCGCCGAAGATCGTGTGCTTGCCCTGCAGCCACGGAGTCGGGTCGGTGGTGATGAAGAACTGCGACCCGTTGGTGCCTTCGACCTGACCCGTGATGGCATTGCGACGAAGACCGGCGTTGGCCATCGCGAGGATGTAGGGCTCGTTGAAGTGGAGCTCCGCGTTGATCTCGTCGTCGAAGTTGTAGCCGGGGCCGCCGACGCCCTGACCGAGCGGGTCGCCGCCCTGGATCATGAAGTTCGGGATGATGCGGTGGAAGATGACGTCCTTGTAGAGGGGACCCTCGCCCGGCTTGCCGGTGGCGGGATCGGTCCATTCCTTGGTGCCGTCGGCGAGGCCGACGAAGTTCGCGACCGTCTTCGGAGCGTGATCGCCGAAGAGGTTGATGACGATGTCACCGTGGTTGGTGTGCAGGGTTGCGACATGAGAAGCGAGAACCATGCCCATATTCTCGCAGAGCTTTCGGTGAGTTGGCCGGGTCCTGGCACCAATCGGGCGATGACGCAAGGGGGCGGCGATTCCCTCCCCCCTTCCAGCCAGGCGTGGCAAGATGGGGAACCCGTACTCCAATGGACAGGAGAGCATCGTGAGCCTCAGCCGTAAGCGGAAGAAGGAACTGCGTCGTCTTCAGGAAGAAGCGACCCAGCTCTGGGAGAACCAGCAGGTGCTCGTCGGCCACGCCGCCGATGTGGCCCGCGAAGCCGGCCGCCAGCTCGGCCACTTCAACCGGGAGCAGGTCGTGCCTGTCGTGCAGGACACGTACAACCGCAAGGTGGCCCCGGTCGTCGATCAGGGCGTGCGCTTCGGCAAGCACGTCGTCGACGACAAGGTCGTCCCGATCGTCGGCGGTGTCGTGGGCACCGCGCTCACCGCGTGGGACATCGCGAACGCCAAGCGTCAGGGCATCGCACCTCGCGCGCGCGTCGTCGTTCCCGAGAAGAAGGGCCCGGGCCTCGGCTCGATCGTCGCCCTGATCCTCGGCGCGGCCGCCGCCGCCGGAGTGCTCTACGCCGCCTGGCAGGCACTGCGCGCCGACGACGAGCTCTGGGTCGCAGACGACCCGCTCGCAGCACCCGACGCGTGACAGACGA
Organism: Microbacterium sp. ZW T6_19; assembly: GCF_044987465.1. Lineage (NCBI taxonomy): Bacteria > Bacillati > Actinomycetota > Actinomycetes > Micrococcales > Microbacteriaceae > Microbacterium > Microbacterium sp. ZW T6_19. The sequence goes on along the minus strand of NZ_JBJDRH010000005.1, from coordinate 289,127 downwards.
GTCGCACTCCCGGGTTCGGGATGCCGCGGCCGCCCGTGGTCTCGAGATCGAGATCCGCGAGCGGCCGAACGCGCGGAGCCTGTTCGAGGCGGCCGAGATCCTCGGCATCGACCCCTCCGGCATCGTGAAGACCCTCGTGGTCAAGCGTGCGGACGACACCTACCTGTTCGCCCTCGTGCCCGGGGGCCGGTCGATCTCGTGGCCGAAGCTGCGCGCCATCGTCGGAGTGAACAAGCTGCGTCTGCCCGAACCGGAGCTCGCGCTGGCGGCCACGGGTTACGAGCGCGGCACGATCGTGCCGATCGGCAGCACCACCGATTGGCCCGTGTACGCCGATGAGACGATCGTCGGTCAGCGCATCGCGATGGGAGCGGGCGCGCACGGGTACAGCCTGTTCGTCGAGGCCGATGATCTGATCGCCGCCTACGGCGCGACCGTCGCCGACATCTCGGCGCCCGAAGCTCCTCGGCCCGATCAGGAGCCGGCCGGCGCGTAGAGACCCGCCATGCGCAGCGCGATGTCGACGAGCTTGACCCGCTGCAGCTCCGCGACTGACTTGCGGGTGAACCACTCGGCCATGTCGGTCGAACCGTCGTGCTCGAAGCGCAGCTTGCCCCCGGTGACCTGCGCGCGGTAGACGATGCGCAGGGTGTGCAGGGGCGAATCGGATTTCTGCACGCGCTGGCTGGCGGGGATCACCCGGGAGTGGATGCCGAGAAGCTCGCCCACTTTGACCGTGTAGCCCGTCTCTTCGCGGAGCTCCCTGCGCACAGCGTCCTCGGGGGCCTCACCCGGCTCCAGCCCGCCTCCCGGCATCGTCCAGGCGACTCGTCGTCCGTCGACCCATCGCGCGAGGAGGATGCGGTCGTCGTCATCGGTGACGACGGCATATGCCGCGACGCGCATGTCCATGGATCACACAATATCCCGCGCCGCGACCCGCCGAGGGCCGTGTGACCGACGATCGATCACGAATCGAGAAGTGCCGGCGGCCGAGGCATCCGTACGCTGAAGACACCAACGACAGGAAAGGCCCATCATGGCTGACAACGAGAAGAACTTCACCGCCGAAGAACGCGACGCCATGAAGGCCGCCGCCGCCGAGAAGAAGACCGCGCGCTCCCGTGCGAAGAAGTCTCCCGAGGACGTCCGGGCAGAGGGTGAGGCTGATCTCAAGGCCGCCCTCGAGAAGCTGTCGGACTCCGACCGCGTGATCGGCGAGGGACTGCACGCCCTCGTCACCGAGGCCGCTCCGCACCTCGTCCCGCGCACGTACTACGGCATGCCCGCGTGGGGCAAGGACGGCAAGGTGCTGTGCTTCTTCCAGCCGGCCAGCAAGTTCAAGACGCGTTACGGCACGTTCGGGTTCGAGCAGCCGGCGAACCTCGACGAGGGCACGCTCTGGCCGGTGGCCTACGCGATCCTCGAACTCGACGACGCGAACCGGGCGTTCCTCGCTGAGCGGGTCCGACTCGCAGCCGGTTGAGGTCTCGGAATGCGGTAGGGTCGTCTCCATGACCAATTGGTATGCGTATTTCGAGTCGGCTCTGGAGGGGCCGTCGCGACACTGACGCGTACCGAACCTTCAGAGCCGACAAGCCAGAGCATTCGCTCTGGCTTTCGCCGTTTCGGCGGGCTCTGCACCGGGGTCCGCCCTTCACCGGACAGGAACCCGACCATGCACGACGCCGCCACCATCGACGCCACCGCCGACCTGCACGTCGCCAGCTTCACGACGATCCCCTCGCCCGCGGACCTCGCGGCCGAGCTGCCGGTCGGAGACGAGCGCGCGGCCCTCGTCTCACGCACCCGCGAAGAGGTGCGCCGCATCATGTCGGGTGAGGACGACCGACTGCTCGTCGTCGTCGGGCCGTGCTCGATCCACGACCCGGAGGCCGGCCTGGAGTACGCAGGCCGCCTGGCGCGCGAGGCCGAGAAGCACCGCGACGACCTTCTCGTGGTGATGCGCACGTACTTCGAGAAGCCGCGCACGACGGTCGGCTGGAAGGGCCTGATCAACGACCCGCACCTCGACGGCAGTCACGACATCGAGGCGGGGCTCCGGATGGCGCGCGCGTTCCTGCGTGATGTCACGGCGCTCGGGATGCCGTGCGCCACCGAGTTCCTCGAGCCGATCAGCCCGCAGTACACCGCCGACCTGGTCAGCTGGGGTGCGATCGGGGCACGCACGACCGAGAGTCAGATCCATCGCCAGCTCGCCAGCGGGCTCTCGATGCCGATCGGTTTCAAGAACGGCACCGACGGCGGCCTGCAGGTGGCGCTGGATGCTGCAGCCGCGGCATCCGCTCCGCAGGCGTTCCTGGGCATCGGCGCCGACGGCCGGGCGAGCCTGGTCACCACCACGGGAAACCCCGACACCTCGGTGATCCTGCGTGGCGGCGCGGACGGTCCCAACTACAGCGTCGAGCACGTGCAGCGGGCATCGGAGCGGCTCTCCGCTGCGGGGCTGACCGACCGACTCGTCGTCGACGCCAGCCACGGCAACAGCGGCAAGGACCACGTTCGACAGTCGGAGGTCGCCGCCGAGCTCGCCGTGCAGATCGGCGCGGACGGACGCGCGATCGCGGGCATCATGCTCGAGAGCAACCTCGTCGCCGGAGCGCAGAAGCTCGACGTCTCGGTCGGCCCTGCGGGACTCGTGCGCGGTCAGAGCGTGACGGATGCTTGCATGGGGTGGGATGCGACGGAGATCGCGCTTGCTCAGCTGGCCGAGGGCGTGCGCCGACGTCGCTGATCGTCACTCGCTCGCGCGCACCTCGATCCGATCCCCGGTGCGCGTGAACTGGATGATGCTGCCGGCGGGATGGCGATCGCGGAGGGGTCGCGGACTGCTGGCGGTGACCTCGATCACGGCGATCGTGTCGAGTCCCGGCGGCAAGCAGCCTCCCCGGCCACCCACGGAGGAATCGGCGACCGCGATGCAGTTCTGTGCGGTTGTTCCGTCGGCTTCCGGCATCGTGTAGGCGATGATCTCGAGCCCGAGATAGTCCTGGAAACGGATCGCGTCGGGGAAATCGGGGCCCTCGAAGTCAGTCGGCGGACCGAGTTCCGGCGCCTCGGACAGTACCGCGATGACGGAGGGGTCGTGGCTGCCGACCGCGGCGCCGATACCGGCGCCTGCGAAGCCGGCGAGGAGCACGCTGGAGATCCAGACGCCTGCCAGCGCCCGGCGCGAAAGCGGGGATCGCCGTCGTGCTTTGAGCGGCGACACGGGTTCCGCATCTGTGTGCTCCTGCTCGACCGTCGGCGTCTCGTCTGTGAGGGCAGGCGGTTCGCCTCCCCCAGGATGCGCCTCGACCGGGGCGTTCTCCAGCTCGTTCAGCCGCTGCAGCGCATGCGGGTCGGCCTGGATATCGGCGTCGCGGCCGTAGGCGCGGGCACGCAGTCGCGCCAGCTCGTCCGCATCCGATCCCGCCGTCATCGACTCGACGATGTCAGGAAGCGGTGCGGACGTTCAGCAGCTGCCAGCCCTCGGGCACCGTGGCGTGCAGAGCATCGAGGTCTTCGGCCTGGATCTCGGTCACCTGATCGCGGCGGGCGTAGGTGCCGACGGCTTTCAGCACGGCCGCGCCCTTGATCATCTCGACCGGCGACGAGACCAGGTCGAAACCCGCCGGGCGGTGCGCCTCGAGCTGAGTCTGGATCTCTTCGAGACTCGCTCCTTCGACGGCGACGGAGGTCGTTTCGACGGGACGCATGAGACCGATGAGCACGTCTCCGATTCTAGGCCGACGGCGCTCGACGTTCGGGGACGACTCAGCGGCCGATCCGGTCGAGGGCGGCAGCCAAGCGCTCGACCGTGCCGTCGACGTCTGTCAGTTTGTCGAGTCCGAAGAGGCCGATGCGGAAGGTCGAGAACGACTCCGGCTCGTCGCAGTGCAGGGGCACGCCGGCGGCGATCTGCACCCCCTGCTCGCGGAACAGCGCCCCGCTGCGGAGACCCGGATCTTCGGTGTGCACCACCACGACGCTCGGCGCGGCGAAATCCTCCGCCGCGACAGACGGGAATCCCCGCTCGGCGAGCAGTGCGCGCACGCGCGTTCCGAGTTCGACCTGCGCGTTGCGGAGAGCGGTGAACCCGTGCCCGCGCGTCTCGATCATCTGGGCGAGGTTGCGAGCGATCGAGTCGGTCGGCATCGTCGCGTGATAGCCCGCGGTGCCGTCACGGTAGCCGTCGGCGATCGAGAGCCATCGGCCGAGATCGAGAGCGAAACTGGTCGACGAACCGGCGGCGACGGCATCCCTCCCTCGCTCGCCCAGCATGACGAAGCCGGTGCCGGGCGTTCCGCTCCACCCCTTCTGCGGGGCGCTGATGAGCACGTCGACGTCAAGATCCTGCATGTCGACCCACATCGCGCCGGACGCGATGCAGTCGAGGACCAGCACACCGCCGACTTCGTGAACCGCCTCGGCGAGGGCGCGCACGTAGTCGTCGGAGAGGATGATGCCCGCGGCCGTCTCGACGTGCGGCGCGAAGACGACCTCCGGTCGGGCGCTGCGGACGGCTGCGACCACCTCGTCGATGGGCGCCGGACTCCACTGCGCCTGCGCGTCGTCGCTGTCGGGCCGAGCGGTGCAGACGATGACGGATGCCGCGATGCCGCCTGTGTCGAGGATCTGCGACCAGCGGTACGAGAACAGGCCGTTGCGGACGACGAGCGCCCGACGTCCGGTGGCGAGCTGCCGCGCCACCGACTCCATGGCGTAGCTGCCGCCGCCGTTGATGATGACGGCATCCGTGGCGTTGTACGCCTCGCGCAGGATCTCGAGGCTCTGCTGCATCACGCCGATGAAGCGCGCCGACATGTGATTGAGGGACCGATCGGTGAAGACGACCGAGTACTCGAGCAGGCCATCCGGGTCGATGTCGTCGTGGGGAAGGCTCATGCTGCCCAGTCTGTCAGTCCGGCACGGCCAGCGGCAGACCGACGCCGGACGCGGCATCGCCCCTTCCGGGAGCGGGAGGGGCGATGCGCGGTCAGAGCAGAGCCTCAGACCTGTCGGCGGCGACGGACGAGGAGCACTCCGCCGGCCCCGAGCAGCACCAGCACCAGTCCGATCAGGGTGTACGGCACCGCGCCTCCGGTCCCGGCGAGTCCGCCGCCGGCGGAGGATGCCGTCGTCACCTCGAGCGCGCTCTCGGCCGTGAGCCCGCTGTCCGCACCAGTGGCAACGAGCCTGTGCGCCCCGGTCGGAGCGTTCGCCGGGATGGTCGCCGTGATCCGGAACGCGCCGTTCTCATCGGCGATCGCATCCGTGAGGTGGATCGGGTCCGAGTGCAGCACGATCGAGACCTTCTCACCCGGAGCGAAACCACGTCCGGTGATCTCGAACGGCGCACCCTGGACCACGCTCCGCGCACCGGGCACGATCTCGCTGTGCCCTGCCGGGATGTTGCGCACCTTGACCTTCAGCTTCTGCGACGTCGAACCGAGGTACGACGTCGGGTCCGAGGGCGTGAACCGCGCAACGAAGTGATACGTGCCCGGCCTGGTGATGTTCACATCGGCGGTCGCGGTGCCGGCCGACACCGTCGCCGATCCGACCACGGTGTCTCCGTCGAGGAACTCCACCTGACCAGCCGCTGCGGTCGGCGTCACGGTCGCTGTGAGCGGGATCGACTCGCCGACGACCGGGTCGGTCGCGGTGGTCGAGAGCGACACGGTGGTCTTCTCGGCCGGCTTCGGCGTCTCGACCTGCACATCGGCCCGCGCTTCGATGTTCGACTCGTCTCCGAGTGCGATCACCGGATGCACGCCGTCTACGGCATCAGCCGGCACGGTGACGTCGGCGCTCACTGTGCCGTCGTCCAGCGCCTTCGCGACCACCGGCTCCTCATCGTCGATGCGAACCGAGACGTTCTCGCCGGGGGCGAATCCGGTGCCAGACACGTGAACGGTGTCACCGGGTTCGACCGTGCCGGGCTCGACCGTGATCTTCGGATCGTAGACCGGCTCAGGAGCCGTCACCACGATCTGCAGCCCGGCCTGAGCCGACTTCACGCCGTCATCCGCCGTGACGGTCACCGCGTAGGTTCCCGCCGCCGTGTACGTGTGCGAGCCCGTGACGCTGCCGGATGCGACGTCGACAGCCGAGACCGGCGTGCCGTCGCCCCAGTTGATGATCGCGGAGACATCGCCCGCGCCGCCCGCCACGGTGGCCAGCGCGGCGTCGAACGCCGTGCCGGCGACCTGATCGGCCACCGTCAGCGCCGTCACCGCGAGCGGGGCCTGCGCGGCACGGTCGCCGTCGGATGCGATCGCGAACACGTGCACGCGTCCGTCCCGCAGCGTTCCGGGCTCCTCCGGCATGGTCAGCGATTCGACGATCTTCGGAACGCCATTCGCGTCCAGGTCCAGCGTGATCGGAGCAGTCGCGTAGATCGCAGTGTTCTTCGCACTCGACTCTGCGGCGGTGCCGGACAGTCGGCCCTCGGAGACCGCGACCACCGAGTTGCCGAACGCGGGGCTGCCGGATGCTCCGACCCAGTCGCCGAACGAGATCTGCACGGTCTGGGTGGTGCCGTCGGTGAAGTGCAGCACGGCCTCAGGCTGACGTGCCTTCTCGGTCGCGGTGCCGACGAAGGCGATCTGCGTCGCCTCCGTGCCCAGGTCGATCTTCACGGTCTGACCCTCGCCGGTGATGTTGTCCGGCGCACCGGGAGCCACGGCCGGCAGGTCATAGGTCAGCGAGGTGCCCGGGATGGTCAGGGTCTGGCCCTGGACGAATCCGTCGGCGGCGAGCTTGTCACGGAAGTATCCGTAGCCCTGATCGTCGCAGTTCGCCGCGGTCACGCCGAGATCGCCGATGCACACCGTGTTGAAGCTGCCGACGAGGGTCTCGTCGCGGTAGACGGCGATGGATGCCGCGGCGGATGCCGTCTCACTCGTCGAGTCGGTCGCCACGATCGTCGCGGTGTACGTGCCGGGGGCGGTGAAGGTGTGCGGGGAGCTGACCTTCCAGCCGCCCAGCGCATCGCGGGTCAGCGTCGCGTCGGTGACGGGGGAGCCGTCTCCGTAGTCGACAGTGACGTTGTAGCCGGCGGCATCCGTCTCCTGGCCGATGATCGTCGCGAGCGCGCCCGTGAACGGGGTGTCCACCGCCACCCGCTGCTCTGCAGCAGGGGTGATCGAAAGCGCGCCCGATCCTGCCGACTTCGCGAACAGCTCGATCTCGGCGAGGGAGAGCGCGTCGCCCTCGGTCGACAGCGACAGTTTGAAGCGGGTGAACCCGCCAGTGCCGTGGGCTGTGAACGGCCGGGTCTGCGAGTCCCACGCGAAGATCTCGCCCTGACGCGAGTCGAGCTCGGTCCAGGTCGTGCCGTCGGCCGAGCCGGAGAGCGTCCAGTTCGACGGGGCGCCGCTCTTCGAGGCATCCGTGAGCGTGTATTGGCCCACCGACACCGGACCGGACTGGGATGTCCAGACCAGCTCGGCCGTCGTGCCCGTGAAGGAGACCGTCGAGTTCATGTTGTCGTCGACGAGTGATCCGACAGGTGTGCCGTCGGATGCCGCGGTCGTGCCGTATCCGGCCTTGGTCGCGTCGACCAGGGCGGTCGGGGCCTCGAGCTGCTCGCCCAGGTCCTTCGCACCCCAGGCCGAGGGCGTCGCGCTCATCGTGAAGTCGAGCGTCCCGCCGCCGCGGACGAGGTCTCCGTCGAACGTGGTGTCGGCGATCGCCTGGCCGTTGATGCTGACGCCGGCGACGTAGTCTGCGCCCTCTGACGCACCGGGGGCGTTGATCACGAGGTCCGTGTCGCCGATCGACAGGGTCGCGCTGTCGAACAGCGGGGTGCCGACTGTGTAGTTCCCGGATCCGACCTCCATCGGGTAGAAGCCGAGCGCCGAGAAGACGTACCAGGCCGAGAACTCGCCGTTGTCCTCGTCGCCCGGATAGCCCTGGCCGATGTCGGAGCCCACGAAGAGGCGGTCCTGGATGTCGCGGATCAGGGCCTGCGCACCCGAGGGATCGCCGGCTTCGGCGAGCACATAGGGGATGTGGTGCGAGATCTGATTCGACATGCCCAGCATCCCGAGGCGCACGTCGCGCGCCTCGCGTGCCTCGTGGATGCCGGAGTAGTCGGCCTTCTCACGGGTCGTGAGGAAATCGTGCAGATTGTCGAGGAGCCCCTGGCGGCCGCCGTAGAGCGCGGCGAGGCCGTCGACATCGTGAGGGGCGTGGTACCCGAACGTCCAGGCGCTGGCCTCGGTGAAGGCACCGCCCCAGGCCTTCTTGTCGAAGTCCGCGCCGGACGTCCAGGTGCCGTCGGCGTTGCGCGACGTGAACGTGCCGGCCTCGGGGTTGAACATCTCGGAGTAGTGCTCGGCGCGCGCCTCGAAGTAGGTCGCCTCCTCCTTCAGCTGCTCGACACGGGATGCGGGTGTCTGCGGGTCCTCGGAGAGGGCCTTCGCCATCTCGGCGATGCCGAAGTCGTTGATGAAACCCTCGAGGCCCCAGGAAGCGCTCTCGTGCGTGCTCGCCTCGGTGTATCCGAGGAAGATCGACTGCGCGATGCCCTTGCGGCCGACGTCGTTCGACGGCGGTCGCACCGTGGCGTTCTTCACTGCGGCGTCGTAAGCCTCGAGTGCGGTGCCGGTGTCGAGGGCACCTGCGAGGTAGGCCTCGGCGAACGCGACGTCCGAGCTGGTGCCGGTCATGAGGTCGGCGTAGCCCGGCGAAGACCACCGTGCCACCCAGCCGCCGTCACGGTACTGCTGCACGAAACCGTCGACGAGTTCTTCCGTCACGTCGGGGTACAGCAGCGAGTACAGCGGCCATGCGGTGCGGTACGTGTCCCAGAAGCCGTTGTTCACGTAGATCTTGCCGTCGACGATCTTGGCGTTGGTCTGGGTGTCGGTGGCCGATCCGGCCGTGGGAGAGACCGGACTCGCGTACTTGTAGTCCGGGCTCGCCGCGCTGCCCGTGTTCTCGAACTGCGAGTTCGGGTAGAGGTTCAGCCGGTACAGGCTGGAGTAGAGGTTCACCAGCTGGGTGTCGGTAGCCCCCTTGACGTCGTGCACGACGCCCAGGCGGTCGTTCCATGCCTCCTGCACGGCGGTGTGCGCCTGCTCGAAGGAGACTCCGGCCAGCTCGAGATCGAAGTTGTGGCGCGCCTGGTCCTGCGAGATGAACGACGTCGACAGGCGCAGTTCGACCGTGCGGTCGGTCGCGGTGTCGAACGCCGCGTAGCGGGCGGTGCCGTTGCGGTCGCCGTTGGTCGTGGCCCCGGCAGCCGTGGGTTGACGGTCGAAGGTGCCGTACACGAACATGCGGGTGCGCCCCGGCCAGCCGGAGCCGCCGTCGACCCAGCCGGTCACGGTGTCGCCGTTCACGCTGAGCTTCGAGGAGTTCACGAGCTGATCGATGACGACGGAGCTCGCAGCGCCGGTGAACTCGAAGCGGTAGATTGCCCCGTGGTCGGTGGCGGTCACGTCGGTCTGGATGCCGTTGTCGAAGTCGACGCTGTAGATGTCGGGGCGGGCAGTCTCGTTGTCATGGCTGAACGTGAGCTTGCGGTCGTTCAGCGACGACGTGGGATTGCCGTTGGCAGCGGGCATCACGGCGAGCGAGTTGCGGTCGCCCATCCAGATGCTCGGCTCGTGCGAGATGCCGATGCCGTTCAAGGTCGGCAGGTTCTGCGCGTTGTTGGCGCGCTGGTACTGGTAGAGCGTGCCCGCATTGTCGGCATTGGTCATCGGAGTGATGAAGTTGAAGCCGTTGGGCCAGGCCACCGCGGGGAAGTTGTTGCCGCGCGAGAAGCCGCCGGTGGAGTTCGTGCCGCGGCGGGTGTCGACGTACGACACGAGTCCGGCTGAGGTGTCACGCGCGGCGACCTCGGCGATCTTGATGTCGTCGATCCAGCCGGTGAAGGCGGTCGCTGCGGTGGGAGCTTCGACCGCGTGCACACCGGCGCCGGGGTGGTCGTAGGTGAAGAGTATGTCGTCGACCGTGCGTCCGGCGAACTGGCCGAGGTCGACGGTCACCTTGTTCCACTGGTTCGGCCACAGGCTGTTCGACTGCCCCTTGGCCTTCGCGTTCGCCGCGTAGCCGTAGGTGTCGACGGCGCCGCTCGTGGACAGCGTCGTTCCGTCGGTGAACCGCAGGTCGACCGCGACGAACGTGGCCGCGTACGTCTGCTCTCCGTCGAGCACGGGGAAGACCGCGTACGAGAGGGCGGTGTCGTCCTCGACCGCGATGTCGACGTCGCTGTACAGCGCGGTGGTCGACGAGGCGGGGCCTGCATCGAGGTTGCGCCCCGTGTACTGCAGGGCCTTCACGCCGGTGAAGCCGACTCCGGTCTTGGCGGTGTCGGAGCTGGCGGGACCGGATCCGGTGGCGAGGTACAGGTCGCTGGGGGGAGGCGTGGCGGTGTCGACGGCGATCGGCTCCCAGTCGGCGAGCTGGATGATGTTCTTGCTGGGGTCGCGCACGGCCTGCACGTCGAGGCGGTAGTACGTGTACGCCGGGCTCGGCGTCGCGAGGGTGAAGCTGCGGGTCTCGCCACGGCCCGTGAACAGCTCGCCGCTGCGCTGGTCGACCGTGGTCCACTCGGTGCCGTCGTTCGAGCCCTGCACCCGGAAGTCCTTGGGGTCGCGATCCTGCGCGTCGCCTCCGGACGTGAGCGTGTAGCGCACCATCGGCTGCGGAGTGCTCAGCTGGTACTGCACCCAGCCGGTGTTCTGGAACGCGAGCCACTTGGTGCCCGCATTGCCGTCGGCCACGTTGGCCGCGACCTCGTTCGGAGTGTTCTGGGCGGATGCGGTCACTGCCGACACCTGTCCGAGCACGCTGCCGGGAGTGAAGCGTTCGCCAGTGACGTTGACGGCGGCGCCGGTGCCGACGAGGGCGGGCGCGGCATCCGTGGTCTCGAAAGACGATCGGAAGGACGTGGTTCCTGCGGCCGTCGCCTGCAGCGGCGTCAGGGTCGCGAGGGTCACTGCCAGGGCGATGCCTCCGGCCGCCCAGCCACGTCGGCCGAGTCGTGCGTTCCTCGGGGATGGAACGGTCATGGTTGCTCCTTGAACTCCACTGCGGTGTGTCGTCTGCGGTCGACCTGCTGTCCACCGCCGCGCTGTCCATCATGACAGCGCTGTCATATAATGAGGACGCTACCACAGCTCACGCGGCACACGGAAGACGCGATCTGCGCATCCACCGCGATAATCAGAGAGACGCCGATGGCCGACTGGGGGAACGATGACGACAACGGATGCCGCGCCACAGCCCGCGCGGCCGACCCTCGCACAGGTCGCCGCCCGCGCCGGGGTCAGCCTGAAGACGGCATCCCGAGCATTGGGAGGCGAGTCGTACGTCAGCGAGAAGACGCTCAGCGCCGTGCTCGAGGCGGCCCGCGAGTTGGACTATCAGCGCAACTCGGCCGCCAGCCTGCTCGCCTCAGGACGACTGGCCGACTCGATCGGCCTGATCACAGGCGACTTCACCAACCCGTTCTACTCCGCGCTCGCCCAGGCCATCGAAGACGAGATCCGCACGCATGGCATGCACCTGTCGGTGACGAACTCGCGCGAGTCCGCCGAGCAGGAGCGCCGCGTCGCGCTCGACCTCGCCGACCGGCAGACGAAGGCCGTCATCACGGTCTCCGCGATGCCCGAGCATCATGACTACGCGGCTCTGCAGGCCCGCGGCATCCCCGTCGTCTTCGTCGATCGACCCGCCGACGACCTCGCTGCCGATTCGGTGGTGTTCGACAACCGCGACGGCGGGCGCCTCGCTGCGCAGCACCTGATCGATGCCGGGCACACGCACATCGCGTTCATCGGCGACTACGCATGGCTGCCCACCTTCCGCGAGCGCATGGCCGGAATGGGCGATGTGCTCGACGCTTCCGGCTCCGACTGGCGCGGTCTGCTGCGCACCGACGCACACGACGTCGCCTCATCGCGTGCTCGTGTGCGCGAACTGCTCTCGCTCGAGCATCCGCCCACCGCGATCGTGGCAGGAAACAACCGCATCCTGCTCGGCGTCATGGAGGAGCTCTCCGGAACGCCGGCTTCCGATGGCCCTGCCGTACTCGGTTTCGACGATCCCGAGTGGGCGCAGGTCCTCGGCATCACCGTCGTCACCGGAGACGTCGAGGCCCTGGGCCGGCAAGCCGCACGCCTCGCGGTCGCCCGATTGGGAGACCGCACGCGCGAGTTCGAGAACGTGACGATCCCGATGCGGCTGGTCGAGCGGGGCGCCTGAACAGCGCTCGCGACGGGTCACCGCGCGAAAAGTCGGAGATCATCGCCGACACGTCGGCCCGCGGCATCCGCATCACGGCGTGTCGGCTCGAGAGTCCGACGTTTCCTACCGGAGGTGCGGCGTCAGACCAGCGCACCCGCCTGACGGATCTCCTGCTCCCGCAGCGCACGCTCCACGGCCTCGACGTCGCGCACGGCGCCCCGGTCGGCCGAGGTCGCCATCGCGGCGTAGGCGCGCAGCGCCAGGGAGACCGGGCGCTGCCGATCGACGGGACGGTAGCCGCCGTTATCGAGCAGGCGCGCACGGCGCTCTTCGAGCACGGAGTCGTCGACGCGCAGGCTCAGCCCGCGGGTCGGGATGTCGATGTCGATGATGTCGCCGTCTTCGACGAGCGCGATCACGCCGCCGCTCGCCGCTTCGGGCGAGACGTGGCCGATCGACAGGCCCGACGTTCCACCCGAGAAGCGCCCGTCGGTGATGAGCGCGCAGACCTTGCCGAGTCCGCGTCCCTTGAGGAACGATGTCGGGTGCAGCATCTCCTGCATCCCCGGTCCGCCCTTGGGGCCCTCGTAGCGGATGACGACGACATCGCCGGGCTGCACCTTCTTGCCGAGGATCTTCGCGACGGCCTCCTCCTGCGACTCGCAGACCACGGCGGGTCCGGAGAACACGAGGATCGACGGGTCGACGCCCGCGGTCTTCACGACGGCGCCGTCTACCGCGATGTTGCCGCGCAGCACGGCGAGACCGCCGTCGACCGAGTAGGCGTGCGCGATATCGCGGATGCATCCGCTCTCGGCGTCTTCGTCGAGCGCAGCCCAGCGCTCGGACTGCGAGAAGGCGCTCGACGAGCGCACGCCGGCGGGTGCGGCGTACCAGAGGTCCTTGGCGGTGTCGGTGACCTTGCCACCGCGGATGTCCCAGTCGTCCAGCCAGGCGGCGAACGACTCGGAGTGGATCGTGCTGACGTTCTCGTCGAGCAGTCCGCCGCGGCGCAGTTCGCCGAGGACGGCGGGGATGCCGCCGGCGCGGTGCACGTCTTCCATGTAGTACATGCGGCCGTAGGCTGGGTTCGGCGCGATCTTTGCGAGGCACGGCACTCGCCGCGAGATCTCGTCGATCTCGTCGAGACCGAAGTCGATGCCTGCCTCGTGCGCGGCGGCGAGCAGATGCAGGATCGTGTTGGTCGAGCCGCCCATCGCGATGTCGAGGGCCATGGCATTCGCGAAGGCCGCCGGACTCGCGACCGCGCGAGGGAGCACCGAGGCGTCGTCCTCGTCGTAGAACGCCTTGGTGATCTGCACGGCGACCTCGCCGGCCTTCTCGTAGAGCGCGCGGCGTGCGGTGTGGGTCGCGAGCACCGAGCCGTTGCCCGGCAGGGCGAGGCCGAGCGCCTCGACCAGGCAGTTCATCGAGTTCGCGGTGAACATGCCCGAGCACGAGCCGCACGTCGGGCAGGCGTTCTCCTCGATGCGCTTGATGTCGGCGTCCGACACCGTGTCGTTGGCCGCCTCGGAGATCGCGTCGACGAGGTCGAGCGTGCGGACCGAGCCGTCGACGAGCGTGGCGCGGCCGGACTCCATCGGACCGCCCGAGACGAAGACCGTGGGGATGTTCAGTCGCAGCGCGGCCATGAGCATGCCCGGGGTGATCTTGTCGCAGTTCGAGATGCACACGAGCGCGTCGGCCTGGTGCGCATTGACCATGTACTCGACCGAGTCGGCGATCAGGTCGCGCGAGGGGAGGGAGTAGAGCATCCCCCCGTGTCCCATCGCGATGCCGTCGTCGACCGCGATCGTGTTGAACTCGCGCGGGATGCCGCCTGCGGCCGAGATCGCGTCGGAGACGATGCGCCCGACGGGCTGCAGGTGCGTGTGGCCGGGCACGAACTCGGTGAAGCTGTTCGCGACGGCGATCATGGGCTTGCCGAAGTCGGCGGCGTTCACACCGGCGGCGCGGAACAGGGCGCGGGCGCCGGCGGCGTTGCGGCCGTGCGTGACGGTGCGGGAGCGAAGAGGGGTGGGCATTCTTCCACCCTGGTCGCTCAGGTGCGTCGCCGGAAGACGGCGCTGATACTAGTAGTGAGAGCACTAGGTTTGTTGATGATGAAGGGTTTGTTGACGACGAAGGGTTTGTGATGTGACGACGGACGAGCAGCAGCGCAAGGAGCTCGGCGCGTTCCTGCGCGCCCGGCGGTCGACGCTGGACCGCGCGTCGTTCGGGCTGCCGCCCGCCGGTCGGGGTCGCGCTGCGGGCCTCCGCCGCGAGGAGATCTCATACCTCTCGGGGGTCAGCGTCACCTGGTACACCTGGCTGGAGCAGGGGCGCGACATCAACCCGTCGAGACAGGTGCTGGATGCCGTCGCCACCGCGCTGCGGTTGACGGTCGCCGAGCATGACTACGCGCTGACGCTCGCGGGCTTCGCGCCGTCCCGGCCCGGCACGCATTCCGCCGTCGCCACGGCACCCGCGCACGTGCAGCGCTTCCTCGACGCGCTCGACGAGCATCCCGCATACGCCCTGGCGCCGGACTGGGGGATCGCCGGGTGGAACGCGGCGTACGAGGCGCTGTACCCGAACGTCGCCACCGTCGACCCCGAGGATCGCAATCTGCTGTGGCTGATCTTCACCGATCCCGCGGTGCGGTCGCTGCTCGACGACTGGGATGACACGAGCCGTCGTTTCCTGGCCGAGTTCCGAGCCGAGGTCGGGCCCCGGCTGGGCGACACCCGCTACCGCGACCTGGTCGGGCGGCTGATGGACGCGAGCGGCGAGTTCCGAGAGCGCTGGGAGAGTCACGGGGTCGGCGGTTTCGAGTCGCGCGAGCGGGTGTTCCAGCATCCGACCCTGGGCAGGCTCGTGTTCGAGCACCATCAGATGCGGCCCTCAGACCAGACCGACGTGCAGCTCGTGGTGTACACCGCGGATGCCGAGACGCGGAAGAGGTTCGCGAGGCGGGGTTAACCCGGGCTTGCGCACTGGTCGGCGCGCTTGCCCCCGTTCCGGAGGAGAACTCAGGTTCGGGAGGAGGATTCGGCGTGATCTCTCCTCCCGAACGTGCGAAGTCCTTCGGATCGTGCGCGGTCGTAGAGTGGTTTTCGATCGTGGCGGAGGGAGTAGGTGAATGGGCGTGAGCCTTCGAGTCGGTCCCATCGCGTATCCGATCGGAACGGGCGCTTTCCTCGGCGCGTTCTTCGACACCGTCACCGGTCGGCTGGAGGACGGCGCGCGCGGACGCCGTTTCCCGCGCCTCGGCGATCTGTATCAGCACGGCGAACTCGACGTCAGTCATCTGGATGCGGCCAGGGGTGAGCTCTCTGGCATTCGCGAGCAGCTGAGTCTGCTTCCGCCATCCGCCCTCATCTGGGACCTCGACGACCCGGCCGCCGCGCCACCGTGGGGCGACGACATCGCAGCGAGCATCACGGACCTCTCGAACTACTTCGTCACGTCCGACGGACGACAGTTGCTCGACGTGATCCAGACGGCTCTCGACACCGGCATCCGGCTGGGCCGAGCAGTGTCGATCGGCTGACACGTTCCGAAGGAGAACACACGATCGGGAGGAGAGTTCGGCGAGATTCCTCCTTCAGAACGAGAGAACTCCTTCGAATCATGCGCGCGGATCACGGACGGATGCCGTGGCTCACCGACTCCCGTGCGGAGTCGATGGGCCCATACGTCAACTCCGCAGCTCCGCCTGGATCTCCCGAATGGTGGCCCCGAGCGCTCCGGATGCCAGCAGTCCCGCGCCCAGGGGGCCAGCCGAGTCCGTTCCCAGCAGCGGAAGGCGTGCCAGCGCGGCACGGACCTCGTCGCTCATGTGACCCAGCTGCCAGCCGACCTCGTCGCGGTGGGCAGCGTCGTGATCGACCGCCGCGAGGGAGGCGGCCTTGGCGGCGTAGGCGGCGGCGCCCAGAGCGTGCGCGCCCATGTGCGCCACACCTGATGCCTGCCCGGCCGAACGCGCGGCGGCGACTGCCGCGGGTGATGTCGCCGAATGAGCCGAGCGGCCGGCGACGAACCGTCTGCGGATCTCCCCGGCCGTATCGAGTTCGCCCCGCCCGAACGCTCGGGCGCGATCGATGCCGTCTCGCGCCCTGTCGTCATCCGGCGCCTCGGCTTCGAACAGAGGCAGCACCCGCTCTGCGCAGTCAGCCGCCCACAGAGCGACGATCCGTCGATCCGGCTCGCTGAGCGCCTGCGGAGATGCCATGCCTCCACCCTCGCATACGCCAAGAGGGCCCGTGCATACGCTCGGGCCCTCTTCGGATCTCTGTGGAGCCTAGGAGATTCGAACTCCTGACATCCTGCTTGCAAAGCAGGCGCTCTACCAACTGAGCTAAGGCCCCGTAACGGGATTTCTTGAGTTTGATGGTGGGGCTACCAGGACTTGAACCTGGGACCTCTTCATTATCAGTGAAGCGCTCTAACCGCCTGAGCTATAGCCCCGCAACCTCAAAGACTTTACCCGAAGATCAGCCAGAATCCCAATCGGGGCAAGGAACAGCGGATGCCGGGCACCGCCGCCCGGCATCCGCTTCTCGATCAACTGCCCGGACGCAGTGTGACCGTCCCCGCGGAGAGGGTCACCTCGATCGAGTTCCGCGAGTCCGACGACTGCTCGAGCCTGTTGTCGAGCTCGCCGGCGCTCACGCTCTGGGTGACGTGATACCCGGTGTCGGGCAGGGTGAGATCGGCCGAACCGGCGTTCGCGGTGATCGTCACACGACTCGGCGCCGAACCGGTCAGCTCGACGGAGAGGTCGCCGGCCGCCACCGAGAGATCGGCCTCGTCCACGCCGTCGAGGAGCAGATCGGCGCCTCCCGCGCTGACGTCGGCCTCGAGCGACCGTGCGGATCCGTCGACGTTCAGATCGCCCGCGGCGAGTTCGAGGTCGAGCTCGCCGTACGAACCGGTGATGTCGAGCCCGCCCGCGTTGAGCCTGAAGCTCGCGTCGAGTCCTTCGAGCTCGGTCGGCAGCGTCAGCACGGCCGTGCGGTCGTCGTCGAACCAACGCCCGAACCACCAGCCGAACCCCGAATCAGGGCTGCGGACGAGAAGCTCGTCGCCATCTCTCTCGATGGTCCACGCGCCGCCTCGACCACCCTTGACCGACAGCTCCGCCTCGTCGACGTCGCCGAACTCGACCCGCACGTCGCTCGCGCTGGCGTCGAGATCGAGGCTCTCGACGCCGTCGACGTCGATCCGCTGCACCACGTCGGTGCGATCGAGGTCCGCCGACGCCGCGACCGCGGCCGTCGCGCCGGCTCCCGCCAGAGCGAGGCCGCCGAAGACGGCGAGGGTGATGGTGATCCACGGCTGCCCGGCGGTGCGGGCGGGCGGGGGAGTGCTGATGCTCATCGTGCGGCTCCTGTCTGACCGGCCGGCGGCGTCGCGCCGCCGAGATTCTCGATGTGAGCGAGAGCGGCGAGCACGCGGCGGTTTCCCGATTCGTCCTGCTCGAGGCCCAGCTTCTGGAAGATGGATGTGATGTGCTTCTCGATGCTCGCCTCGGAGAGGAAGAGCAGCGCGGCGATCGCCTGATTCGACTTGCCCTCGGCGATCAGTGCGAGCACGGTGCGCTCGCGCTCGGTGAGGCGCAGCATCCGATCGTCGCGATGGCGCCGCATGAGCAGCTGCGCCACGACCTCGGGATCGAGCACGGTCGCCCCTTCAGAGATGCGGTTCACCGATTCGAGGAACTCGGTGACATCGGCGACCCGGTCTTTGAGCAGGTACCCGAGCGGCCCGCCCTGGGCGGCGATGAGATCGGAGGCGTAGCGCTCCTCGACGTACTGCGACAGCACGAGCAGCGGCAGCTGAGGGTTCGTCTGGCGCAGTCCGAGGGCGGCGCGGATCCCCTCGTCGGTGAACGTGGGCGGGAGTCTGACATCGAGGATGCAGAGCTCGGGCGCTGCATCCGCCACCGCCTCCGTCAGGCCTTCGATGTCGGGAAGGGCGGCGACCACCTGATGGCCGGCGTCTTCGAGAAGACGCACCAGCCCTTCGCGCAGAAGGACCGAGTCCTCGCAGATCAGGATGCGCATGGCACGTTCACCTCGAGACTGGTCGGGCCACCGAAGGGGCTGTCGAGGCGGAACGTTCCGCCGGCCGCGAGGATGCGGTTCGAGATGCCGTCGAGACCTCCGCCCGGCTGCACCTGCGCGCCGCCCATGCCGTTGTCTTCGACGCGCGCCCAGAGGACGTTGCCCTCGCGGAGTCGCACGATGACCCTGGCCTCGCTGGCTCGCGAGTGCTTGGCCGCGTTGGTGAGCGACTCGGCGATCGCGAAGTACACGGCCGCCTCGGCCTCGCGGCTGCAGCGTCCGTCCATCCGGACGTCGAGGCTCACCGGTATGTGCGATCGGCTGGCCAGCGCCGAGAGTGCGGCGTCGAGACCACGGTCGTCGAGAACCGAGGCGTGGATGCCGCGGGCGAGCTGCCTGAGCTCGGTGATCGCCGCCTTGGTCGACGTGTGCGCCTCGGAGATCAGCTCCTTGGCCGCCGCCGGGTCGTCGTCGATCTTCTGATGCGCGAGCCCGAGCGTCATGCCGACCGATACCAGCCGAGGCTGCACGCCGTCATGCAGGTCGCGCTCGATGCGGGTGCGCTCGACATCGGCCGCCCGTACCGCGCCTTCGCGCTGGGCGGTGGTGGTGCGCACGCGCTCGGTGAGCTCGGCTTCGCGGCTCTGGGCGACGATCGCGAGCGACAGCACCCGATGCAACAGGGCCAGCCCGACGATGCCCGCGGCGGACGCGAGAACACCGAGGATGCCGACCAGAGGCGCCCACGACGCCTCGATCACGTTGCCGAAGGGCCCTGCCACCACGCCGTCGCCGGTGAGGGGTGCGAACGAGATCATCGCCGACCACACCACTCCCCAGACGAGGCGCAGCACGAGTCCACCGGCGATGCACGCGAGCGCGAAGTTCGCCAGCGCCCGCCACATGCGTCCGTCGATCACCTGCCGCCCGATCGAGCGGATCCACCCGGCGAAGCCGGTGTGGACGCTGCGGCGTCGCCGGAGCGGCGCGATCGGCACTTTGTAGAGAGCTGCGATCCTCTCGACCTCGAACCAGCCGAGGCCGAACAGCGCGTACACGAACCCGATGAGCAGGAAGATGCCGACGCCGAAGACGAAGAGGAGTCCGAGGCCGGCGCCGAACAGGCCCGAGAGGGTTCCGAGGATCGCGGCGCCCAGGACACCGAGTGCGCCGAGATGAAGGATCGTCAGGACGATCCGCAGCGGCGGTCTCGCCGAGCCCGTGTCCCGTGGGGTCGCAGTCTGTGTGGTCATAGTCCCAAGGTACGGCGGTGCGGAAGCGCGCGACACGGAGGCACCCGGACAGTGCGCTTCGGGTTTTCCCTACCGCCGACGGCCCCGGCCCCGCAGGCTTCTGGTTCACTGTCACCATGACCACTCATGAGGGCGAGGCGCACGAAGGCGGACTCGGCCAGCGCCTGAACTGGCTGCGGGCCGGCGTGCTCGGCGCGAACGACGGGATCGTCTCGGTGGCGTCTCTCGTGGTCGGCGTCGCCGGCGCGACGACCGACAACGCGGCGTTGCTGACGGCCGGCCTCGCCGGGCTCGTCGGCGGAGCGATCTCGATGGCACTCGGCGAGTACGTCTCGGTGAGCAGCCAACGCGACAGCGAAAGGGCACTGATCGCGAAAGAGCGCGAGGAGCTGCGGACGATGCCCGATGCCGAGCTCGCCGAGCTCACAGGTCTGTATCGAGACCGCGGTCTCAGTGAGGACACCGCACGCAGGGTCGCCGAAGAGCTCACCGCGCACGACGCGCTCGCGGCCCATCTCGAGGTCGAGCTCGGCATCGACCAGGACGACCTGGTCAATCCCTGGCATGCGGCGATGTCATCCGCGATCGCCTTCACACTCGGGGCGCTGCTCCCCCTGCTCGCGATCCTGCTGCCCCCGGCGTCCGTCCGTGTGCCGATCACCTTCGCCGCCGTGCTGATCGCTCTGGCCGTCACGGGGGCGGTGAGCGCCCGGATCGGCGGATCGCGACCGGCGCGCGCCGCGATCAGACTCGTCATCGGCGGCGGGCTCGCCCTCGCCGCGACGTGGCTGATCGGCACGCTGCTCGGCACCACCGGCATCGTGTGAGAACGAGAAAGGCGGATGCCGGAGCATCCGCCTTTCTCGTGAGCTGAAGGTCAGTTCGACATGAAGCCGACGAGCAAGCCGCCTGTGACTTTGACCGCCAGGTTGTAGATGCCCGCGACCACGGCGCCGAGCACCGTGAAGACGATCAGGTTGAGGATCGACACCACGGCGGCGAACGCCATGACCTGCGGAAGACCTGCCACCTCGGTGAGGCGGATGCTGTTGTCCGTGAACTGCGCGACGAAGTCGTCGGCCTGGGCGATGATGCCCGTGGCCTGCAGAACCATGTAGATCAGGAAGAACGACACCATCGTGACGATCGCGAGTGCGACGGCACCCAGGAAGGAGAGCTTCACGGCCGACCAGAAGTCGACGTAGACCAGGCGCAGGCGAACCTGCTTGCCGCTGGTCTTGCGCGTGGACTTCTTCGCCAGCTTGTCGGCTACTGTGCTCATGCGTCTTGGCCCTCTCCAGGGTTGGATGATTCATCCGAATCTTCCGTGTTTGTGGTTGCGGATTCTTCGTCCGCCTCCGCCTCGTCTTCGCCGAGTCCCCGCTCGCCGTTGCGGGCGATGGCGAGGATGCGGTCTGCTTCTGTGGTCCGAGCGAACACGACACCCATGGTGTCGCGGCCCTTGGCGGGCACCTCGGCCACGGCAGAGCGTACCACCTTGCCGCTGGACAGAACCACAAGGACCTCGTCGTCTTCGGCGACCATCAGACCGCCCGCGAGAGTGCCTCGATCGTCGTTCAGCTTGGCCACCTTGATGCCGAATCCGCCGCGTCCCTGGACGCGGTATTCGTCGATCGCGGTGCGCTTCGCGTAGCCGCCATCGGTCACGATGAACACGTACTGACCGGGGGCGGCGACGGAGGCCGAGAGCAGGCTGTCGCCGTCGCGGAACTTCATGCCCTTGACGCCGGCGGTGGCCCGGCCCATCGGGCGCAGCGCCCCGTCGGTCGCACTGAAGCGCACCGACATGCCTCGGCGGCTGATCAGGAGGATGTCGTCTTCGGCGTTCACCATGAGCGCCGAGACGAGCTCGTCCTCGTCGTTCAGGCGGATCGCGATCACGCCGCCCTGACGGTTCGTGTCGTAGCTCGACAGGCTCGTCTTCTTCACGAGTCCGTCGCGCGTCGCGAGCACGAGGTAGTCGGCGACCTCGTAGTCGCGGATGTCGAGGATCTGCGCGATCTTCTCACCCGGCTGCAGCGCGAGGAGGTTCGCGACGTGCGTGCCCTTCGCGTCGCGACCGGACTCGGGGACCTCGTAGGTCTTCGACCGGTAGACGCGGCCCTTGTCGGTGAAGAACAGCAGCCAGTGGTGCGTCGTCGTCACGAAGAAGTGCTCGACGATGTCATCCGCGCGCAGCTGTGCGCCCTTTACACCCTTGCCGCCGCGGTGCTGCGACCGGTAGTTGTCGCTGCGCGTGCGCTTGATGTAGCCGTCACGCGTGACGGTGACGACCATCTCCTCCTCGGCGATGAGGTCTTCCATAGAGACGTCGCCGTCGAAGCCGTGCAGGATGTGCGTGCGGCGCTCGTCGCCGAAGCGGTCGACGATTCCGGTGAGCTCCTCGCGGATGATGTCGCGCTGGAGCGCCTCGTCGGCGAGGATCGCGTTGTACTGGGCGATGAGGGTTTCGAGCTCCTCGGCCTCGTCGAGGATCTTCTGACGCTCCAGTGCCGCGAGGCGGCGCAACTGCATAGAGAGGATCGCATCGGCCTGGTCGTCGTCGATGTCGAGCAGGGCCTTCAATCCGCTGCGCGCCTCGTCGACCGTGGGCGAGCGGCGGATGAGGGCGATGACCTCGTCGAGCGCGTCGAGCGCCTTCAGATACGCACGCAGGATGTGCATGCGCGCCTCGGCCTTCGCAAGGCGGAAACGAGTACGACGGACGATGACCTCGAGCTGGTGGGTGATCCAGTGCGTGATGAATCCATCGATCGCGAGCGTGCGCGGCACGCCGTCGACGATCGCGAGCATGTTCGCGCCGAAGTTCTCCTGCAGCTGGGTGTGCTTGTAGAGATTGTTCAGCACGACCTTGGCGACGGCATCCCTCTTGAGGACGACGACGAGGCGCTGACCGGTGCGGTCGGAGGACTCGTCGCGGATGTCGGCGATGCCGGTGATCTTGCCGTCACGGGCGAGGTCGCCGATCTTCACCGCCACGTTGTCGGGGTTCACCTGGTACGGCAGCTCGGTGATGACGAGGCAGGTGCGACCCTGGATCTCCTCGACGTTGACGACAGCACGCATCGTGATCGAGCCGCGACCCGTGCGGTACGCCTCGTGGATGCCCTTGGTGCCGAGGATCTGCGCGCCGGTCGGGAAGTCGGGACCGGGAACGCGCTGGATCAGTCCGTCGAGAAGCTCTTCGCGGGAGAGGCCGGGGTTGTCCAGCGCCCAGAGAGCGGCGGCCGAGACCTCGCGCAGGTTGTGCGGGGGGATGTTGGTCGCCATGCCGACCGCGATGCCGACGGATCCGTTGACGAGCAGGTTCGGGAAGCGGGCGGGGAGGACCGTCGGCTCCTGGGTCTGACCGTCGTAGTTGTCGGTGAAGTCGACCGTGTCCTCTTCGATGTCGCGCACCATCTCGAGCGCGAGCGGGGCCATCTTGGTCTCGGTGTATCGGGGGGCTGCGGCGCCCATGTTGCCGGGAGAGCCGAAGTTGCCCTGCCCGAGCGCCAACGGATACCTCAGCGACCACGGCTGCACCAGCCGGACGAGGGCGTCATAGATCGCCGAGTCGCCGTGCGGGTGATACTGACCCATGACCTCGCCGACGACGCGGGCGCACTTCGAGAACGACTTGTCGGGGCGGAATCCGCCGTCGTACATGCCGTAGATCACTCGGCGGTGCACCGGCTTGAGTCCGTCGCGCACGTCAGGGAGCGCGCGGCCCACGATCACGGCCATCGCGTAGTCGAGATAGCTGCGCTGCATCTCCGACTGCAGGTCGACCTGGTCGATCTTGCCGTGGTCGTGTTCCGGCTCGGGGCGGATGTCGTCAGTCATGTGTTCATCTCTCGTCTGGAAGAGTCATCGTGAGGCGTTTCGTCTCGTCGCTGCGCTCCTCGCTCGACGACCGGGGAAGAGCACGGGTCGTTGAGCGAGCGGAGCGAGACGAAACGCATGTCAGATGTCGAGGAAGCGGACGTCCTTGGCGTTGCGCTGGATGAAGCTGCGCCGCGACTCGACGTCCTCACCCATCAGCACGCTGAAGATCTCGTCGGCGGCCGCGGCATCCTCGATGGTGATCTGCTGAAGGGTACGAGTGGAGTGATCCATCGTGGTCTCCCACAGCTCCTTCGGGTTCATCTCGCCGAGACCCTTGTAGCGCTGGATGCCGGCATCCTTCGGGATGCGCTTGCCGTTGTCGAGACCGTGCTTCAGCAGGGCGTCGCGCTCGGCGTCGCTGAAGACGTACTCGTGAGCGGAGTTCGACCACTTCAGGCGATACAGCGGAGGCATCGCGAGGTAGACGAAGCCCGCCTCGATGAGTCCTCGCATGTAGCGGAACAGCAACGTGAGCAGGAGGGTCGTGATGTGCTGACCGTCGACGTCGGCATCCGCCATCAGCACGATCTTGTGATAGCGGGCCTTCTCGATGTCGAAGTCCTCGCCGATGCCCGTGCCGAAGGCCTGGATCATCGCCTGGACCTCTTTGTTGCCCAGTGCCTTGTCGAGACGCGCACGCTCGACGTTGAGGATCTTGCCGCGCAGCGCCAGGATCGCCTGCGTGTGCGGGTCGCGACCCTGCACGGCCGAACCGCCTGCCGAGTCTCCCTCGACGAGGAAGATCTCGCTGATCGAGGGGTCCTTGCTCGTGCAGTCCTTGAGCTTGTCGGGCATGGCCGCCGACTCGAACACGCTCTTGCGTCGCGCGGTCTCGCGCGCCTTGCGGGCGGCGAGGCGTGCGGTCGCGGCGTCGATCGCCTTGCGGATGACGTTCTTGGCCTGCGAGGGGTTGCGCTCGAACCAGTCGCCCAGCTGATCGCCGACCACCTTCTGCACGAAGGCCTTCGCCTCGGTGTTGCCGAGCTTCGTCTTGGTCTGGCCCTCGAACTGCGGCTCCCCGAGCTTGATGGAGATGACCGCCGTCAGTCCTTCGCGCACGTCGTCGCCGGAGAGGTTGTCGTCCTTCTCCTTGATGATGTTGTTCGCCCTGGCGTACTTGTTCACGAGGGTGGTCAGCGCCGCACGGAAACCTTCTTCGTGCGTGCCGCCCTCGTGCGTGTTGATCGTGTTGGCATAGGTGAACACGTTCTCGGTGTACGAGGTGGTCCACTGCATCGCGACCTCGAGCGAGATCTTGCGCTCGGTGTCCTCGGATTCGAAGGCGATGATCTCCTCGTTGACGACCTCTGCGTGACGCACCTTGTTCAGGTACTCGACGTAGTCGACCAGGCCGCGCTCGTAGAAGAACACGTCGTTCGGCTGCTTGGCGACGGTCTGACCGTCGACCTCGACCTCGTAGGCGGATGCTTCGCGCTCATCGGTCAGCTCGATGCGCAGACCCTTGTTGAGGAAGGCCATCTGCTGGAAACGGGTGCGGAGCGTGTCGTAGTCGAACTCGACCGTCTCCTGGAAGATCTCGGGGTCCGGCCAGAACGTGATTGTCGTTCCGGTCGCGTCGGTCGGCTCTCCCTTTTCGAGCTGCTGCTGCGGGACTCCGCCGTTCGCGAAGCTGTGCCGCCACACGAAGCCCTTCTGCTTGACCTCGACGTCGAAGCGCGTCGAGAGAGCGTTCACGACCGAGGAGCCGACGCCGTGCAGACCGCCGGAGACGGCGTACGCGCCGCCGCCGAACTTTCCGCCGGCGTGCAGGATCGTCAGCACGACCTCGACCGTGGACTTGGTCGGGTCCGAGGAGTGCGGATCGACGGGGATGCCTCGACCGTTGTCGATGACCCGGACACCGCCGTCGGCGAGCATGGTCACGAAGATCGTGTCGGCGTAGCCGGCGAGAGCCTCGTCGACCGAGTTGTCGACGATCTCGTACACGAGGTGGTGGAGACCCCGGGGGCCGGTGGAGCCGATGTACATACCCGGGCGCTTGCGGACCGCTTCGAGACCCTCGAGGATCTGGATGGAGTCGGCGCCGTATTCACCCGGCTGCTGGACCCGGGGTGCGGGGGTGTTCGATGGTGTCGGGGTCCCTGAGCCGGTCGAAGGCTCCGTCTCTTCAGGGGATTCAGGCGTCATCAGAGGGCAGTCTCCACATCGATATCACGAACTCCCATTCTAGCGGGCTTTCATGAGCAAATGTCGGCTAGAACGCCGTGTGTGGCCTTCTGAGCGATTCAGACCCCATAACTGGTCTCCTACCCGTAGGTATCGCGCGGACCCCGCCCTGGAACGACTCTGGGGCCCCATTTCCACGAGGGGACGTCCGGTCCGATGAAGCGGAGGTTCTCCACACCGGCATCCGGATAGCGTCGGCCGATCTCGGTGAGGATCGTCGCGCGCATGTACTGCAGGTTCTTCGCCCACGCCGTCGAATCGCACTTCACCGTGAGCAGACCGCGCTCGAGCGACACCGGTTCGGAGTGCTTCGCGGTGTCGGCGCCGGCGAGCTCGTCCCACTGCAGCACCACGTTCTCACGGGCCAGGGCCGCCTGCCAGCCCGAGTCCCTCGTGAGCTTGTCGAGAACGGCGCCGAGCGAGCCGGGATCGCGCCCCGGGGTGAAGGGAGCGTTGTCGTCGTCGGTCGAGATGCGGCGCTTGCGCTTCCAGTTCTTCGAACTGGGCTGCAGACCGCGTAGACGCAGATAGGTCGCGACGGTCTCGGGGGTGTCGGATGCCGCGGCCGCGACGCCGTCTGCGATGTCGGTCATCCTTCGTCCTTCCGGTCATCCGCCTGGGTCCCTGAGCTCGTCGAAGGGCCTCTCTCGTCGCTGATGGTTCCCGCGCTGATCCGCACCACGTGACGATGCAGGATCTCGGGGATATCCTCCTCCACGGCGGCGGTCACCACCACCTGCTCGTAATCGGCGGTGAGCGCGGCGAGTCGCTGCCGGCGGTCGGCGTCGAGCTCGGCGAAGACGTCGTCGAGGATGAGCACCGGATCGCCGGCCGGCGACTCGTTGCGGAGCAGCTCGGCCGATGCCAGACGCAGAGCGAGCGCGATGGACCAGGATTCTCCGTGCGAGGCGTAGCCCTTCACCGGAAGTCCGCGTACCCGCATGATCAGGTCGTCGCGGTGGGGTCCGGTGAGGGTGAGCCCGCGCTCGAGCTCCTGTGTGCGCTTCGCCGCGAGGGAGGCGCGGAACATGTCGGAGATGTCGCCCGTGGATTCGGTGGCAGCGGCATCCGTCCCCTCCTCCGGGTCGCCGCCGCGCACCGAGAGAGCCCATTCGAGCTGCGGTCGATGGTCTTCGCCGGCGATGGCGGCGTAGGCCGCCGCGACCGGCTGCTGGAGATCGGCCGCGAGCTTCAGCCGTGCGGCGATGATCTCGGAACCCAGCGCGACGAGCTTGTCGTCCCATACGTCGAGCGTGCTCAGGCCCTCGCCGCGCACGCCGCGGGCGCGCGCCGACTTCAGAAGAGCGGTGCGCTGCTTGAGGACGCGGTCGTAGTCGGCGAGCACGGCTGACATCCGAGGCGTGCGCTGCACGAGCATCTGGTCGGAGAATCGCCGTCGGGAGGAGGGATCGCCGCGCACGATCTGCAGGTCTTCCGGAGCGAACAGGACGACGTGCGCGTACCTGGGGAGTTCGTTCGTCTTCGAGGGGGATCCGTTGATGCGCGCCTTGTTGGATCCCTGGCGGTTCAGCTGCACCTCGGCGAGGACCTTGCGCTCGCCGTGCGACAGGCGAGCGCGGATGATCGCGAACTCCTGGCCGTCGCGCACCATCGGGGCGTCGGACGAGACCCGGTGCGACCCGAGAGTCGCGAGGAAGACGACCGCTTCGGCGAGATTGGTCTTGCCCTGACCGTTGCGGCCGACGAGCACGTTGGGGCCCTTGTGCAGAGCGAGTTCAGCGGTCGCGTAATTGCGGAAATCGACCAGACTCAGGTGCTCCACAATCACGGGAGTCAGCCTACCTTTCGGGTCTGACAACGGGTCGCCGCTGAATCGGCCGACGAGCTCGTGGTTCCCGCTGTTCTCGCGCGCGAATCACGGCGACGGCCTCCCGTGCCGATCGGCGGTCGCCCGAGAGATCTCGAACGACCGCCGTCGGCGACGATCAGGGCAGCGGACCGTACAACCCCGGAGTCGTGCGCGCGTTCGTCGCCTGCTCGAACGCGTAGGCGAGACCGAGCAGAGGACCCTCAGCGAAGTCCCGTCCGAGGAACTCCAGGTTCACTCCGCTCCCCGGAGCCGTCTCGCCGGCCGCGGTCTGCCCCATCGGGACGGTGACAGCCGGCATCCCCGTATTCGGGCTGAGGCGCATGTTCGTCCCCTGCGTGCCGTACGCGTTGGTGCTCGGATAGATCAACGCGTCGAGATCGAGGTCGTCCATCATCTGCGTCACCAGGTCCTTGCCCGCGGCCAGCTGCAGCGTGTGACTCCCGCTCTCTCCCGCCCAGGCCTCGTACGTCACGTCGGTGACGGCGTTGCGCGCCTCGTACACGGACTGTCGAGAGGTCACGTAGTTGCCCGTGGCCAGGATGTCGGTGAGCGTCCGCGCCTGCACGTCGGGGCCCAGGTGCGTCTCGATGTATCCGTTGAGATCGTGCAGGAACTCGTTCGTCGAACCCGAGCCCTCGCCGAGAACGGCCGCGAACCCGGTCGGCGGGGTGACCGGCACGACCGTCGCACCCTGAGCGGTCAGGGCAGCGACCGACTGGTCGAAGAGACGGACGGTCCCCGCGTTCGAGCCGATCATCGACGGGACGTATCCGATGCGCGCGCCGGCCAGTGCCGACGGGTCGAGGTACGCGGTGTACGACGCAGGCACCTTTCCGTCCTGTCGAGACGTCACCGGATCGGCCCCGTCGATGCCCACGACGGCATCCAACGCCACGGCGGCATCGAGCACCGATCGGGCCATCGGGCCGCCGGTGTCCTGCGACAGCGCGAGCGGGATGATCCCGTCGCGACTGGCGAGTCCGACGGTCGGGCGCACGCCGACGAGCTGGTTGTACGACGAGGGGACGCGGATGGACCCACCGGTGTCGGTGCCGAAGCCGATACCGGCGAGGTTCGCCGAGATCGCCGCGCCGGTTCCACCGCTCGACCCGCCTGCGGTGCGCGTGGTGTCGTAGGGGCTGGCGACCAGCAGCGAGGAACCGGGCGCCTGGAACGACGAGAACTCCGAGACGAACCCGTATGCGAACTCGTCGAGGCTCGTCTTGGCGAGGATCACCGCTCCGTCGGCACGGAGGCCGGTGACCATCGACGCGTCCGTCGCGGTCTGGTTCTCGTTCCAGCATCCGCAGCCGCCCGTGGTGACCATGTCCGCGGTGTCGTAGTTGTCCTTCAGCGCTATGGGCACTCCCAGCAGCATGCTCGTCATGCCGTCGCGGGCGCGGATCGCATCGGCCTCGGCCGCCGCATCGAGCGCGTGCTCGTTCACGGTGATCACCGAGTTCAACGGTCTGCTCCCGCCGCCCATGACTGTGCGGTCATAGGCGGCGATGCGGTCGAGGTACTTCTGCGTGATGCTCGCCGACGTCGTCACGCCGGCGTTCATAGCGGCCTGCATGTCGACGACGGTGGCTTCGACCAGCTCGAACGGTCCGTCGTCGTAGATGATCCGATGCGACAGGTCCGTGAGGTCGACGACCGTGAGCACACCGTCAGCATCGGTGTCGAGCGCCGAGAGCGCACTCCACTGGGGCGAGGTCTCGGTGATTCCGAGTGCGGCTGCCGCGATCGACAGATCATCGACGGTCACCTGCTGGTCGCCGGTGACGTCGAGCTGCGTGTAATAGGGGGCCAGTATCGGACCCGCATCGCTGGTCGCCGCGCTCGCGGCCCCTGCGAAGGAGGACGTCAGGGCTGCGACGCCCGCGACGACCGTCGTCATGGCGCCGATGCGGATGAAAGTGCTCTTCACGTTCTTGTCTCCGGTCCTGAGAGTGGCTACTGCTCGGCCGATTCCGCTTCTCATCGGGTCCTCCTGCGGGCGAGCATGAGAGCGGCGCCGCTGACGATCGCCACCGCGGCGATGCCTCCGGCGATCAGCCAGGGAGCGGCATCTGCACCGGTCGTGGCGAGAGGACCGGTGCCGCCGCCTGCGTTCACGGGATCTCCGCCGACGGATCCGGTACCGCTGGCGGTGCCGGATCCCGTCGTATCGGCCGAGGCGGAGCCGGTGTCTTCGTCGGCGGTGATCTCGACGGATGCGGCCAGCCCCGCGGCGTCGATGGCCGAAGCGGTTCCCGCGGAGTCGACGACGCGACCTTCGGACATCGTGATGTCAGCCGTTCCCGGAGCGATCGCCGTGAACGTCAGGGTGACGAGCACCTGATCTCCGGTGAGACCGGGCGACGTTCCGAGGCGAGTCGCCACGACCGAGACCCGCCCGCCTTCGTCGGTGGCGGTTGCGAATCCGCCGGCCGGCGTCACGTCGCTGTCGGCGACGAAGGTGAGCAGCGCGGGGTCGTAGGCGAGATCGAGATCGTAGGCGTAGGCGTCGACGAGACCCGCGGCAGATGCCGTCACGGTGACGGAGTCGCCGACGGCCACGGTGAGAGGGGCGGCAGTGATCGTGATCGAGTCATACGCGGCACCCTCCGCAGCTGCCGCCGTGCTCGCGGTACCGAGAAGGAGTGCGACGGATGCCGCGAGCGTCAGACCCGCGGCAAGTGTTCGGGGAAGGCGGGCAGGGTGTTTTTCCGGCATGCGAGGCATCCTTCGTCTGGGAAGACGAGCTCGGCCGCACGGCTATGCGGAGCAGCCGTGCTCTTCGGGTACGGCTGACTCTCGCAGGATGATGTTTCGTGCACTCTGCGCGGCGATTTCCGCCACGTAACGCACGAGCCCGGTGCATTCGGGCATGAGCGGGCGCCGTCGGGAAGTCTCGGACCGCGCAGCAGAAGGCGCTTTCCGGGCGCGAATCCGCACCCTTCTAGACGCGGGGGCGTCGATGAGAGCGGAAACCGTCGTCAGGAACGATCCTGCGGCGGACTCAGTCGGCGCCCAGACCGGTCACGGCGGACCGAGCCGACCTCAGCGAAGGAGGAGGTTGGGCTGCAGCAGGTACTTGAACGAGTCGAGCCCGGCCTGATCCACCGAGGTCTGGCTGGTGATGAGCACGGGGCTGAGCTTGTTGGCGTTGTCGCTCGAGGTGAACGTGACGCGCACGAACTCGCTCTTCACAGCGCCGAGCGCCTCGGTCAGGTACTGCGGGTTCAGGCCGAGCGTCACCTCATCGCCGCCGTGCAGGATCGCATCGACAGATTCCGATGCCCGCGCGTGCTCGCTGCCGGAGGCGTCCATGGTCACGCTGTCGCTCGTGAACGTGAATCGCAGCGGAGCCGCACGGTCGAGAACGAGGGAGACGCGGCGGACCGCCTCGATGAGATCAGCGGTGTTGACGACCGCGTAGTGATCGGTCTGCTCGGGGAACAGGCGCCGAACCGGCGGGAAGTTCCCCTTGATCAGCAGAGAGGTCACGGTCTTGTTGCCGGCAGTGAAGGCGATGATCTCGCGGTCGCCCGCTCCGGAGAACGCGACCTGGATCGTGCCGGCATGCCCGAACGTCTTGCCGACCTCGACCAGAGTGCGGGCGGGAACGAGAGCGCTGGACTCGACGGCCTCACCGTCCCACGGCACGTCACGCAGCGACACGCGGTAGCGGTCGGTGGCCACGAGGCTCAGGTTCTGGCCCGAGACCTCGAGCTGCACGCCGGTGAGGACAGGAGTCACGTCGTCGCGAGACGCAGCGAAGCCGACCTGAGAGATCGCGGTGCCGAAATCGTCTGCCGGAACGACGCCCGAGGTGCCGCTCACCTCCGGGATCGACGGGTATTCCTCAACAGGCATGGCCGCCAGCGTGAAGCGCGCGGATCCGCAGGTGACCGCGATGCCGCCGTCTTCCTCGACCGCGATCTCGATCGGGGCGTTCGGCAGTCGGCTGGCGATGTCGGAGAGCAGCCGACCGTGAACCAAGATCGTGCCCGGTGTGTCGACCGTGGCTTCGATCGTCGTGCGGGCCGACGCCTCGTAATCGAACGCCGACAGGGTCAGACCGGAGCCGTCCGCTTCGATCAGCACTCCGGCGAGGATCGGCTGGGGGTTGCGCTGCGGGAGCAGCTTGACCACGAAGGAGACAGCCTCGCTGAAGACATCGCGGTTGACCTGAAACCTCACGGGTGCTCCTCGTCGTTCTCTGAGCGCCGCATCGCCGGCGGAATGACACGATGTGCGCAGCCCTGCCACTGCAGGGCTTCCCATGCTAGCCCCACAGTCGAACAGTTCCCTACGACTTGTGATTCATGCCGGGGTTCCTGAGCTCGTCGACGGATTTCCACCGTCTGGTGATCGGATCGCGCCTTAAACGGGTTAACTCCTTAACGGTGTTAACAACTGTGGAAACTGTGGATAAGTCGGTGGAAAGCAGACGCGAGTAGGGAACTACACGCCTGTCACTTGTGGAATCCCTGAGGAAACCGCGGGTTCACGGCATCCGCTCACTTGTGGAGCACTACCGAGTTATCCACAGGTTGCCCCGTTAACCCCACAGTCGTCCCGACCTGATCGCGATTCATCCACAAGTTATCCACATGTGTGCAAACCCCGTATCCGGTGCCTCAGATGCCTGTCAAGTCGGCAAAAAGGGGGACACAGCGTCCGTGAAGACGCCGTATCCCCCTTTTTCGAGGTGAGACGGATGCGGGGCGCTCAGCGCCGACCGAGCTGCGTGGTGATCTCGGTCACCTGGTTGTAGATCGAGCGTCGTTCCTTCATGAGGTCGCTGATCTTCTTGTACGCGTACATCACCGTGGTGTGATCGCGATTGCCGAAAAGTTGGCCGATCTTCGGCAGCGACAGGCTCGTGCGTTCGCGGCACAGATACATGGCGATCTGGCGGGCCGTAGCGATCTGCTGCGATCTGCTCGAACCGTAGAGATCGTCGACCGTGAGCTTGAAGTACTGCGCCGTGGCGGTGATGATGTCGGTCGGCGAGATGACGTTGTCTTCCGCCGTGTCGATGATGTCGCGCAGAACCGTCTGGGCGAGGGAGATGTCGAGGGCCGAGCGGTTCAGGCTCGCGAAGGCCGACACGCGGATCAGTGCGCCCTCGAGCTCGCGGATGTTCGAGGAGACGACAGTGGCGATGTACTCGAGGACCTCGTCGGGGATGTGCAGCGACTCGCTCTGGGCCTTCTTGCGGAGGATCGCGATGCGCGTCTCGAGGTCGGGCGCCTGCACATCGGTGATGAGGCCCCACTCGAAACGACTGCGCATCCGATCTTCGAATCCGGTGAGGAGCTTCGGGGCGACATCGCTGGTGATCACGACCTGCTTGTTGTGGTCGTGCAGCGTGTTGAAGGTATGGAAGAAAGCCTCTTGCGTCTCCGCCCGTCCCTGCAGGAACTGGATGTCGTCGATGAGGAGGATGTCGACCTCGCGGTATCGAGCCTGGAAGGCGGCGCCGCGGTTGTTCGCGATCGAGTTGATGAAGTCGTTCGTGAACTCCTCGCTCGAGACGTACCGCACCTTGACGCCCGCATACAGCGATTGCGCGTAGTCGCCGATCGCGTGCAGGAGGTGGGTCTTGCCGAGACCAGAGTCGCCGTAGATGAAAAGCGGGTTGTACGCCTTGGCCGGAGCTTCTGCGACGGCGACTGCGGCGGCATGGGCGAATCGGTTGGACTGACCGATCACGAAGTTGTCGAACGTGTACTTCGGGTTCAGCCGCGATTCGTGGCGCAGCGCGGTCGGCTGCTCCATGGGCGATTCGGGCCGCTGCTGCTCC
Source organism: Microbacterium sp. ZW T6_19 (assembly GCF_044987465.1). NCBI lineage: Bacteria > Bacillati > Actinomycetota > Actinomycetes > Micrococcales > Microbacteriaceae > Microbacterium > Microbacterium sp. ZW T6_19. The sequence goes on along the minus strand of NZ_JBJDRH010000005.1, from coordinate 255,896 downwards.
TGGCGGCCGTAGTCGGCGACTGCGATCGATGCGGTGGGCTGCTCTGCGAGCTCGTGGTTCACGACGACCCGGTACGAGGTGACCTCTTCGCCGACGTGGGCGAGTGCCTCCATGATCGGCAGGCGCAGACGCTTGTTGATCTGCGCCGCTGTGAGGTCGTTGGGGACTTCGAGATAGAGGGTCGCGGCCATCACGCCTGCAGGAACCGCCAGGCTCAGGAATCCCTGAAGCTGGGGGGTCACCCGGTCGTCCGCCTCGAGAAGATCCTGCACAGTGGTCCAGATCGGGACGTCGGGCTGGGCAGGTGATGACATGACGCTCCGGGCAGGGATCGAGTGGGAAGGCACGAGAACGCGTCCCCCCTGTGGATAACTTCGGTTGCCACGGTAGTCACCTGTGGACAGAACGGCAACCTGCCCCTGTGAATCCGCGGGCGTGTTGTGCTCGACGGACCGCGCGGGGTTGTGGATAATGGCTGTGCGGATTTCGGAGGATGACAAGCCTGTGAGCGCGCAGATTTGCTCTGCGCGCCGGCAGGACGTACCCTTAATCGGTTGACTTATGCCTGAACGGCAGATCCCTATGTCTCCGGTCGAAACTGATTCCGGTGACAGCATTCCCGGAGTGATTCCATGACTAAGCGCACCTTCCAGCCCAACAACCGTCGCCGCGCCAAGAAGCACGGCTTCCGTGCTCGCATGCGGACCCGCGCCGGCCGCGGCATCCTCGCTGCTCGCCGCGCGAAGGGCCGCGTCGAGCTCTCCGCGTAAGCCACTGTGCTCGCCCGCCCGTTCCGGCTGACCCGCGGGAGCGACTATCGACTGGTCGTTCGACGCGGTGCCCGTTGTGGCGGGTCGCGCGTCGTGACCTCGATGTTGTCGACGGGCGAGAGCAGAGTTCCGCGGTTCGGGTTCATCATCAGCAAGCAGGTGGGCACCGCGGTGGTGCGCAACACCGTTCGCCGGCGACTCAAAGCCGTGTGTGCGGAGGCGCTCCCGCGTGTCCCAGAGGGCACGGATGTCGTCATCCGTGCCCTTCCTGCATCCGCGACCGCGAGCTACGCCGAGCTGAGCGCAGACGTGAATCGCTGCATCGGACGCCTCGAGCGGATGCCGGCATGAGCGCGCTGCCGGCCACCTCGATCGGTACGGCTCGGATGCAGTCGGCTGATCTCGCACGTAGCATCCCGCTGATCCCACGAAATCTCGTGCTGGGCTTTCTTACGGCGTACCGCTCGGTCATCTCGCCGTTGTACGGCGATGTGTGTGCGTACTATCCGTCCTGCTCGGCTTACGCTGTAGGTGCGGTGCAACAGCACGGCGCTGTGAGGGGGACTGCTCTCTCGGCATGGCGCATCCTCCGCTGCAACCCCTGGACTCGCGGAGGCGTCGACGACGTCCATCCGCACGAACACTTCCGCTACGACCTGACCCCCCGCGGTTTCGTCGTCCCTGCCCGAAAGGACTGATCGGTGGGTCTTGACCTCCTGCTCGCCAGTGCGACACCCAGCCCGGCACCTGCCGCGGGTGGATTCGACCTGCTCGGAACCATCCTCTGGCCGCTGAAGTGGGTGGTCGAGCTCGTGCTCGTCGCCTGGCACTGGCTGCTCACCGCCGTGGGTCTGCCTGCGGCATCCGGTCTGACCTGGGTGCTGTCGATCATCGGTCTCGTGATCGTCGTCCGCGCTGCGGTCACGCCGCTCTTCGTCAAGCAGATCAAGAGCCAGCGCAAGATGATGGAAATCGCTCCTGAACTGCGAAAAGTCCAGGAGAAGTACCGCGGCAAGAAGGATCAGCTCAGTCGTGAGGCGATGAGCCGCGAGACCATGGCCCTGTACAAGAAGCACGGCACGACACCGATGTCGAGCTGCCTTCCGCTGCTTGTGCAGATGCCCGTGTTCTTCTCGCTCTACAGCGTGCTGAGCGACGTCAAGAAGCACGCTGAGCACGGTATCGGCGGTGTCGGCCTCCTCAGCCCGGAGCTGACCAAGGAGTTCTACGACGCCAAGCTGTTCGGTGTGGCCTCCCTGCACGAGACCCTCGGCAACGCGTGGGAGACGCAGAACACCACGGCGATCGTCATTCTGGTGACTCTCGTCGTCCTGATGATCGGATCGCAGTTCTACACGCAGCTGCAGATCATCTCGAAGAACCTGTCGCCCGAGGCCAAGACCGGCCAGGCGTACCAGATGCAGAAGATCATGCTCTACGTGCTGCCGCTGGGCTTCATCTTCTCGGGTGTGTTCTTCCCGCTCGGCGTGGTCGTGTACTGGTTCATCTCGAACCTGTGGACCATGGGGCAGCAGTTCGTCGTCATCCGCGAGATGCCCACTCCCGGTTCCGAGGCGGCCAAGGCCCGCGAAGAGCGACTGGCTCGCAAGGGCAAGGCGATCAACTCGGAAGGCAAGGTCGTTCCGATGTCCGTTTATGAGGCAGAGCAACAGCGACTGGTGGCCGAGGTCGAGAAGGCGAAGGCCGAGGCTCCGAAGCGTCAGCAGCCGGTAGGCAAGAAGCGTGCGAAGAAGAAGGGTCCAGGCGCATGAGTGAGAACGTGATCGAAGCCACTGAGCCGACGGTCGCTCAGCTCGAGAACGAGGGCGATGTCGCCGCGGACTTTCTCGAGGAGTTGCTGGATATCGCCGACATCGACGGTGACCTGAACCTCGACGTCCGCCAGGGCCGTGCCTACGTGTCGGTCGAAGCTGAGGGAGATGGACTCGCGCTGCTGTCGGCTCCCGACACCGTGCAGGCCCTGCAGGAGCTCACCCGTCTGGCGGTGCAGAGCAAGACCGGATCGTTCTCGCGCCTGATCCTTGACATCGGTGGATCCCGCGACACCCGTCGACGTCAGCTGGAGACGCTCGTGAATGCCGCAGCTGTGAAGCTCGACGAAGGTGCATCGCAGGCGTCGCTGCCGGCGATGTCGAGCTACGAGCGGAAGCTGGTGCATGACATCGCGGCCGAGCGTGGTCTCGTGTCGGAGTCGTACGGAGAGGGCGCCGACCGCCACACCGTATTGCGCCGTCGTTGATGTTTCACGTGAAACATTGGTGAACACGAAGTGAGTGCGATGGATGACGCTGCTGAAGTAGAGGTGGAGCCGGCGACCGCGGCCGAGCTTTTCGGCGACCGGATCGACGTCGCACGCCAGTTCACGGATGCACTCGCCCGCGAGGGGGAGGAGCGTGGTCTGATCGGACCGTTGGAGCTTCCTCGTCTGTGGACGCGGCACATCCTCAACAGCGTGATCGCGGCGCCGCTCTTCCATGGACGTGTCGCCGACATCGGTTCAGGTGCTGGTCTGCCCGGTCTGGTGCTTGCGATCGCACGCCCCGACGTGCGCTGGACGTTGATCGAGCCGATGGAACGGCGCGTGACCTGGTTGAACGAGCAGGTAACGGCACTCGGACTGGAGAACGTCGAGGTGCTGCGCGCGCGGGCTGAAGACGTTCGCCCAGCCGAGGGATTCGATGTCGTCACCGCACGTGCCGTCAGTGCGCTGCGCACCCTGGTCCCGATCACCGCACCGCTCGTGCGAGACGGCGGTGAGCTCGCGTTCCTCAAAGGGCTGAACGTCGAGAACGAGATCGACGCCGCTCAGAAGGCCATCAAGAAGCATCGTCTGTCGAACGTGCGCGTCGAGGTTCTCGGCGAAGGTGTGCTGGGGGAGACCACGCGAGTGCTGCGCGCTACTGTTCGCTGACCTCATCGCAGTTGGATGTTTCACGTGAAACATCAATGCGTTTGACTGGCGGTTGTGGCTACCGGCGGGTCTTCCGCGCGGAACGACATCGTTCTGTGATTGAAGAGCGAGATCCTCCGGGGTTGCCGAACTGTGCATTCGGTGAGGAATCCGGCACCCTGAGTACTGAGTACCCGTGGAATTTGTCTTCGAGGCAAGGGTAAGGTGCAGCGCGCCAACCCACGCTCCGTCCGCGATGGACAACAGTATCCGGATGGCGGTGAGAGCGATGCACCTGACACACTCCGACACTCGGTGTTTTTGCCGGCATGCCCGCACGCGGCTTATTGAAGTACCCGTTTCACGTGAAACGGTGGCGCGGGGGAGCTTACGTCCGCAGAAGCGTGGTCGTCACGTTCTGTTCGTGCGGTGAGCGTTGGGCCTTCCGTCTGTTCTCACCGCCAGTGCGGTTCTCTGAGCTGTGCGGTTCGGGATCCTCTCCTGATTGCATCTATCGAGGTGCCTGCTGCGTAGCTATGACCGTCGGACTGTCTTCTAAGTCAGCTCGTCGGCGAGGGTACGGAGGCCCAATGTGTTCGCACTACGGGAGCGGTGCAGCTCGTTACGAGGGCAGAACCGCGGGGCTGATACGACGTGTTTCACGTGAAACATCATCGCTGGGTGCTGATTGATCGCGAATCTTCTGCCATGCCGTGCACGCGGTGACCTAAGGCGAGGTTTCACGTGAAACATCTCTAGATAACGCGCAGGTGAGTGCCTCATTGCGATGACGAAGTGAGACCCGCAGTGATCGCACAGTACGAGTGGGGTTCAGATCATCCGTTTCGAGTACGCGCCATCGGTCGATTTTGGGTCAGGAGACCACTGCTAGTGATCGCGACGGAGTGTGATGGCAAGGTCGTGATCTGAGGGCGCCATCTGTATGCGTCCGACGCCGCGCCGGATGTCGCTGCTGGTCGTAGACCGACGTCTCGGACGACAGAGCCGACGATCGCGGATTCGATTGCGCCATCGACGACATCGATGACCATAATCTCCGCTGCCGTCAACGCACTGCCACTGCCGCACGTTGACGGACAGACGGATGGTGAGTTGCGTCACGACTCCATCAACAGTTGTGCCCTGACGGAACCTTGTCCACGATCCGTGGGGTTGCTGGAGTGATCCGGGTCCAATCTTCACGCCTGCGGATCGATGCGGCGTCGCAGTAGTGCGGTGTTGTCTGGTGCAGGGGCACTCGTTCTATCAGCGCGGTGAGACTGTCGAAGATCGAGCCTGCAGTGGAAGCAACGAGGTTGTCCAGTGTTTCACGTGAAACACAGCACCCTTTGCCGCCACCCCATGCCAGACGCCGTCGCTGTCGGCACGAAACGTGGATCGGCTACCTGAAGGCTTGGCTGCGTGGACATGAGCGCGAGAGGTACTGAGTTGGAGGTGTTTGGCGACCGCGTTCCTCGGATGGCACTGCTCATAGTGACAAGGAAAGCGACAAGGAAAAGGGGAGTGGTGGCGAGCGATACGCGAGGATCTGGCCTGGAACAGCTGAGCAGCTGTTGGATTGCCAGGGTGGGGCGCTAACGACGTGTGTTGATCTCTGAAGACTGACATTGAGTAGGTACAAGTTCGAGATGTGTGGTTTCACGTGAAACATCGTGTGTAGAACCCGCCCTTGTACCGGAAATGTCGACGTGGGCAGGATAAGGAGAGGACCACGAGAGGTTCCACTCTCGGATCCAGGCCGGGTGTCCGTTGCGAGAGCACGGCACACTCGCGTCTACAATCGGCGCGCTTCCGCGACGATCGGCAGACGCGGATAGGTCTCCGGAGGAGGCGCCGACGAGAACACAGAGAACCTCTTCCCAATCCGAGCTCTATCGCGGGTGCGTGCCGGCGACACCCGTTGGCATTCCCGCCTGCGCACGCCCGGATTGGATGAGGGGAGTCCGAGTGTGATCTGCGGGTTGCACTCGACGCGCCCGGTCTGGGGGAGTGTTTCACGTGAAACATTGGTTACACCTGCCCGTCGCCTAGTGCGTGCCTGGAGCGGAACCTGACGCCGTCCACAAGGGGGTGACGGGCCCGACAGTCACCCAACGTGCCTGCGCGCGAGAAAGAACCGGCAAAGTCCGACTTCCACCCTGAGCGCTCCCTGAACGCGCGCGGGACCTAGCGGACTAGCTCATGGATCCGAGCTGCGACGGGGGAGAACCCCTCTCAGAGAGGGTGGAGATGCACTCCACAAGCCCGCAGCGTGGGAATCGACCCGGCGAGGAGACGAGAGCGTCGGCTGTTGCAGTTAGAGTGGAACACGGCCCCGAAAGGAGTGGATGTTTCACGTGAAACAATCCGAAAAGGAATCGCCGAACACCTTCGGGATCGACACCCCGCTCGCACGGGAGATCGCCGACCTGAGCGCTCGTCGCCGGGTTCTCGAAGAGGTCACGATCGAGTTCACCGGGGAGACCCGCATCCTCACGGTGTCGAACCAGAAGGGCGGCGTCGGCAAGACGACCACGGCGGTGAACATCGCTTCCGCTCTCGCCGGACTCGGCGCGAAGGTCCTCGTGATCGACCTCGACCCGCAGGGAAACGCCTCGACCGCGCTCGGTGTCACGCACACCACCGAAGTCTCGAGCATCTACGACGTCTTGATCAACGAGATGCCGCTGGCTGAGATCGTGCAGCAGAGCCCCGAGAATGAGAATCTCTTCTGCGCGCCGAGTACGATCCATCTCGCCGGAGCCGAGATCGAGCTCGTCGCGCAGGTCGCCCGCGAGCACCGCCTGCGACGGGCGCTGCACGAGTACCTGGAACACCACCCGGTCGACTTCGTGATCATCGACTGCCCGCCTTCTCTTGGTCTCCTCACGATCAACGCGTTCACCGCAGCATCCGAGGTCTTCATCCCGATCCAGTGCGAGTACTACGCGCTAGAGGGACTGAGTCAGCTTCTCGGGAGCATCCAGATGATCCAGAAGCACCTGAATCCCTCGCTGCACTTGTCGACCATCCTTCTGACGATGTTCGACGGGCGTACCCGACTGGCCCACCAGGTGGCCGAAGAGGTGCGCACCCACTTCCCGACGCAGGTCCTCGACACCGTGATTCCGCGCTCTGTGCGGGTCTCGGAGGCGCCGAGCTTCGGACAGACCGTGATCGCCTACGATGGGCAGTCCGCCGGCGCCGTCGCCTACCGCGAGGCCGCCGTCGAGATCGCGTCGCGTGCGACGCAGAGCAAGGAGAAATGATGGCGAAGCGCACAGGGCTGGGCCGGGGCATCAGTGCCCTCATTCCCACCGCAGATCAGGCCGAGCGCCCGGTGGACGTGTTCTTCCCAGGGGCATCGATCCAGAAGCTGGCAGAGGCGCAGCAGATCGAGGCGGATGCCGCGGCCGAACTCGAGCCGGTACCCGGCATCCATCTGATTCAGATCGATCCGAACGAGATCGTCCCGAACCCGCGACAGCCGCGTACGCACTTCGACGCTGAACATCTTGCCGAGCTCGTGCACAGCGTCCGAGAGTTCGGCGTGATGCAGCCTGTCGTCGTCCGCAAGAACAGCGATGGAGCCTACGAGCTCATCATGGGTGAGCGCCGCACGCGTGCCGCGCGCGAAGCCGGTCTGGCATCGATTCCGGCCGTCGTGCGGGACACGGCCGATGAGGACCTGCTGCGAGACGCCCTTCTCGAGAACCTGCACCGCTCCGAGCTGAACCCTCTGGAAGAAGCCTCGGCATACCAGCAGCTGCTCGAGGATTTCGGCATCACGCAGGAGGAGCTTGCGACGCGTATCGGGCGCTCGCGTCCTCGCATCAGCAACACCATCCGTCTGCTCAAACTGCCCGTGCCCGTACAGCAGCGTGTGGCCGCCGGTGTTCTGAGCGCAGGCCACGCCCGCGCCATTCTGAGCCTCGACAATCCCGAGGCGATGCAGCGTCTCGCCGACAAGGTCGTCAACGAAGATCTTTCTGTGCGCGCCACCGAGGTCGCCGCCAAGACCGAGCCGACGTCTCCGACCCGCACTGCGAAGGCCACGCCTGGCGCTCGTCGCGCGTACCTCGACGAGGTGGCCGGCAAGCTCGGCGACCGCCTCAACACCCGCGTGAAGATCGCTCTCGGCGCGAGGAAAGGCCAGGTCACGATCGAATTTTCGTCGATCCAAGATCTGAATCGAATTCTAGATGAGCTCGGCGAAGAGGGCTACGGCAGGAGCTGAGGACCCGGTGACGGGTCGTTTCGCCTAGACTCGCGTCATCTTCGACGATGAGGGGGAAAGTCATGTCCAAGGTTCAGACCCCAGCCGGATTCCAGAGGCGAGTGGTCGCGGTCAGCATCGCCGCAGCCCTCGGCGGATTCCTGTTCGGATTCGACACCGCGATAATCAACGGCGCCGTCGACGCCCTGGCCGGGAACGTGTCAGGCTTCGACCTCAACGTCGGGCTGAAAGGGTTCGCGGTCTCGTCCGCACTGATCGGCTGCGCAGTCGGCGCGTGGTTCGCCGGGCCCATCTCGAACAAGTACGGGCGCATCCCCGTCATGGTCGTCGCGGCGGCGATGTTCCTCATCTCCTCGATCGGGTCGGGGCTCGCGTTCAGCGTGGTGGACCTCATCATCTGGCGCGTGATCGGCGGATTCGGAGTCGGCGCCGCATCCGTCATCGCGCCCGCCTACATCGCCGAGGTGTCGCCGGCGAAGATCAGAGGGCGACTGGGATCGCTGCAGCAGCTCGCGATCGTCACCGGAATCTTCGCCTCTCTGCTCACCGACGCGTTGCTCGCCGGGATCGCTGGCGAGGCAGCAGCTCCGCTGTGGGGCCTCACCGCCTGGCGCTGGATGTTCATCTCGGCAGCCCTTCCCGCCCTCGTCTACGGCATCATGTCGTTGCGTCTGCCGGAGTCCCCGCGGTATCTGGTTCGCAAGGGGGAGATCGAACGGGCATCCGAGGTGCTGTCGACGGTCACCGGAACCCTCGACGTGAAGGGCAAGATCAAGGAGATCACCGACACGATCGACACTGAGCGCAAGGAGTCGCTGCGTGATCTTCGCGGCAGCCGCTTCGGCCTGAAACCGGTGGTCTGGGTCGGCATCCTGCTGTCGGTGTTCCAGCAGTTCGTGGGCATCAACGTGATTTTCTACTACTCGACCACGCTGTGGCAGTCCGTGGGGTTCGACGAGTCGAGTGCACTGCTCACCTCGGTGATCACTTCCGTCACCAACATCGTCGTGACCATCGTGGCGATCCTCCTGGTCGATCGCGTCGGGCGCCGGATCATGCTCCTGGTCGGTTCGATCGGGATGGCGGTCACGCTCGGCCTGATGTCGCTCGCGTTCTCGTTCGGCACCCTCGACGCCGCCGGCTCGGTCACCCTTCCCGATCCGTGGGCGACGGTCGCTCTCATCTGCGCGAACGGCTTCGTGGTCTTCTTCGGCTCGACCTGGGGTCCGCTCGTGTGGGTCCTGCTCGGCGAGATGTTCCCGAACTCCATCCGAGCGGGGGCCCTGGCTGTCGCAGCGGCCGCGCAGTGGGCGGCGAACTTCTTCATCTCGACGACGTTCCCCGCCTTCGCGGAGATCGGACTGACCTTCGCCTACGGCTTCTACGCGTTCTTCGCCCTGCTGTCGTTCTTCTTCGTGTACTTCAAGGTCGCCGAGACGAAGGGCAAGGAGCTCGAGGAGATGACCGACGATGCGAAGGTCGAGCGCCGCACACGCCCTGCACGCGCTTAGGCTGGAGGTATGACAGAGTTCGTTCCCCGCCGCGCCAGCCTCGAAGTGCTGCGTGCTGAGGCGTCGGACGAACTCGCCGTTCTCATCCAGGAGCGGCTGCTCGGGGGAGAGGACCCCTGGGAGTTCATGGAGGAGCTGCCGAGCGTCGACGAGCTCGTCGTCTACCTCCTCCGGGCCGACAACATCGCCGCGAACGACGGGGTGCGACCGAACGAGGCCAGGCACTACCGCGTGCTGCGTCAGATCGCGCTGGAGTATCCCGAGCTGACGCCCGCGGTGTGGGGGCTCCTCGATGAGAAGCAGCGCCATCGCCGCTGGGATCCGACCGTCGCGTCCTGACATGGGACGCGGAAAGGGCCGCCGCCTCCGAAGAGACGACGGCCCGATGTCTGAGGGGGACTCAGCCGATGTAGGCGGCGAGATCCTGCTCGAGGGCGAACTTCGGCTTGGCGCCGATGATGCTCGTCTTGACCTCTCCGCCGACGAAGACCTTCATCGCCGGGATCGAGGTGATCTGGTACTGCATCGCGAGCTGCGGGTTCTCGTCGACGTTCAGCTTGAGAACGGTGATCTTCTCCGGGTTGTCGGACTGGATCTCGTCCAGAACCGGCGAGACCATGCGACACGGGCCGCACCACTCGGCCCAGAAGTCCACCAGCACGGGACCTTCAGCCTGCAGCACGTCCTGCTCCCAGGTCGCCTGGCTCGTAGCCTTTGCACTCATCAGAGTTTCTCCTTGATTCGAGTTTCGTCCGCTACAACAACGGGCGAGAGGAAAGTGTTCCCGACGCCTCAGGCGACGATGACCTCGGCGGCCTCGGCAGCGGGAACCTCCACCGAGGCGTCATCGAAATCGGCGAGGAAGTGCTCCGCGTCGAGGGCAGCCACGGTGCCGGAGCCTGCGGCGGTGATCGCCTGCCGGTAGGTCGGGTCGATCACGTCGCCGGCTGCGAACACACCGGGAACCGAGGTCTTCGACGAGCGGCCGTCGACCCAGATGGTTCCTTCGGCGGTGAGCTCGAGCTTGTCGTGCACCAGGTGCGTGCGGGGATCGTTGCCGATCGCGATGAACAGTCCGTCGAGCGGAAGGTCGCTGAGCGTGCCGTCGACCGTGTTGCGCAGCTGCACTCCGGCGACGGAGTCGCCTCCGAGCACCTCTGCGACCTCGCTGTTCCACACGAACTCGATCTTCTCGTTCGCGAACGCGCGCTCCTGCATGATCTTCGACGCGCGCAGGGAGTCCTTGCGGTGGATCACGTAGACCTTGTCTGCGAAGCGGGTGAGGAACGTGGCCTCCTCCATCGCCGAGTCACCGCCGCCGACGACCGCGATCGTCTTCTGCCGGAAGAAGAAGCCGTCGCAGGTGGCGCACCACGAGACGCCGTAGCCCGAGAGGCGCTCTTCGCCTTCGATGCCGAGCTTGCGGTAGGCGGAGCCGGTCGCATAGATCAGCGCGCGGGTTTCGTGCACCGCGCCGCTGCCGAGCGAGACGGTCTTGACGGGACCGTTCAGGTCGAGCGAGGTGACGTCGTCGTAGAGCACTTCGGTGCCGAACTTCTCGGCCTGCTCCTGCAGCTTCGCCATGAGTTCGGGGCCCTGGATCCCCTCCGGGAAGCCCGGGTAGTTCTCGACCTCGGTGGTGTTCATCAGCTCGCCGCCGACCTCGACCGAGCTCGCGATGAGCAGCGGCTTGAGGCTCGCGCGCGCCGCGTAGATGGCGGCGGTGAACCCGGCTGGGCCCGAGCCGATGATGATGACCTGACGCATGTGCTCTCTCTCTTCCCCGAAAAGGGCGTACGGCTGCTTCAACCAATGGTAACCGCGGGGCATTCCCTGCACAGGAGTTCCCCGCGCCTCGGACTGCCGGGGCGTGGGGAGAGCCCTGCGAGGGACTCGGGGGATGGATGCCGTCGGCTCAGCGACCGGGCAGGAACCGGCGCAGCATGCGCGTGGCAGCCGACAGCTCAGGAGCGCGCAGGATCAGCAGCACGACGACGTAGACGATCACGGATGCGAGACCGATCACGCCGGTGCCGACGGCGCCGAGTATGCGGTCGAGGAAGTCGGAGCCGCTGTGACCGACGATCCAGCCACTACCTGCACCGAGAAGGTTGTAGACGCCCCACCCTGCGAGACCAGCAGGAACCGCCGAGATGGCGAAGCGCACGAGGGAGAGAAGCGTCTGTGGAAGCTCGAGTCCACCGAGACGGTTGCGGAGGATCCAGATCGCGACGATGGTCTGCACGATGCCAGCGACCGACTGTCCGAGCGCGATCGCGGCGGCGAGTTGTTCGATCGGCGCGACTGCTCCGGCGATGACCGAGAGGCCGATGATCAATGCGACCTGCACGAGTGTGAAGTAGAAGGGCGTACGGGTGTCTCCGTAGGCGTAGAACGCGCGCTGCACGATGAAGAGCAAAGCCAGCGGCAGAAGGCCGACGAGATAGCAGATCAGAACTGGTGCGGCCTGAACGGCCTGCTCCGCCGTCGTCGTGAAGATGCGGGTTGCAGGAACCGCGGCGACGGCCAGCGCGATTCCCGAGCCGACCACGAACAGCGAGATGATGCGGATGCATCGGGCGACGTCGGAGCGAACGTCATCGTGACGACCTTCGGAGGCGTGCTCGGCGATCTGAGTGAAATAGGGAGTTCCGATGGAGATCGCGAAGATCGAATAGGGAAGCATGAATACAAGCCAGGCGGCCTGCATGAAGAACACCGACGGATGGCCCGTGGACTCCGACACGACCGTGCTCTGCACCAGCCCCGCGAGCTGACCGGCGATCACCATGAGGAATGTCCAGCCGGCCAGTGTGCCGACATGGCGAAGGCCCACGCCGCGCCAGCGGAAGTCGGGTCGCAGCCTCAGGCCGGTGCGCCTCCACGAGAACAGCAGCAGGCCAGCCTGCAGTGCGATCCCGAGGGTGGCGGTTCCGCCGAGCACGGCGATCATCGTCGGATCCCACATCTCGACCAGGTTGCGGTCGTTGCCGAACATGGCGATGAAGATCAGGAATCCGATGATCGAGACGACGTTGTTGACGATCGGAGCCCAGGTGTACGGCCCGAAGACTCGTTTGGCGTTGAGTGTTTCGCCGATCAGAGCGTAGAGGCCGTAAAAGAAGATCTGCGGCAGGCACCAGTAAGCGAATGCCGTCGCGAGCGCGAGCTGATCGGGCGAGTACCCCTTGGCGTAAATGAAAACCAACCACGGTGCGAGAAGAATCGCGACCGCTGTCGCGGCGAGGAACACGACGGTGCCGAGAGTGAACAGCTTCGAGATGTATGCCCGGCCTCCATCCTTGTGCGCGCCTGCCTTGACGATCTGAGGGATGATCACGGCCGTGAGGATGCCGGTCTGGATGATGGTGAAGACGTTGTTGGGAAGCTGGTTCGCGACACCGAAGGCATCTCCTGCCTTGCTGATGCTTCCGATCGCCGCCACCAGCACGATCGTCCGTACGAGGCCCGTGACGCGCGAGACGAGGGTGCCGGCACCCAGAAGGGCGCTGGCGCGGCCGAGACTGCTCACTGGGGATCCTTCGCGGGGTCTGCGGGCTCTGCGGGGTGTGTGGGGTCCGACGGGACATCCACGGCCGTCGGCTCCACTTCGGTCGACGGGGCCTCCACCGCCGCGGCATCCGCCGACGAAGCATCCGCCGACGAAGCATCCGCCATCTCGACATCCTCACCCTTGCGTCGCCGTCGCAGCGTGCGCACGACACCGAGGACGATCAGGATGACGATCAGGCTGCCGAAGATGGCGAGGCCGATGCCCTCCCACTCGGCGCGCACCGAGACCCGCACGGTCTGCGACTGGCCGAGGGGCACTCCGGTGGGACTCGTGAGAGACAGGCGCAGGTCGAGCTCTCCGCTGCCGACCCTGGCCGACACGGGCACCTTGACCCTGGTGGTCGTCCCGGCCGGGATCGTCGCGCGGGTGACCGACTCCACCTCGAGGCGCGGATCGCTCGGCAAAACGGTGAGCACGACGTTCACCGGCCACGGGAGATCGTTGCGCACACCGAACGGCAGGTCGGCGTTCGCCGACAGCAGTTGGATCGTGCTCGACTGCGGGATGTCGACCGAGGCCAGCGTGTCACGCGTCGCCTGCCGGTGGTCGCCCAGAGCCTCGTCGAACCTCGTGGAGCTGAGGCCGGCGGCGATCGTCCGCATGAGGCGGATGCGCTCGGGGCTCAACAGCACCTGCGGGTCGTCGAGAATCGTGGAGAACTGACCGAGTGTCTGCTCCTCCGAGAGGAGCAGCTGCAGCGAGGCGCCCCGGTCGTCGTCGATCTCCCCGTCCACCGACGCGGGGGCCGCAGGCGTGGAGCGCAGCGAGGTGAGATCGACACCCGGCGAATCGGTCGTCGTGACGACCTCGCGCAGCGCATCGGCCGTGCGGTTCTCGTCGCGGTCGAGCCCGACCGCTAGGGGTGTCGAGGTCGTCTGCCCTGCGAGGAACAGATAGGCGTTGGCTGCGGCCAGAGACTGCGCGCGGGCGTCGGCGTCGGACTCTCCGGCCGCCTCTGACAGGGCATCGGACGCCGCGGCATCCGTCACGAGCACGTCTTCTGCCCCGGCCAGCACGTGCCCGGTCGCCGCGCCGTCGAGCGCGGTCGAGGGCAGGATGGTCGTCGCCGTCCCGGCGAGATAGGTGCGGAATGCGGCGAGGTCGTCGGCGGTGACATCCGCCCGCGGCCAGAGGATTCCCTCGGCCGCCCCCTCGATCGTCGTCAGTGCCGCGTCGTCCGGCAGCATCGGGCCGTCGGTGGCCGCCGGCGACGGCGTGCCCGTCGGGGTCGGGAGGGCAGACGCGGGGGGAGCGGAGGCGAAGTTCGCCGGGTCGAGGAAGGGCGCGAGAGTCGTCGGCGTCAGCAGGGCTGGTAGATCGGCCTGCGCCTGGGTCGTGGCGTCGGCGTCGCCGAACTGCAGCACGAACCGCTCGTTCGGCAGGTTCTCGAGGCGCGTCAGCCATTCGACCGCAGTCGTGGGTGCGGCGGAACCCAGTACGCGGATGGCTGCGACGATCGCAGGGTCGATCGCGAGCACGGCCGAGGTGCCGCTGACGCCGTCGAGTTGCGCCGTGAGGTCGCCGTCGGCCGCCGTGAGCTCCGTCAGCTCGTCCGAGCCGAGAAGGGCGGCTCCGTCTGCCGGGGTCGCAGTGATCGGCACGAACACGGTCACGGGCGGGTGCGGATCCGCCGAGATCACCAGAACGCTCGTCGTCGAGACGTCTTCGCCCGACGCGCCGTCGGTGCCGCTCAACGCGGCTCGCACGGGGTAGACGCCGGGCGTGAGAGTCGCCAGGAGATCCTGAGAGATGCCGATGCTGGTCGTCGAGGACGACCCCGCATCCACCGGTTCGGTGCTGTCTTCGGCGATCACGTCGAACTCACCCGCAACCTCGCCCGAGTCGAGCCAGGAGCCGACGGCCTCGGCCCCTGCCAGCGGGGTGCGGTTGATCGAGACCGTCACACGGCCCGAAGACAGCGAGGTGTCGGCGTCGTTCTGCACAGTGACGGATGCCGTCGTCGACAGCCCGGGGGAGAGGACGCCGTTCGATCCTGCGGACACATGCAGCACGGGCGGTTCGGAGTCGCTCTTCTGCGCTGCCTGTGCGGCGGGACTGGCGACGACGCCGATGCCCAGTGCCATCGCGAAGGCGACGGTTCCGCAGGCGAGGCGCGCGCGGAAACCGTTCTCGGGGATGGTCACGGTCATGGGGGTCTTCCTCGAACGCCCGAGAAGGGGCTGATCGTGAGTGCTGACCTTGTGATTCTAGGTGGGCGCGTAGGAGAGATCCCTGAAGACGCGTAGAGTGACGGCCGTGTCCGACAGCGCTCCCCCCACGCCCGACCCCCTGTTGTGCGCCGCTCTGGCGGCCGATCTCGATTCGGCCGACTTCCGCTCCGAGCCCTTGCGTCGCCTGTGGGGCGAAGAGGCCGATGACGCGCTCGCCCGGGGGCTGCGCGAGCCGATCCTCCGTGCGATCACCGGCGATGACGGCGTGCTCGCGACGCTGGGCCGGCTGTTCGTCCTGGGCATGCCGCAGCCGCGTGAGGCCGTCGCGACAGCTCTAGCGCACGTGGGAGTCGACGGGATCGAGAGCCTGGGTCTGGCCGTCGCCGACCGGGATTCCGTGCGTCCCACTGCGCTGCTGCGACCGCAGTCGTTCGTCGACGCAGACGGCATCGGCGAGTGGTGGATCGCGAGCGATCTCGACGAAGTCGCCCTCGACGGACCGCTCCCGGCCGACCACGTCCTCGGCGTCGGCGGCGCCTCACGCACGCTCGCTGAGATCGTGACGCCCATCGAGGTCGACCGCGCCCTCGATCTCGGCACGGGATGCGGCATCCAGGCTCTCCTCATCGCGCGGCACGCGGCATCGGTCGTGGCCACCGACATCTCCGTTCGCGCCCTCGCCTTCGCCGAGCTGAACGCGCTGCTCAACGGGGTGCGCAACATCGAGTTCCGTCTGGGGAGCATGTTCCAGCCGGTCGAGGGCGAGGCGTTCGATCTGATCGTGTCGAACCCCCCGTTCGTGATCACCCCACGGGCTGAGGGCGTGCCCGAGTACGAGTACCGCGACGGCGGCCTGGTCGGCGATGCGCTCGTCGAGAAGTTCGTGCGCAGCGTCGCGGCGTATCTGACCGCGGGCGGCATCGCTCAGCTGCTCGGCAACTGGGAGTCGCGCGCCTCGTCTGCCCGGCTTCCTGAGCAGGCGAAGCGAGACGACGAGCGCGGACTCGACCGCCTCGCATCCTGGGTGCCCGACGACATCGACCTCTGGGCGATCCAGCGCGAAGAGCTGTCGCCCCTCGGATACGCCGAACTGTGGATCCGTGACGGCGGCACCACTCCGCGTGATGCCGCGTTCACGCCGCTGCTGTCCGCGTGGCTCGACGACTTCGCCGTTCGCGGCGTCACGGCCGTCGGATTCGGCTATGTCCTGCTGCGGCGTCCGCGGTCGTCGAGTGCAGGCTCGACTCGTGCGCCGCTGCGGAGGACGGAGCGGATGCCGCAGCCGGTGTCGAACGTCGGCGGAGCGCTGCGTCAGGGGCTCGCCGCCCACGATCTGATCGCCGAGGGCGGATTGCCCGACACCCTGATCACGGCCGCCGATGTCACCGAGGCGCGGCATCTGCTGCCCGGCAACGATGACCCGAGCGTGATCGAGCTGCGCCAGGGCGGCGGTTTCGGCCGTACGGTCGCCGTCGACCCCGCGCTCGCCGCGTTCGTCGGCGCGTGCGATGGCGAACTGACTGTGGTCCAGATCGTCTCCGCCCTCGCCGACCTCTTCGAGGTGCCGCTGGCAGATCTGTGGGCCGACATCGAGCCCCGCATCCGCCAGCTCGTGCTCGACGGGTTCCTGCTCGGCTGAGCGGTGCTCGAGAAGGGAATAGCGCAGCATCCATTCTGTTGCATATAAACATGAAGGCTTTCGGATTCCTCTCGTTCGGTCACTACGCCGACGTGCCCGGTTCGTCGACGCGCACGGCCGGCGACATGCTGAAGCAGACCATCGAGATCGCCGAGGGCGCCGATGAGATCGGCGTCAACGGGGCGTATGTGCGCGTGCACCACTGGGCGCGCCAGGCCGCGTCTCCCATGCCTCTGCTGAGCGCTATGGCTGCGCGCACCAAGCGCATCGAAGTCGGCACGGGCGTCATCGACATGCGGTACGAGAACCCGTTCCAGTTCGCCGAAGAGGCCGCCGCCCTCGACTACATCGCCGACGGCCGTATCGCGCTGGGTGTGAGCCGTGGCTCACCCGAGACGGCGTTGCGAGGCTACGAGACCTTCGGATTCGTCGACGAGGAGGACACCGAGCGCGGCAGCGTGATGGCCCGTGAGAAGTTCGACCTGTTCCTCGAGGCGATCGACGGAGCCAGGGTCGCACCCGGGGACCCGCGGATGGTCGGGGCGGGTCACTACCTGTCGATCGAGCCGCAGTCGCCCACGCTGCGCGATCACATCTGGTGGGGAGCCGGCTCGCGCGCAACCGCTGAGGACACCGGCCGCAAGGGGCTCAACCTGATGAGCTCGACACTGCTCACCGAGGCGACCGGGCAGCCGTTCCACGAGCTGCAGCGGGAGCAGATCGATCTGTTCCGCGCCGCTTACAAGGAGGCCGGCCACACGGGTGCGCCACGTGTCTCGGTCAGCCGCAGCGTGTTCCCCCTCGTGTCCGACATGGATCGGGCGTACTTCGGGCTCCGCAGCGAGGAGAACGCCGACCAGGTCGGCATCATCGACGGATTCCGCTCCACCTTCGGCAAGACCTATGCCGCAGAGCCGGACGTGCTGATCCAGCAGCTCCTCGCCGACGAGGCCGTGATGGCCGCCGACACCCTCATGCTGACGATCCCGAATCAGCTCGGCCCCGCGTACAACCTGCACGTGCTCGAGTCGTTCGCGACGCACGTGGCGCCGGCACTCGGATGGAAGCCGAACACGGAGGGTCCCGTTCAGGGCGACCCGGTTTGAGCAGGTCCGCGGCGTCCGCTTCGCGAGGCCTCGGACCGCGTAGGTCAGCGTCGTGCGCGACCCTGGCCAAGGCTCCAGCATGCCGGTACTCTGGCGCCATGCGTGCACACCGGGGTGGAATTCTTGCAGGAGTGATCGCGCTCGTCGCGATCGTGGTCGGAGCAGTGCCCGCGGCGGCAGCGACGACCACCTCGTGGGCGAGCTGGCAGCCGTTGAGCGGCTCGGCAGGCGCTTACACGTCGTCGGTGCAGATCGCGGCGCAGCCGGTGCTCAGCGCAACGGTCACGAGCGACTCCCGCGGGGGACAGGTCGGCGTCATCTCCGGAGCCTCGACCTGGCTCTCGGAGGGAACGCCGGTCGGAGCGAAGTACGGCAGCAGCATCAACCAGTCGTACGTCAACCTCCGCCCCAAGGCCGATAACGCCACCAGCCCGTCCACGACGACGTACTCGTTCGCGTCGCCCACCCCGGCATCGGGTTGGACGTTCGTGCTCGGCGACATCGACGCCGATTCCGTGCGCATCCACGCCGTGGCGGGCGACGGACACGTTCTCGATGCGACGGAGCTCGGTTTCCGAGGGGGCTTCAACTACTGCGCGCCGGGAGTCGCCGGAAAGCCGTCTTGCACAGGCGTCGCCGCCGACATCCCGAGCTGGGACCCGGCGACGCTCACGCTGACCGGCAATCAGGCGGCTGCCGACACCAGCGGCGCGGCCGCGTGGTTCGAGCCGTCGACCCCGATCAGCTCGCTGACGTTCTTCTTCACGCGGCGCGCCGGCTTCCCCGTGTACCAGACGTGGTTCGCGTCGATCGCGCGTGACATCACCGGCACCGTGACCGACGTCGCAGACGGGCCGCTCGAGGGCGTCGAGCTGACCCTCACCGACGCGAACGGCGCGGTCGTCGGGACCACCACCACGACTGCCGGCGGAACGTACGCGTTCCCGGGATTCGTCGCCACCGACGGCTACACGGTGCGCGTCACGCCGCCGGATGGCAAGATCTCCGAGAGCGCGGTCTCGCAGGACGTCGACCTGACGGACGAAGACGGTGTCGCAGACTTCACCGTGCGCGACATCGTGCCCGTGTCGGTCGAGGGACGCGTCACGGACGTCGACGGGAATCCGATCGCCGGGGTCACCGTGACGATCGACGGCCGCAGCACGACGACGGACGCGGACGGCCGCTACATCATCGACGAGGTCGAGGTCGGAGAGCACACCGCCACGATCACGACCCCCGACGGCTACACGCTCGTGACCTCGGCGCCGCCGTTCACCGTGCCCGAGGACAGCGAGACGCCGATCAGCGGCGTCGACTTCGTCGTCGCCGAGAATCCGTCACTGAGTGGCACCGTGCGATCGAACGGCACCGGCGTCGCGGGCGTCACCGTGACGGCATCCGGACCGGGAGGCTCGATGCTCTCGACCGTCACCGATGCGAACGGCGACTACTCCTTCCCGCGACTGCCCCTCGGCGACTACTCCGTCGGCATCGAGGTGCCTGGCGGGTACATCGCGTCGGGCCCGGTCGCCCGCGATGAGAGCGTCGGCGAGGCCGACGTCGAAGACGTGGACTTCGAACTCGCCCGCCTCGGAGCGATCGACGGCACGGTGCGCACAGACGGCGGAACCCCTGCACCCGGTGTGGCGATCATGGTCGAGGGACCTGACGGCTCGCACTCGCTCACCACGGATGCCGACGGCGCCTACGGTCTGGGCACGCTCCCGCCGGGGACCTACACGATCACGGTCACCGCGCCGTCGGGGAGCACGATCGTCGGAAACGCCACTCGGACCGTCGTGATCACCGCAGCCGGCGAGGTCTTCGGCGAGCAGGACTTCACACTCGCCGCCGTCGTGGTCACGCCCACGCCGACACCGACGCCCACCGACCCGGGGACGAGCGGCAGCACCCGTCTTCCCGCCACGGGTCTCGCGCCCGAGACCTTCCTCTGGGCCGGCATCGGCGCCGCCGTGCTCGTGATCGGCGGAGTGCTCTTCGTGGTCTCGCGTCGCCGCTCGAAGGACGACTGACGAGCGGTCCGCCATGTGAAGAGTCGGAGTCGCGTGACGACGCGCCGGCGGCGGATGCGGTGGTGCGGCGTGGCGCGCGGAGTCTCCGACTTTCCGCGCGCTGACGCGTGCTGATCCGGCCTCGTGCGCAGGTCAGCGGTCCTGGGGCGGTCCGAACAGCTCCTCGCCGTGCTCGTGCAGCAGGCGGAACGTATCGGCGAACGTCTCGGGCTCGGGCTCGTCGGGGCGACCGTAGCGCGCGATCAGCAGGCCGAGCAGTCCGCGGGCGGGCGGCGTCAGCGGCTTGTCGCGGTCGGCATCGACGGGCGGCCCCTGCTCGGGGTTCGGCGGAGTGTAGGCGGGTACCGTGATCGGCCAGTCGGACGGATGACGCGGTCGGTCGAGGTTCACGACGTTCATCAGCGCGTTCGCCGAGGCGTCGCGGTCGTTCAGCGGCTTCAAGCCGTGCAGGCGCGAGAGCGTGGCGGTGACCGATCCGTGATGCATCTCGTCGTGGACGATCGTGCCGCGCTTCGTATAGGCCGATACGGCGATGGCGGGCACCCGGCATCCGAGTCGATCGAAGGCGAATCCCATCTCGCCATCACCCGACTCGGGGGTCGGCTTCGTCGCCGCGGGCGGCGGCACGTGGTCG
Source organism: Microbacterium sp. ZW T6_19 (assembly GCF_044987465.1). Classification (NCBI taxonomy): domain Bacteria; kingdom Bacillati; phylum Actinomycetota; class Actinomycetes; order Micrococcales; family Microbacteriaceae; genus Microbacterium; species Microbacterium sp. ZW T6_19. Next base: position 235,307 of record NZ_JBJDRH010000005.1, on the reverse strand, counting down.
TAGCAACCGCCGTGCTCGTCGAACGTGATGAGCAGCAGGGTGTTGACGGCGTTCGATCCGTGCGGCGAGGCGCTCGTGCGCACCGCCTCGTACACGTCGTGCACGAGGCGGTCGCCCGCACGCACGTCGGAGATGGCGCTGTCGAACACCGGATCCCCGTCGACGTCGCCTTCACGCAGCCTCCCGAACGGCGGGTGGAAGTCGTTGTGGTCGTAGACCATGCGAGGCTCGATGAACGCGTAGGCGGGGAGGCTGCCGTTCTTCGCGTCGGCGTAGAAGTCCTCCATCGTGCCGAAATGCGAGGTGCGCCAGTACTTCTCGAGAGCCGCAGCGTGCAGCATCCCGGTGAACGAGACCAGTTGCAGTTGGTCGAAGTAGACCTTCCAGGTGAGTCCCGCGTCTTCGAGACGGTTGAAGATCGTCGGCGTCTCCGGGGCGTCGAGCCACTTGCGGTACCCGCCACCGCCGACGTTCGTCACGAAGCCGTGCGACGTCGAAGCGTGGAAGAACGAACGGTTGCAGAAAGTCTGCGACGGCACGGCTGCGTACCAGTGGTCGAAGACGGCGAACTCCGACGCGAGGGTCGAGAGCACGGGCAGCATGTCGGGCGAGAACGAGCCCATGATGTGCCTGGCCTCGTCGACCGAGGGTTCGACCCCTCGCCGGAGCCGACGGAAGTTCACGATGTAGTCCTTCAGGAACCCCGACATGTCGGCCTTCGCACCGCGCTCGGGCGCGTTGAACGGCGCGGTCATCTGATCGATGAAGAGCTCCGCGTTTCCGGGCGGGTCGATCGTGCCGAACAGCTGCGTGTTGACGTGCGGGTACTCCTCGCCCGGATCCGGATCGGGGAGGCTCATGATCCGATCGGTCGGGCCCTGATAGACGTGAGCGTCGACGACCGTGCCGTCGGGCGCCGTGTTGCTGTGGGCGCCGAACGCGAGCCCGTCGAACTTCTCGCCTGAGGGCAGCGTGTCGGGGGTGTGGAGAAAGCCGAGCAGATTGTCGAAGGAGCGGTTCTCGCCCATCAGCACCACGATGTGGTCGAAGCCCGGTTCACTCCGGGGCGTGAGCGCCGCGAACGGGTCGGGCTCCGCCTCGAATCCGTGGTGGCCGGCGCCGTCGAGGGACGCTCCGACGGCTGCGCCGCCCGCGCCGCCGATCGCGGCGCCCGCCAGAGCGGCGCCGCCCAACTTCAGGAACCCGCGCCGATCGGTTCGTCCGCGGGAGTCGTCGTCGGTCACGTGCCGATCCTACGCGCGGCGCGTGGTGTCGATGAGAGGCGGCCGTGCGGGACGTTAACCATCCGTTCAAACCGGGTGAACCGGGAGCAGTCATCCGGCAACCTCTGCGCCACGTCGAAGCCATAGAAAGGTCGGAGGCACGTCTGCCGATCGCTCTCTCCGAACAGGTCTCTCATGCTCTCTTCACCGCTCCGCCGCGCCCTCGCCAGCACCTTGAGCGCGCTGGTCGTCGCCACCGCGCTGAGCTCCGGCGTGGTTCCTGACATCGCCGCTGCCGCCATCAACGAGGACACGTCGTCACCGCAGCCCTCGCCTGAGCCGACGATGCCCGCAGAGGAGGTCGCGACTCCTACGCCGACCGCGGCGCCCGCCGACCCGACGCCGACCCCGGCTCCGACTGACCCGACGCCGACCGAAGACCCGAAGACTCCATCGACGGCGCAGCCGCCGGCATCCGATGTCGCGCCGCTCGTGGCACCGCAACCGACCCCCGCGAGCAATGCGAGCGCCTACTGGCCTCTCGTGATCACAGAGATCAACGGCGACAACCCCGGCGCCGACACCTACGAGTTCCTCGAGGTGACCAACACGACGGATGCCGCGATCGACCTCGAGGCCGCCGGCATCCAGATCCGGTACCACACCAGTCGCTGGAACACCGGCACCGTTCAGCCGCTGATCCACCTCGACGGCGAGGCCGACGCGCCTGCGACCATCCCCGCGGGCTCCTCGGCCGTGTTCTGGATGAACTACGCGCCCGGCGATGCGCGTCGCAGCCTCACCAAGGATCAACTCCGGGCCTTCTACGGCATGGCAGCGGACACTCCGATCTACCGGTTCGGCCCGCAGGCGGGCTTCGCGAATGGCGGCGACCGCGGCTTCAGCCTGACCGATGCGAACGGCTCCACCCTTACACGCGCCTGGGTCCCGGCAGACGATGCCGTGGGCACCACGCCGTGGAATGCGCAGTTCGGCGTGCCCGACCTGATCGGGACCCCCGACGCCCGCCTGCTCGCCTACGACATCACCGGCGCCACCGCCCTGCCGACCCCCGGAGCGATCACGGTCGAACAGGTCACCAGCGCCCTCACCAAGCCCACGGATCCGGACTCGGACGGTCCCGTCCTGCAGATCACCGAAGTCGCCCCCGACACCGCGAACGTCTCGGGTTCGGACGCCTACGAGTTCATCGAGATCTACAACGCCGCCGACGCCCCCGTGAACTTCGGCGACTACGTGCTCAGTTACCTGACCACCGACAACGACCTGACCAACCCGAAGTCCAACGCGTCGACGCTGTGGCCCGCAAGTCCGGGGGAACCCGTGATCCCGGCGGGCGGCACGCTGGTGCTGTGGATCCAGAACCCGGCCGTGATCGCGGCCGGCCTCACCGCGGCCGACTTCAACAGCGCGTTCGGCACCGATCTCGAGCTGGGCGTCGACCTCCTCACGATCTCGTCGGGCGGCATGGCGAACGGGGGGTCGCGAGGCCTGCAACTGCAGACGAAGAGCGGGCACGACATCTCTCGCGCCTACTATTTCGACGATGCGCAGACGACGGCGAGCACTGCCATCCAGTACTCGTGGAACCCGGGCGCCGCGGCATCCGCCCTGTGGACTCCTCCCGACCCCGCCGGCACCACGCAGACCATGCTCGGCCTGGCCGCGCCGACTCCCGGTGCAGTGACCGACGATCAGGTCGCCGTGTCGTTCGTGCCGTACCCCGCGCCGGGAACCGCGCCTGTGATCGTCGACCTCACCGGAGGATCCGAAGTTCCCGACACGGGAGGCATCGAGCTGGGCTTCGACATCACCGACGACCTGCTCGTGCGCCGCGTGACTCTCACGGTCACCGACGACCTCGGCGGAACCGAGACGCGCAATCTCACGTTCTCCGCAGCCGGACGCTATCTGTACTCGATTCCGGCGGTCGATGTGTACGGCAAGCGCTGGGTGGAGTACACCGTCACCGCAGGCGACGGCAGCCAGGTCAGCACGCTGGGTCCTGTGCGTCTCACGCTCGACCACTCCGCTGAAGAGCCCGTGCGACTGAACGTCGCGGACGGGCAGTTCGTGAACGGCCAGACTCCCGTCGTCGCCACGACCGACGGCGACGTCGGGGCCCTCGAGCTCAGCATCGACGGCTCGACGATCGCCGACGGCACCGCATCCCTCGAGAAGGCCCCGGTGTTCGCGATCGAGGCGACGGCCACCGATGCGTTCTTCCGCAACGGCATCAAGCTCGGCGACAACGTGCTGGAGATCTTCGACGGGGGCTTCTACGACCGCATCGTGACGGTCGACGCCTCGGTCCCGGTCGACGAGGTGGTCAACGGCCAGCAGCTCACGATCGGGGTCTACGCGGGCACGAAGGCATGGCCGCAGCCCGACCCGAATGAGAACAACGACGACTACACGATCATGAATCCGCGTCTGGCGCTGCCCGACGGGCGTGTGCTGCGCCCCACCTCGTGCTCGGGTGCCGGTGAGGGACAGGAGGCCGCTGCTCGCGCGTGCCCGAGTGACTCCGCCGAGCGGATCAACCTCAGCGACGCGAACCTCGTCTACTTCCTCGCGACGTTCACGATCCCCGACGACGCGTTCGACTCGGTCTCGACGATGTGGGACACGACAGCCGTCGCAGACGGACCGCACGGGATCACGGCGTCCGCCGGTCAGGCTGCAGCTGCCCGTGCGGCCGTCGCTGAGACCGTCACGCGCACAGTCGTCGTCGACAACACGGCACCCGAGATCACGACCAGCCTCGCCGAGGGCGAGTCGTACCGCGGACCCTTCACGATCGACGCATCGGCGACGGATGCAGGATCGGGTTTCGCGTCGATGACCGCATCTCTCGACGGCGAGGAGATCACCCTGCCGACGGATACCTCTTCGCTCACGTTGACGCCGGGCGACCACGTCGCGGTCGTCACGGCGTCGGATGCGGTCGGCAACGTGTCGACGAGCACCGTGAGCTTCACGACCGCCGACGAGCTGCCGCACACCATGCTCGTGAACCCCGCCGACGGCGCGGTGATCGAGGGCGACTCCGTCGAGCTCAGCGCGATTCCGGGATCCAACGTCGACGACCGGCTCGCGGTGTGCTTCGCCGAGGGTTACACGTACACGGCCGCCGACTCATCGGTGCATGTCGTCTCGGGCACCACGACCGACGCAAGCTCGACCGATCGTGAGGGTGAACCCCTGAGCGCCGACGACCTCGCCAAGCTGACCGGCGCCGACGGTCTCGAGGTCGCCGAGACCAGCGACACCGCCATGCCGTACCAACTGTTCACGGTCGCCGTGCCCGAGGGCGCCGACGAAGGCTCCGACGTGCGGGTGGCCTGGGCGGGCTCCGCGAACGCCGACGCGAAGGTGCTGCTGTACGTGCAGACCACCCGGGGTGCGTGGGAGGAGGTCGATCGCCATGTCACCACCGGGAAAGCGCCGACCAGCTTCACCCTCGACGCACAGGTGCCCGTCGCCGGGCACGCGCAGAATGGCCAGCTCACCTTCCTCGTGCAGCACTCGGAAGGGTGGGCGGCGACCGACCTGAGCGGCCGCGAGTCGCAGGTGACCGACTACAACGCCGGCGCCACCCCGCGTGAGCAGTACGACTTCACCCTCGCCTGGCAGTCCGACACGCAGTACTACAACAGCAACGAGGGCCACGGCGCCGGCACCGGCGGTTCGGACACCTACTACCAGCACCAGATCGACATCAACGAGTTCCTCGTCGCGGAGCGCGAGAACCTCAACCTGCAGTACGTGACGCACACCGGCGACATCGTCGACAATCAGAACGAGCAGCATCAGTGGGAGAACGCGGATGCCGCCTACGACATCCTCGACGAGGCCGGTCTTCCGTACGGTGTGCTCGCGGGCAACCACGATGTCGGCCACTTCGACGGGGATTACGGACCGTACAGCTCGTACTTCGGCGCGTCGCGGTTCGAGCAGAACCCCTGGTACGGCGGCTCCTACAAGGACAATCGCGGTCACTACGACCTCGTCAGCGTCGACGGCATCGACCTGCTCATGATGTACATGGGCTGGCCCGACCCCAACGACACCGCGTCGAACTCGGCGGATATCGCGTGGATGAACTCGGTCATCGCGCAGTACCCCGAGCGCAAGGTCATGATCAACCTGCACGAGTACATGCTGACGACGGGCGGTCTCGGCCCGTTCCCGCAGCGTATCTACGACGAGGTCGTGGCGCCGAACGCCAACGTGATCGCCGTCGGGTCGGGGCACTATCACGATGCCTACACCCGGCTCGACGACTTCGACGACGACGGAGACGGCACGGCGGACCGCACCGTGTACTCGATGCTGTTCGACTACCAGGGCCTGCCTGAGGGCGGCCTCGGGTACCTGCGCCTGCTGCACTTCGACAACGAGGGCGGCCGCATCGTCGTGCGTACCTACTCGCCGTCGCTCGACGACTTCGACTCCGACGAGCCGTCGCTGAACAGCCCGGCGGGCATGCAGGAGTTCGAGATCCCGTACGCGGCGGGCGGCATCGCGCCGACTGCCAAGACCCTCGCGACCGACTCGTTCCGCGCGGATATCCTCACCTCGACAGAGGTCGGCTGCGCAGAGGGCGTCGTCAGCGGAGAGGCGACGGCGGTCACCTGGAAGGAACTCTCCGAGGGGACGCATGGATGGTTCGTCCGCACGACGGGGCCGTTCGGCGGCGTGGAGTACTCGGCGGTGCGCACCTTCACGACGATCGCCGGTGAGACCGGCGGCGGCAGCGACGGGAGCGACGGCGGGGCGGATTCCGGCAGCGGCTCGAGCGGTCCCGACGGCGGAGGCCTCGCCGCGACCGGTGCTTCGGGGCTGTGGCTCGGCGGACTCGGGCTCGCGGCGCTGGTGCTCCTCGCGCTGGGCGCGGGGATGTTGCTGCGCGGCAAGCGCAGAGCCTGAGCGTGCAAGGGACGGATGCCGCGGCATCCGTCCCTTGGCTCCGTCGGCGAACGCACTGCACTACCGTTGACGGCATGAGCCACGCAGACGACTCGTCGATCGACGCCAGGGTCGCAGCGGTCCGCAAGGATTACGCCGCCCGACTGAACCGGAAGTTCATCGTCTTCGCCGTGGTCGAGGGGGCGCTGCTCGCTCTCACCGTCATCGTGGTCTACGTGCTGGGCATGGTCGACCCCGACAACGGCCGCCTGGTGCTCGTCGGGGTCGCTCTGCTCGGCGGACTCGGGCTCAGCGCCATGCTCATGACGCACCTGCGCTCCCAGACGCAGGCGATCGCACAGGCCCGAGGAGAGAACCCGCTGTTCTGACGCGCGCCGTACCGGGCGGCCAGACGTCCGGCATCCTCGTGTGCGAAAAGTCGGACTTTCGAGTCGACACGGCGGTGACGGATGCCGCGGCACGGCGTGTCACGCCACGGCTCCGACTTTTCACACGGCCACCCCTCCCAAGTGAACCTGTGCGCACCTGCCCGGTACGCTGGAACCCATGCTCAACATGGCCGACGGCCTCGCCCGTCTCGGCGCGCTCGCCGAGAACCCGGTCGTCCGCACCCTCGCCGAGGCGTTCGCCGCGGCCGGCTTCGACCTCGCCGTCGTCGGCGGGCCGGTGCGCGACGCCCTGCTCGGACGCCCCACGCACGACCTCGACTTCACGACGAACGCGCACCCCGACGACATCCTGAAGATCGTCACGCCGATCTCCACCGCGCGCTGGGACATCGGCCGTGCGTTCGGGACGATCGGCGCCCGTGTGCAGGGCGAACAGGTCGAGATCACCACGTACCGCGCCGACAGCTACGACGGCGTGACCCGCAAGCCCACGGTCGAGTTCGGCGACACGATCGACGGCGATCTCGTCCGGCGGGACTTCACCGTCAACGCGATGGCCCTGCAGGTTCCGTCCGTGAAGCTCGTCGACCCCACAGGCGGAGTGGAAGACCTGATCTCCGGCGTCCTGCGCACGCCGACCGACCCGCACGTCTCGTTCGGCGATGACCCGCTGCGCATGCTCCGCGCCGCCCGGTTCAGCGCGCAGCTCGGCTTCTCGATCGAGCAGGCCACCGAACAGGCGATCGCGCAGCTGCGCGAGACGCTCAAGATCGTCAGCCCCGAGCGCATCCAGGGCGAACTCGTACGCCTCATGCAGACCGACGACCCGGTGCGCGGCATCCGCGTCCTGGTCGACACCGGACTCGTCGACGAGTTCCTTCCCGAGATCAGCGCCTTGCGCCTCGAGATCGACGAGCACCATCACCACAAGGACGTCTACGAGCACTCGCTGACGGTGCTCACCCAGGCGATCGAGCTCGAGCACACGCGTCACCCCGGCGCCGCGCCCGACGTGCCGCTGCGCATCGCCGCCCTGCTGCACGACATCGGCAAGCCCCGCACCCGCAAGCTCGAAGACGGCGGTGTGGTGAGCTTCCACCACCACGACGTGGTCGGTTCGCGCATGGCCCGCAAGCGCCTGCAGTCGCTGCGGTTCGACACCGATACGACGGATGCGGTGGCGACCCTCATCGAACTGCACCTGCGCTTCTTCGGCTATGCGGAGGGCGCGTGGACCGATGCCGCGGTGCGCCGCTATGTGCGCGACGCCGGTGAACTCCTCGAGCGCCTGCACATCCTGACCCGCGCCGATGTCACGACGCGCAACAAGCGCAAGGCGGCCCGGCTGGCGAGCGCATACGACGACATCGAGTCCCGCATCGCGGCGCTCCGCGAACAGGAGGAGCTCGACAGCATCCGCCCCGAGCTCGACGGCAACCAGATCCAGCAGATCCTCGGCATCGCCCCGGGTCGGGAGGTCGGCGAGGCCTACCGGTTCCTGCTGGAACTGCGCCTCGACGAGGGAGTGATCGGAGCGGATGCCGCCGAGCAGCGCCTGCGCGACTGGTGGGCGAGCCGGAGCTGAGGCCCGGCGGCGACCGATCGCCGGGACGACGGCACGAGAGCGTGAGAACCGAAAACGTGGCGCTCGGATGCGAATCGCCGAGGCACACGGTACGTGAACCCTGTTCCCCCGCGACCGCCCTGCTCGTACACTGAGACCGTCCGCTCACGATGATCGGAGACCGCTGTGGCTGCGTCGTGGAATGCGTCACGGGATGCCCCGCCTGAGGCGTCGCGACTTCTGATCGAGCGTGCCCACGAGGAGCTCATCGCCGGGAACCTCGACGACCGCAGACTTCAGCAGGTGCGCCCGCTCGTGCGGGAGTCGTGGGAGCGTTCGTGGCGCAGTCGGGTCGGCCCGGAAGGTGCGCCGCAGCTCGAACTGGTCAGCGAAGAGCTCGACCGCTATCGGCTGGCGCATCCGCTCGCTTCGGCGATGGACATGATCAGGGCGCTGCTGCTGCCCGGATCGGCGGAGGACTCCGGCGTGGTCGTCGCGGTCGGCGATCGGGCCGGACGCCTGCTCTGGATCGAGGGCGACAGTCAGTTGCGCTCGCTCACCGACGGAATGGGTTTCGTCGCCGGGGCGAACTGGGCTGAAGACGCCGTCGGCACCACGGCACCCGGCACCGCCCTCACGCTCGGTCAGTCTGTGCAGATCCGCGGGGCAGAGCACTACAACCGGCTCGTGCATCCGTGGTCGTGCACCGCGGCTCCGGTGCGAGACCCCGAGACGCACCAGTTGCTCGGTGTCATCGACATCACCGGCGGTGACGAGGTGGTGAGCCGGCAGGCGCGCCTTCTCGTCGACGCGACGGCGCGGGCGGTGGAGTCGGAGATGCTCGTCGCGAGGTTGCGTGAACGCGCCGATTCCTCCCGTCCGCCGACCCCTTCCCGCAGCGGCACGGGCACGGTGCGCGGCATCCTGCATGTCCTCGGACGCGATCGCGCCCGGCTCGAGACCGACACCGAGTTCGGTGAGAGGGTGATCGAGCTCAGCGGACGGCACGCGGCCATCATGCTCATGCTCGCCGTGCACCGGCAGGGGCTGTCGGCCGAGCGGCTCACCGAACTCGTCTACGGCGAGGGGGCGTCGCCCGACACGCTCCGCCCCGAGATGGTGCGGCTGCGCAAGGTCCTCGAGCGCACGGCGTGCGGTCTGATCCCCGAGTCGCGTCCGTACCGGCTGCCCATGCCGCTGGAGACGGATGCGCAGGACGTGCTGTCACTGCTCGATCGAGGAGCGCACAGGGTCGCTCTCACCGCATACCGCGGCCCCGTGCTTCCCGAGTCGACCTCTCCCGGTGTGGAGGAGTTCCGCGAGACGCTGCGCGCCGCGCTGCGCGAAGTGATGTTCTCCGAGGCCAGCCTCGACGTCCTGCTCGCCTATGCCGAGATACCCGAGGGGCAGAACGACGCCGAGGTGCTGAGGCTCGCACTCGAGATGCTTCCCGCGCGCTCGCCGAAGCGCGCCGCGCTCGTGGCCCGCATCGAGCGGCTCGAAGCAGAGGCCTGATCCGGCATCGCGCAACCCGATGCAACGTGACGCACGAGCGTGCAACGGTTGCAGACCTACCTTCGGACCAGAGCCGCGCAGCACCGACGCCGCGGCACCGTCGAAGGAGTCACGATGACCATCGTCGAAGAAGACGTGTCCACCGCCTACGCCGCCCCGGGGCAGCCCGGAGCCCTCGCGAACTTTCGCCCCCGTTACGGTCACTACATCGGCGGAGAGTTCGTCGAGCCCGTGAGAGGTCAGTACTTCGAGAACGTCAGCCCTGTCAACGGCAAGGCGTTCACCGAGGTCGGCCGCGGCACCAGCGAAGACATCGACCGGGCGGTCGAGGTGGCCTGGAAGGCGTTCGCGAGCTGGGGCAAGACGAGCCCGGCCGAGCGCGCCGTCATCCTCAATCGGATCGCCGACCGCATCGAGCAGCACCTCGAGGAGATCGCGATCGCCGAGACGTGGGAGAACGGCAAGCCCGTTCGGGAGACGCTCGCCGCCGACATCCCGCTCGCGATCGATCACTTCCGCTACTTCGCCGGCGTCCTGCGGGCGCAGGAGGGCGGCATCAGCCAGCTCGACGAGAACACGGTCGCGTACCACTTCCACGAGCCGCTCGGAGTCGTCGGCCAGATCATCCCCTGGAACTTCCCGATCCTGATGGCGGTGTGGAAGCTCGCTCCGGCGCTCGCCGCAGGCAACTGCGTCGTGATCAAGCCGGCAGAGCAGACGCCGGCATCACTCCTGTTCCTGTTCGACATCATCGGCGACCTGCTGCCGGCCGGCGTCGTGAACATCGTGAACGGCTTCGGCATCGAGGCGGGTGCCCCGCTCGCGCAGCACAAGCGCATCCGCAAGGTCGCGTTCACGGGTGAGACCACGACCGGTCGCCTGATCATGCAGTACGCCTCGCAGAACCTCATCCCGGTTACGCTGGAACTGGGAGGCAAGAGCCCGAACCTGTTCTTCGAAGATGTCGCCCGCGCAGACGATCCCTTCTACGACAAGGCTCTCGAGGGCTTCACGATGTTCGCGCTGAACCAGGGCGAGGTCTGCACCTGCCCCTCGCGCGCACTGATCCAGCGCTCGATCTACGACGGCTTCCTCGCCGACGGGCTCGAGCGGGTGAAGAGGGTCGTGCAGGGCAACCCGCTCGATCCCGCGACGATGATCGGCGCGCAGGCGTCGAACGACCAGCTCGAGAAGATCCTCAGCTACATCGACATCGGCAAGCAAGGCGGCGCGAAACTCCTCATCGGCGGTGAGCGTGCCGATCTCGGCGGAGACCTCAGCGAGGGCTTTTACATGCAGCCGACCGTGTTCGAGGGCACGAACGACATGCGCATCTTCCAGGAGGAGATCTTCGGACCAGTGCTGTCGGTGACGAGCTTCAGCGACTTCGACGAGGCGATCTCGATCGCGAACGACACGCTGTACGGCCTGGGCGCCGGCGTCTGGAGCCGCAGCGGAGACACCGCGTACCGCGCGGGTCGCGCGATCGAGGCCGGCCGGGTGTGGACGAACACCTATCACCAGTACCCCGCGCACGCCGCGTTCGGCGGGTACAAGCAGTCGGGCGTCGGCCGTGAGAACCACAAGATGATGCTCGATCACTACCAGCAGACCAAGAACCTCCTGGTCTCCTACGCCGAGGGACCGATGGGCTTCTTCTGATCCGCACCACCGGGCGGGCGCGATCTCGGGACGCGCCCGCCCGGCACCATGTCTCGGCGAGAGGAGCAGACATGCACCAACGGGTGGACGTGACGGATGCCGCGACATCCCTCATCCGCGAGCTCACCGCGCAGCACGGTCCGCTGATGTTCCATCAGTCGGGCGGATGCTGCGACGGCTCGGCGCCGATGTGCTATCCGATCGGCATGTTCATCACGGGGCCCGGTGACGTGCTGCTGGGCGACCTCGACGTCGGTCTCGACGATTCCGTCGAGGTGTACATGTCCGTGTCGCAGTTCGAGTACTGGAAGTACACGCATCTGACCATCGACGTGGTGCCTGGCAGGGGTGCCGGGTTCAGCGTCGAAGGGCCGACCGGCATGCGATTCCTGATCAGATCGCGGATGCTGGATGCCGCGGAGCTCGAGCACTTCGGTCTGAGCGCCTGAACCCCCGACAGTGCGCGGACCGAGGGGGTCCTCCGCTACTGCGGAGACAGTCGGCGCAACCGTCCGGCGGTGACCGCGAAAGCGATCGCCAGCAGCACGTTCAGCAGCAGGCACGCGGCGAACCCGGCGCCTCCCGCGGCCGAGAACACGTCGGCGAGCACCGCGATCACGGCGACGCCCATGGCGAGTCCCGCCTGCTGGACCGTGGCGAGAAGACCGCTCGCCATGCCGGCCAGCTCATGCGGCAGCGAACCCATGATCGTGCCGATGAGCGGCGTGTACATCAGCGCCTGCGCGAATCCGAGCAGAAGCAGCGCGGGCTGCATGCCGAGCATCGACGGCGCCGGCCACTCGAGCCACACCATGAGACCGATCGCGAGCAGCGCGACGGCCTGCACGACCGCGGACCCCCGCATGAGACTCGGCGCACCGAACCGGATCGCGAGTCGCGGCGACAAGAGCGTGCCGGTGATGAAGGCTCCGGCGAACGGCGCCAGGGAGATGCCGACCGCGAGAGGGTCGAGCCCGAGCCGGGCGGATGCCGTGGAGGAGAACAGGAAGACGAAGGCGCCGTACCCGGTGAAGAACAGGGCGGTGAGAAGGAGACCGACTCGCAGCATCGGAGTGCGGAGGACATCTCGGGGCAGCAGCGCCCTGCGCGAGGGGAGGCGGCGCTCCCACGCGGTGAGCACGATCGCGGCGAGCAGTGACGCGGCGAGGGAGGCTGCCGTCCACCACGGCCAGCCCAGGCTCCGACCGAGACCGAGGGGAACGAGGAGCGCCACGATGGCTGTCGCGAGGAGGATGCTGCCGAACACGTCGATGCCCGGCTCCGAGGGCGAGCGCGTCTCGGGGATCAGCCCGGTCACGCACAGGACGACGATCGCGAGCACCCCGATGGCGGCGAAGGCGAGGCGCCAGGAGCTCGGACCCAGAGCGGCGAGAGCACCCGCACCGATCTGGCCGACCGTGGTGCCGACGCCCAGCACGGCGGCGTAGATCGAGGTGAGCCGGGTCCGTCTGGTGCCCGACGTGGTCGCCTGGATCGTGGTCAGCGCCTGCGGCAGCAGGAGTCCGGTCGCCACACCCTGAGCCGCGCGCACCACGAGCAGACCGGCCAGACCCGGAACCAGGCTCACGGCGAGCGATGTGAAGGCGAGCAGGACGAGCCCGGCCCGGAACAGCCGTCGCCGTCCCAGGCGATCGCCGAGCCGTCCGCCGAGGACGAGCACGGCCGCGAACCCCGCCGAGAACAACGCCACGAAGAGCCCGGCGGCACCGGCATCCGCTCCCACCTCCGTCGCCACGGACGGGGCGACGATCGTCGCCGCGCCGAAGATCACGTTGGCGAGCACGGTTCCTCCGAGAAGCGCGGTCGCCCCTGCATCGGTCAGGCCGTCGGAACTCGCTCGTGGAAGGGAGATGGTCTGGGTCATGAGACCAGATTCGTCCTCATCCATCCAGGTATCCAGAGCGTGCTTATCATGGTACTGATGATGACAGCGGACAGCACGGCCACCGCCCGGCATGAGCTCGGAGCCTTTCTCCGCAATCGGAGGGAGAGGCTCAGTCCTGCGCAGGTGTCCCTTCCGCCTGGAGGCCGCAGGCGCACCCCGGGACTGCGCCGCGAAGAAGTCGCCGTCCTGGCTGGGGTGGGCGTCACCTGGTACACGTGGCTCGAGCAGGGCCGGGACATCCGCCCGTCCCCGGCCGTGCTCGACGCGATCGCCGGGGCGCTGCGCCTCGATCTCGAGGAACGCGAACACCTCTGGGTGCTCGCGACCGGCCACGCAGCACCAGGCGCGCCGCTGTCGTCGATGTGCGAGGTGGTGACCGCCGACCACCTCGCCCTGCTCGCCACGCTCATGCCGCTCCCCGCCTGCATCCAGACCGCGACATACGACATCCTCGCCAGCAACGCGGCCTATCGCTTTCTCATCGACGACCTCGATGCCGTGCCCGTCGCCGACCGCAACTGCATGGTGCGGGCGTTCCTCGATCCGGTCTGGCAGCGCTCCTACGGCGACTACGACGCGGTCACGACCCGCATGGTCGCGCGACTGCACGCCGCGATGGCCGAGCATCTGGACGATCCGGCCTGGACCGGGCTGGTCGAGAGGATGCGCACGGAATCCCCCCGCTTCGACGCGCTGTGGCAGTCCGGCGAGATCGCTCGGGACACTCCCCATGAGCAGGTGTTCCGCCATACCCGCGCCGGGTCGGTGCACGTGCGCTTCGTGCCGCTCTGGATAGATCGGGCGCGTTCGGTTCAGATCAAAGTCCTCCAGCCCGTCGATGCGTCCAGCGCGGAGGCCTTCGCCCGGATGGCGGCCGAACTCCACGACTCACCCGTCGTCACCGCGCGTCCGAAGGTGGCGGCGCGGCTCGAGTCCGCCCTCGTCGCCTGACGCCGCGTCCCATCCCGCACGGGTTTCGGTCTCGTTACGGTTTCGGGCACCCCCTCGGCATCCGGGTGCATGCATGTGCATGATGGTGCGATGAGCCCGTCCACCAGACGAGGCTGCACCTTCACAGATGGGGAGATTCATGTCTCTGCGTAAAAACACGCGAAGCCGCCTCGGCCTCGCCGTCGGCGCCCTCGGCGTCGCATCCCTGGTCCTCGCCGGCTGCGCAGCCGGCGGCGGCGACAACGGCGGGGGCGGCGGTGACGCCAAGGGCGGCGACATCATCGTCGGCACCACCGACAAGGTCACCACTCTCGACCCGGCCGGATCCTACGACAACGGTTCGCTCGCCGTGCAGATCCAGGTGTTCCCGTACCTGGTCAACACCGACTACAACAGCAACGAGGTCGTCCCCGACCTCGCCGAGTCGGCCGAGTTCACCTCGCCGACCGAGTACACGGTGACCCTTCCCAAGGGTCTGAAGTGGGCCAACGGCAACGACCTCACCTCGTCCGACGTGAAGTTCTCGTTCGAGCGCAACATCAAGATCGCCGATCCGAACGGCGCATCGAGCCTGCTCTACAACCTCGACAGCGTCGAGGCCCCCGACGACACCACGGTCGTCTTCCACCTGAAGACCGAGAACGACCAGGTGTTCCCGTTCATCCTCACGAGCTTCCCCGGCGCGATCGTCGACGACGAGGTCTTCTCGGCCGACGCCCTCACCTCGGATGACGACATCGTCAAGGCAAACGCCTTCGGCGGGGCGTACGTGATCTCCTCGTACGACTTCAACAAGACCGTCGAGTTCACGCCGAACGAGAACTACAAGGGACTGATCGACGCGCCGGTCAACAACAGCGTGGTGCTCAGCTACTTCGCCGAGTCCTCGAACCTGAAGCTCGCCGTGCAGCAGGGCGATGTCGACGTCGCCTACCGCAGCCTGTCGGCCACCGACGTCGAAGACCTCAGCGGCAACGACAAGGTCAAGGTCGTCGACGGACCCGGCGGCGAGATCCGCTACATCGTGTTCAACTTCAACACGCAGCCGTACGGCGCGACGACCGCCGAGGCCGACCCGGCCAAGGCCCTCGCCGTTCGCCAGGCCGTGGCCGACCTCGTCGACCGCGACGCCATCTCGGAGCAGGTCTACAAGGGCACCTACACCCCGCTGTACTCCTACGTCCCCGAGGGCTTCGCGGGCGCGACCGAAGCGCTGAAGGGCCTCTACGGCGACGGAAACGGCGCCCCGGATGCCGACAAGGCGAAGTCGACCCTCGAGGCCGCCGGCGTCACCACTCCGGTGAAGCTGAGCCTGCAGTACAGCCCCGACCACTACGGCCCCTCGTCGGGTGACGAGTACGCCCTGGTCAAGTCGCAGCTCGAGGACTCGGGTCTGTTCGAGGTCGACCTGAAGTCGACCGAGTGGGTGCAGTACTCCGAGGACCGCACGGCTGACGTGTACCCGGCGTACCAGCTGGGCTGGTTCCCGGACTACTCCGACGCAGACAACTACCTCACGCCCTTCTTCCTCAAGGAGAACTTCCTGGGCAACCACTACGACAACCCCGAGGTCAACGACCTGATCCTCAAGCAGGCCGTCGAGCCGGATGCCGCGACGCGTACGGCTGACATCGAGAAGATCCAGGAGCTCGTCGCCGGCGACCTGTCGACGGTTCCGCTGCTCCAGGGCGCTCAGGTGGCCGTCGCAGGCACCGACGTCGACGGCGTGACCCTCGACGCATCGTTCAAGCTGCGGTTCGCCTCCATCACCAAGTAGCATCACGATCACGACCCCGTCCGCTTCCGCTCGCCGAGTCGAAGAGGGCGGGGTCGTTGATATGCGCGAAGGACCCCTCACATGACGAGCAACGTCGCTGCGTCGTCCGCCGGGACAACCCCGGCCGACGGCCTCCCGCCCGCCCGCACAGCCCGCCGCAGATCCGGCGGAACCTCGCTGGGGCGCTACATCCTCATCCGCTTCCTCCTGATGATCCCCACCGTGCTGATCCTGGTCACGGTCGTCTTCTTCCTGATCCGGCTCACCGGCGATCCGATCACCACCGCTCTGGGCGGACAGCTGACACCCGCGCAGCTCGCCGAGCGCATCCACGCCGCGGGCTACGACCGCCCCGTGCTGGTGCAGTACTTCGAATACCTGGGTCAGATCCTGACCTTCGACTTCGGGACCACGCTCACGGGCAACCGGATGCCCGTGACAGAGGTGCTCGTCACGTACGGCAGCGCCACGCTCGAGCTCGTGATCTACGCGCTGGTCGTCGCGTTCGTCGTCGGCATCCCCCTCGGCATGGTCGCGGCCGCCAAGCGCGACCGCTGGCCCGACGCATCGCTGCGGGTCTCGGCGATCCTCTTCTACGCCACCCCGGTGTTCTTCTCGGGCCTCGTCGCCAAGCTGATCTTCTCGGTGTGGCTGGGTTGGCTGCCCGTCTCCGGCCGCGCGAACGTGCGCACCGAGATCGCGCTGAGCAAGGAGGGGACCGGCATCTACCTCATCGACGCGATCGCCTCGGGCAACCCGGCATACGTGCAGGACGTGCTGCTGCACGCGATCCTCCCCGCAGCGACTCTGGGTCTGCTCACGGCGGGTATCTTCCTGCGCCTCGTGCGCACGAACCTGATCGGCACGTACAACATGCCCTACATCGACGCGGCCCGCTCGCGCGGCGTCAGCGAAGGGCGCCTGGTCCGCACGCACGCGTACCGTCCGGCCCTGATCCCGATCATCACCGTGATCGGGCTGCAGATCGCGCTGATGCTCGGCGGCGCAGTGCTCACCGAGACGACGTTCGAGTGGAAGGGGCTCGGCTTCCAGCTGGCCGCCTACCTCGGCGCACGCGACTTCGTCGCGGTGCAGGGCATCGTCGCGATGATCGCCGTGATCGTCGCCGTCACCAACTTCGTGGTCGACATCATCGCCGCGTTCGTCGACCCGAGGGTGAGGTACTGACATGGCGAAGCCCTCGCTCTTCGACCGTCTTCCGGTGATCCATCAGCTGCGACAGAGCGTCGGTCTGCAGCGCGGCATGCTCGTCGCAGGTCTCGTGCTGACCGGTCTTTTCCTGATCACCGCTCTCTTCGCGCCGTGGCTCGCCCCGTACAGCTACGACCAGCTCAAGGGCGCCGACGGCAACTTCGGCGCCCAGCAGGCGCCGAGCGGAGCGCACCTGCTCGGCACCACCGTCGGCGGCTACGACGTGCTCTCCCGTGTCATCTGGGGATCGCGCACCGCACTGCTCGTCATCGTCGTCGCGGTCGCGCTCTCGGTCGTGATCGGCGTGCTGCTCGGCCTCGTCTCTGGATACCTCGGCGGCTGGGTCGACCGCGTGCTCGTGGTGGTCGCCGACGCGATCTACGCCTTCCCCACCCTGCTGCTCGCGATCGTCGCGGCCATCGCGATCAGCGGCGGCCAGTCGGGACTCTGGCCCGGCGTGCTCGCCGCGGCGATCTCGATCACCGTGGTCTTCGTGCCGCAGTACTTCCGCGTCGTGCGCTCCGAGGTTCTGCGCGTGAAGGCCGAGGCCTTCGTCGAGTCGGCGCGGGTCATCGGCGCGTCCACGAGCAGGATCATGTTCCGCCACGTGCTGCGCAACTCCACCCGGACCCTGCCGCTCATCGTGACCCTCAACGCGGCCGAGGCCATCTCGACCCTCGCCGCGCTCGGCTTCCTCGGCTTCGGCATCGAGCCGACCGCGGCCGCCGAGTGGGGCTTCGACCTCAACAAGTCGATCAGCGACGTCGCGGCCGGAATCTGGTGGACGGCGATCCCGCCGGGACTCGCGATCGTGTGCGTCGTGCTCGGCATCACGCTCATCGGCGAGAGCCTGAACGATCTGGCCGATCCGCGTCTGCGCGCCCGTCGCCGGGCCGGTCGCGGCACGACGCCGGCCGATGCGGTCGCGGCGACCCAGCCGGTGACCCGAGAAGACCTGGGAGAGGTGCAGTGATGACGACAGCAGTGGACATCCGCGACCTGAACATCACGTTCGCGACCGACGGCGGCGACGTGCAGGCCGTGCGAGGCGTCACCCTCGACGTGCAGACCGGCGAGGTGCTCGCGATCGTGGGCGAGTCGGGCAGCGGAAAGACCGTGACGGCGAGGTCGATCCTCGGACTGCTGCCCGAGACGGCGATCGTGGGAGGCACGGTCATCCTGGACGGCACCGAGATCACGAGACTCGACCCTGCGGGCCTGCGCGCCGTGCGCGGGCCGAAGGCCGCCATGGTGTTCCAAGAGCCCTCGAGCGCCTTGAACCCCGTGTTCCCGGTCGGCTGGCAGCTCGCCGAAGGCCTGCGGGCGCACGGCGGCGTCAGCCGCAAGGCGGCCAGGGTGCTGGCGATCGACATGCTCCGGCGCGTCGGCATCCCCGAGCCCGAGCGCCGCGTCGACGACTATCCCCACCAGTTCTCGGGCGGACAGAAGCAGCGCATCGTGATCGCGATGGCCCTCGCGCTCAAGCCGAAGGTCATCATCGCCGACGAGCCCACCACGGCGCTCGATGTCACGGTGCAGGCGGAGATCCTCGAGCTGCTGCGCAGTCTCCGCGACGAAGAAGGCACCGCGATCGTGCTCATCACGCACAACATGGGCGTGGTCGCCGATCTCGCGGATCGCGTCGCCGTGATGCTGAACGGCGAGCTCGTCGAGACTGCGCCTGTGGCCGAGCTGTTCGCGGCTCCGCAGCACGAGTACACCCAGCGCCTGCTGGCCGCCGTGCCGCGCCTTCTGGTCACCGACCGGCGGGCGCCGGAGACGGATGCCGCCCCGCTCGTGGTCGCGAAGGATCTCGTGATCGAGTATCCGGGTCGTTTCGGGCGAGGCGCATTCCGCGCCGTCAAGGGAGTGAGCTTCACGCTGTCGCCCGGCGAAGTGGTGGGGCTCGTGGGCGAGAGCGGCTCGGGCAAGAGCACGATCGGCCGGGCGATCGCGGGACTCACCCCCGTGTCCGACGGTTCGCTCGAGGTGCTCGGAATGGAGATGCTCGGCGTGCGCGAGCGGCATTTCCGGCCACTGCGCAAAGACCTCGGATTCGTGTTCCAGGATCCCGCGACGAGCTTCAACCCGCTGCTCACGATCGCGCAGAACGTGGCGGAGCCTCTGATCGTGCACGGCATGGCCAAGGACCCGTCCGACGCGCGCCCTCGGGTCGACGAACTGCTCGAGGCGGTGCAGCTGCCCGGCGCCTTCGGCGACCGCTATCCGCATGAGCTCTCGGGCGGCCAGCGTCAGCGGGCTTCGCTGGCCCGTGCGCTCGCGCTCGATCCCAAGCTGCTGATCGCCGACGAACCCACGAGCGCGCTCGACGTGTCGGTGCAGGCCAGAGTGCTCGAGCTGTTCGGCGAGGTGCAGGAGCGCTTCGGCTTCGCGACGCTGTTCATCACGCACGACCTGGCCGTCGTCGACATGCTCGCCCACAAGGTGGTCGTGCTGCATCGCGGCGAGATCGCGGAGTACGGACGCACGGCCGACGTGCTCGGCGCCCCGAAGGACGAGTACACGAAGCGCCTGATCGCGTCGCTTCCCGTTCCCGACCCGGTGGAGCAGGCGGTGCGTCGAGCCGAATGGGCCGCGTTGCACGGGTGATCGCAACCGCTTGCAACCTTCATTGGCATACCATATTGAACGCGGTGCACATACGTCAGCCCCCAGCTGACCGCACTCGCTGGCGGCTCGTCCGCCATGCAGAGGAGGTCCCCAGCTTCTTCTGATCCCGAGGGGGGATGGGGTGGGCGCTAATCCCCAAAGCAGCACCCACCCCCACACTCACCCCTCGGTGACCGCCTGACGCGACGTTCGCACTGCTCAGTGCATCGAACCGATGGCTTGCAGCGCGATCCACACGACGCCGAAAACGACAGCGACGACGATCGGCACCCACCGGAAGCCCCGCGAGAGCCGACGGCCTTCGTGCGCCACGCCAGGGGGCGGGGTGAGCATCCCCGCCGGCGCTGCGAAGGGCAGCGCCGTGGCATCCCTCGCCTGTCCCGCAGATGAGGCGAGCGGTGGATTCGCGACCAGCAGCCGCTCGTCGCGCCACCGCGCCCACTGGTCGAGTTTCACCAGCAGAGCCCCCACCGCGCCGAACAACCAGGCCCACGTCGCGGGGTCGAGAGTCGAGGCCTTGCGCTGCGTGTACAGGAACAGCCAGTCGTCGACGATCTCGACGTCGAGCTCGGCCGCGTTGTCGATGAAACGCGCCATGATGTCGGGTGTGAACAGGTAGAGGGCGTCGCTCTCGTACCCCTCGGGGCAGTACAGGTCGAAGTACCGATCGAAGTCGCCCTCGAGCGACAGCCGCTGCGCCTTGCGGAAGGCGGCCGGCAGGTTGGATCCGAAGGAGTTGTTGCCCTTGGCGTCGAGCACGATGTTCGGCAGCGGCACGTCGAGCTTCACCGCCACGTAGCCCCAGTTGTGCGTGGTCGAGTTCTTGCCCGATCCGGTCGTGTACTGGAAGTTCCCGAACTCGGCGAAGCGGGGTGTGGTGCCGCGGACGACGTCGGTCGAGGCCCGGGAGCGGCCGATGCCGAAGACCATCCCCGGCAGCGGAGGGTCGGCGATCCTCGCCTCGTAGGTCATGCCGTTCGCCTGCGCGAAGCGGTTCAGGCGGTAGCGGGTCGTGCGCGCTCGACGCCAGCCGGCCAGCGAGAGCACGATGCCGAGCACGGCGGCGACGCCGATCAACGCGAAGGGGATCAGGCCGCCGCGTCCGCCGGAGCCGGAGCCGGAGAGCACCGCGACCATGACGGACACGAGGACAGGCACCATGATGACCGCCGAGAGCGCGATAACGACGACGGCGATGATGGCCCCCGCGTTCATGGTCGCGGTCCCTCGTGCTCGCAGCTCGGCCGCGAAGGCCCGCACCGCCCGAGGATCGACCGGTTCTGTGAGGGGTCGGGCGTCGAAGGTCGCCTGCGTCGGCGGTGTCATCGGCGCGCCCCGACGGCGCGCAAGGCGAGATCCGTGAACCACTGCATGCGTTCACGCTACCCGCGGTGCGCCACAGCGCACGGGTGCGTCGCCGGGTGCGGCAGACTGTCCCCATGAGTCAGGTCGCCACCGTGCCCGCCGAGCGCGTGTTCCGCCGGCATCCGCTTCGCATCGCTCTCGGAGCCCTCATGCTGTCCGCCGTGCTGTCGACGGCCGCTCTGTTCATCATCCCGGGATTCCTTCCCCGCACGATGAACATCTCCACGCGGGGCCGGATCGTGCTCGTGGCGGCGATCGTGCTGACGATCGCCGTGTGGGTGGGGGCCTTCTGGCTCCGGAACATCCGGGTGATCGTGCGTCCCGGCACGGTCGACATCGGACGGCCCGGAGGCATGCAGACATACGCCAGAGACACCACCGCGTTCCGGTCGAAAGTCACCGAGCACCGCACCAACGGCTTGCGCACGGGCACGACCCGCGCGCTGGTCGTCTGGACCGACGGACGCGAGACCGTGATCGACCTGCCCGGATTCTCGAGGACCGTCTTCAACGAGCTGATGGCCGAGCTCGCTCCGATCGCTCAGCCGCCGGCCGCCGATCCGGTCGCGGCCGCGCGCGAGCGCGCGAAACTGCCCACGACGTTCCGGCTCGACTCGTCGGGCGAACGACGCATAGGGCGCGGCTTCCTGATCACGGCGATCGTGCTGTTCGCGATGACTCTCGGCGTGACCCTGCTCGTGCTGACCCCGGGCTTCCTCGACGGCGATCTCTCGGCGCTCGTCCTGCTGATCCCCTTCGCAGGCATCGCCGCCATCGGCTTCGCGATCGGAGCCGCGCAGCGCTACCGGGCGGTGAGACGGACTCCGGCGCAGATCGTCGTGGGCCCGCACGGCCTGCGCATGGGCGAAGAGGACCATCCCTATTCGCTGCTTGCGCGCATCTGGCTGACGCCGCCCGCATACCCGGTGCACCGGATCCGGCTCGACAAGCGGGGAGGGCGAGCAATCACCTGCATCCTGGGATCGACGCGCGTGACGATGACGCCGACCTACGAGGAATTCGTCCTCGCTCTGCGCTCCGAGACCGCAGGTCTGCCCGGCCTCGTCTCGCTCGATCTGGAGTGACGATGTTCGCGCCGGACTATCCGATCCGCACCGAGCGTCTGCTGCTGCGACCGATCGAGGCCGCCGATGCGGCGCCCATGCTCGACTACAAGGCCGACGCCGAGAACGTCCGCTACGTCCCGTACGGGCCGCTCACCCTCGCCGAGATCGAGGAGAGGATCGCCACGCGCTGGGCGGGGACCCGATTCGAGAAGCAGGATGACGCGGTGTGCCTCGCGGTCGAAGAGCGGGAGAGCGGACGCCTGGTCGGCGACGTCGTGCTGTTCTGGCGCAGCGAGAACGACCGAGAGGGTGAAGTCGGGTACATCCTCGATCCCCGGTTCTCGGGGCGGGGTTACGCGGCGGAGGCCGTGGCCGCTCTGCTCGCGGTGGGATTCGACGGACTGGGACTTCACCGCATCGCGGCACGCATCGACGAGCGGAACGCGGCATCCGTCCGAGTCGTCGAGCGACTCGGCTTCCGTCGCGAGGCCCGACTGGTGGAGAGCTCGTGGTTCAAAGGCGAATGGACGACGTTGCTGATCTACGCGTTGCTGGAGGACGAGTGGAGATCGTCCATAATCGAGGGGTGACCGCGACAGCATCCATCCCCTCCCTCGACGGCCGCCGATTCCGGATGGTCTCGTCGACCACTTCGGCGGTCGACCCCGACTCTCCCAGCGTCTTCAGCTACTGGGAGCGCGACGGCGCGATCTGGGGGGACTACGAGGGCGACACCGTCACCTTCGGCCGCTTCGTCGGCACGCGCACGGGCGACACGATCTGGGTGTCGTTCGTCCACGTGCTCGCCGCGGATGGAACGGTGGTCACGGGCGACGGCGAGAGCGAGCTCGAGGTCACGGATGCCGGGCTCATCCGCCTCGTGGAGCACTACGAGATGCACGGCGCGCCGCAGCTCAGCGTGTGCGAGGAGATCCCGGCGGCCTGAGCCGCGACGGCTTCACCGAGGCGGAAGGGTGTCGCGACCCGGCGTCGCGGGTGTCCACCGCGTCATGCCGAGCGGGATCTCGGTGTTCCGCTCCGGGAGATCGGAGGGGAGCAGGAACGACCGGCGCACGACCTCGTCGAGCACCACCACGCTCACGACCGTGCGCACCTCGGGCAGCTGGGCGATGACTCCGGTCGAGAACTCGTGCACACCGCTCACGTCCACTGCGCGGATCAGCAGCATCGCGTCGTGCTCGCCGGTGGTGATCGCGCACCACTCGACGTCGGGCATCTCCGAGACGCGCTCGCGGAAAGACGTCCATGCCTGGGGGAGCACGGTGACGAAGACGAGCGCGCCGATCGACAGTCCCGCCTTCGCGGGGTCGATGCGTGCGCTGAACCCGGTGATGACGCCGTCGTGCACGAGAGACTCGACCCTCGTGTACGCATTGGCTCGGGAGATGCCCACCTTCTCGGCGAGGGCGGCGATCGAGACGCGCCCGTTCTCGCGGAGCACGTCGAGAATTCTGTACGCGATGTCGTCGAGTGGCATGGCACTTCGTCCAGATTGCTTCAGGACTTCGGCGTCCCTGCTGGACATATTGCACCTCCTGGCTAGGGCTGGAATCAGATCCAACCAGCGTTACGCATTCTTGATAGACAGATCGTCGCACATCATGGGAATCTGTTGAAGGTCGTCCACATCGGGCGGCCTACCCGAAATGTACTCCTCGCCCCTGGAGGCCACCATGGTGACGCGTCGCAGCACCTCTCTCATCGCCCTGGGAGCCGTCGCGCTCCTCGCCCTCGCCGGCTGCTCCGGCGGCAACTCCGCGAACGGCGGAGGCAACGCGTCGAAGGGCGACTCGCTCGTCATCGACACCGCCTTCTCCATCGAGACCGGCGACCCCGGCCACACCTACGACCCCACCGGCAACATGATCGCGAAGGCCCTCTACGAGACCCTCGTCGACTTCAAGGGCTCCGACGTGTCGACTCCGATCGCCGGTCTCGCGTCGTGGAAGCAGAACGACGCCGCGACCGAGTTCACCTTCACCCTCGAGGGAGACCGGGTCTTCTCCGACGGTTCGCCCATCGAGGCGAAGGACGTCGTGTTCTCCCTGCAGCGCATCCAGGGCATGGAGGATGCCAAGCCGAACTTCCTGCTCGGCGGGCTCACCGTCGCCGAAGTCGACGACAAGACCGTGAAGATCACCTCCGAGACTCCGCTGCTGCAGCTGCCGGCGATCCTCGCGAACCCGGCACTCGGCATCGTGAACTCCGATGTCGTGATCGAGAACGGCGGCGCCACCGACGGATCGGACAGCGCGCAGAAGTACCTCGACGGCGCCTCTGCAGGCTCCGGTCCCTACGTGCTGGACACCCTCGACCTCTCCTCGCAGGTCGTGCTGAAGAAGAGCGACGAGTACAACGGCGACGAGAAGGCCGGTTACGACCGCGTCGTCGTGCGCAACGTCTCCGAGAGCGCCACGCAGCTCGCCAACCTCAAGGGCGGCGACTCGATGGTCGCGATGGATCTCAACGGCGACCAGGTCGCCGGTCTCGGCGACGGCGTGAAGGTCGACTCGGTGCCCTCGGGCCAGACCATCTTCCTGCTGCTGAACCAGTCTCCGGCCGTCGCCGGCGATCTCGCCAACGTGAAGATCGCCGAGGCGATCCGCTACTCGCTCGACTACGACGCCCTGCTCGAGCTCGCCGGAGCAGGCGCCGTGCAGGCGACCGGCGTGATCCCTCCCGGGTTCGAGGGCGCTCTCGAGTCCGGTGTGAAGCCTGACGCGGAGAAGGCCAAGGCCGCGCTGGCCGAGGCCGGTTACACGGGCCAGACGCTGAAGCTGCAGTTCCCGAACGACTACCCGGTCGGCGGCGTCGAGTTCACCCCGCTCGCCGAGCGCGTCCAGGCGCAGCTGAAGGACGCGGGCATCAACGTCGAACTGGCGCCGCAGCCCTTCGCGACCGAGCTCGACGCCTACGTCGGCGGCACCGAGGGCTTCGGCCTCTGGTTCTGGGGCCCCGACTACGCCGACTCGGCCAACTTCCTGCCCTTCGCCCCCGGCCTCAAGGTCGGTCTGCGCTCGGGCTGGGCGGCCGAGGCGAACCCCGAGATCGCGCAGATCGCGGCGGATGCAGCCAGCGCCACGGATGCGGCGACCCGCGCCGACGACTTCACCGCCTTCGCCGAGGCGATGCAGGCCGAGGGCCCCTTCGTGCCGCTGATCGTCCCCGGCCGCAACATCGCCACCGCCGACGACGTCACCGGTGCGGTGTACAACTCCGTCTGGGAGATGGACATCGCCGAGATCAACCCCGCCGGCTGAGGGCCTCATGACGACGGTGGCGGTGCAGAGACAGGCGCAACGGCGCAGGTCTCCGCTGATCGGATACCTGCTGCGCCGGATCGGCACCTCGCTGCTCCTGCTGGTGGGCGTCACGATCGTGACATTCGCGCTCACGAACCTGGTGCCTGGCGACCCGATCTCCGCGGCACTGGGTGAGGGCGCGTCGCAGAACCCCGCGACGCGCGACGCGTTCATCGCCGCGCACGGTCTCGATCAGCCGCTCATCGTGCAGTACTTCATCTACATGGGGAACCTCCTCCGAGGAGACCTCGGCACGTCGCTGGTGACCGGACGCCCGGTCACCAGCGACCTCGCCACCGCGGTGCCGGCGACGATCGAGGTGGCCATCGCCGCGATCATCCTCAGCCTCGTCGTCAGCATCGTGCTGGGCACGCTCGCCGCCTACCGCCGCGGGCTCGTGACCGATCAGGTCATCCGCGTCGTGACCCTCGTCGGTCTCAGCGTCCCGACCTTCTGGCTCGCTCTGGTCAGCTTCTACGTGTTCTTCCTGCAGCTGCACATCGCCCCGGGCTCCGGGCGCATCTCGCCGTCGATCACCCCGCCGCCGACCGTCACCGGCATGTACACGATCGACTTCCTCCTGAACGGCGACGGCGTGGGCTACTTCGATGCACTGGCACACCTCGCCCTGCCCGTCCTCGTGCTCTCGCTCGTCACGATCGGGTTGCTCACCCGATTCATCCGCACCTCGGTGCTCGAGGTGCTCGGCAGCGACTACGTGCGGGCGGCGCGGGCCAAGGGCCTGCCGGCGATGCGCGTGATCCTCGATTACGTGCTCCGCGGAGCCTCCCTCCCGATCCTCACCGTCGTCGGCGTCGCCTTCGGCTCGCTGCTCTCTGGCACGGTGCTCGTCGAGTCGGTGTTCGCCTGGCCGGGCCTCGGCACCTACGCCTACAACTCGGCGTCCAACCTCGACCTCCCCGGCATCATGGGCGTCGGTCTCGTGGTCGGGCTCATCTACCTCCTCATCAACTTCGTCGTCGACCTGCTGTACGGCGTCCTCGACCCGAGAGTGAGGATCGCATGAGCAGCATCGACGCCGCATCCGGACCCTGGCGCATCCGTCTCCGCTGGCCGCGCGCCTGGCGCACCCCGCTCGGGGTCATCGGCACGGTCATCGCCCTGGCGTGGGTCATCATCGCCTTCACCGCGCAGTGGTGGGTCCCGTTCGATCCGAACGCCCAGGCGCTGCCCCGCCTGCAGCCGCCAGGCATCGACACGCTGCTCGGCACCGACGGCAACGGTCGCGACATCTTCTCCCGCCTGATGACGGGTGCGACAGTGAGCCTGCCTCTCGCGCTCATGCTCGTGATCGCGGCGATGATCATCGGCACCACGATCGGCGCGCTCGCCGGATACTTCGGCGGCTGGGTCGACGAGACGCTCATGCGCATCACCGACCTCTTCATGGCGTTCCCCACCGTGATCCTTGCCATGGTGGTCGCGGCATCCCTCGGCCCGTCGCTGTTCAACGCGGTGATCGCGGCGATCGTCGTCTCCTGGCCGCAGTACTCGCGCGTCACGCGCAGCATCGTGCTGGGCCTGCGCGGCCAGAACTACGTGATCGCGGGGCGGCTGCTCGGTCACTCGCCGCTGCGCACGCTGTTCGTCGACATCCTGCCGAACATCGCCGGTCCCATGCTCGTGCTCGCGACCCTCGACATCGGCGCCGCCATCCTGCTGCTCTCCGGTCTCTCATTCCTCGGTCTCGGCGCCCAGCCGCCGACCGCGGAGTGGGGCTCGATGATCTCGGCCGCGATCCAGAACTTCGACGCCTGGTGGCTCGGCGTCTTCCCCGGTCTCGCGATCCTCACGGTCGTGCTCGCCTTCAACTTCCTCGGCGATGCGATGAGAGACGTGCTCGACCCGACCGCCGAGATGACGCACGAGAAGCAGGCGGAGCACAAGGCAGACGCGAAGGGAGCCATCGCATGACCGCGGCGCTCAGCATCCGCGATCTGACGATCGACATCGGCCGTCCGCTCGTCCGTGGAGTCTCGCTCGAGCTCGAGGCCGGACGCATCCACGGTCTCGCCGGAGAATCCGGTTCGGGCAAGACGCTCACCTCGCTCGCCGTCCTCGGGCTCCTCCCGCGACAGGCCCGCACCGGCGGATCGATCTCCTTGGCGGGGGAGGAGCTGCTCGGCATGCGCCGGCGCGACCTCAACCGCATCCGCGGCAGGCGGATCGCCATGGTGTTCCAGGACCCCTCGGCGTCGCTGCACCCGCAGCTGCCCGTGGGGCGCCAGCTCACCGACCACCTGCGAGTGCATCTCTCTCTCACGAAGGACGCCGCGAGGACCCGGGCGATCGAGCTGCTCGAGACGGTGCAGGTGCCGAACCCGGCCGAGGCGCTGAAGCGCTATCCGCATCAGTTCTCGGGCGGACAGCGTCAGCGCATCGCGATCGCGTGCGCGCTCGCGTGCGACCCCGACGTGCTGCTGGCCGACGAGCCCACGACCGCGCTCGACGTCACGGTGCAGGCCGGGATCCTGCGGCTGCTGCGCGACCTCGCGACCCAGCGGAACCTCGCGGTGCTCCTCGTCACGCACGATCTGGGCGTGATGAGCGCGATCGCCGACGAGGTCGCCGTCATGAAGAACGGCGAGATCGTCGAGCGGGCCGACCGCGAGACGCTGTTCCGCGATCCGCAGCACGAGTACACCCGCACGCTGCTCGCCGCCCTGCCTGGTTCGAGGATCGAAGAGGCCGATGCGGCAGACGAAGCGGATGCCGCGACCGAGGAGGCCGCAGATGAGTGAAGTCGCCGTCCTCGATGCGCGCGACGTGGTCGTGCGCTACCCGGGCAACCCGCCGGTCGTCGCCGTCGACAGCGTCTCGCTGAGCGTGGCGCCGGGGGAGACCGTCGCCCTGGTCGGCGAATCCGGCAGCGGCAAGTCGAGCCTCGCCCGCGCAGCCGTCGGCATCGAGAAGCTCGCCGGCGGCGCCGTGCTGTTCCACGACGCCCCCGTGACTCCGCTCGGCATCCGCCGCCGGTCGATCGCGCTCACCGGCATCCAGATGGTCTTCCAGGACCCGGCGACCTCGTTGAACCCGCGTCGCCGCATCGGCGACCAGATCGCCGATGGCATCGCGACGGCTCTGGCGCGAGGAGCTGCAGGCTCGACGGTCGAGGAGTGGCTCGAGAAGGTCGGGCTTCCCGCGAACGTGGTGTCGCGCTACCCGCACCAGTTCTCCGGCGGTCAGAAGCAGCGCATCGCGATCGCGCGAGCGCTCGCCGCACGGCCGTCGCTGCTGGTCGCCGACGAGCCGATCTCGGCGCTGGACGCGTCGACGCAGACGAGCGTCGCCGGTCTCATGCGCGATCTCGTGGCCGAGGCGGGCGCCGGCATGCTGTTCATCTCGCACGACCTCGCCGTGGTCCGCCGCATCGCAGACCGCACGGTGGTGCTCTACGGGGGCCGCGTGATGGAGTCGGGCGCGACGGACCGCGTGTGGTCGAGCCCTCAGCATCCGTACACCCGGGCGCTGCTGGCGGCCATTCCCGAACCCGACGGCGCGGGGCGCATTCCCGAGGCGCCCTCGACGGAGGATCGGATGCTGTGGTCGGAAGTGGCTCCGGTCATCGACTGAGGCGTCGCGCTCCGAGCCCTGACGGGAAAGTCGCGACGGCTCGTCGGAGGCGGATCCTGTCGGTGTTCCCGTGCGATCGAGCTGTGGCTATCATGTCTCGGTGTCGGACCAGGAAGATCTGAGAACTGTTCCATCGCCTCCGCTGCACGGGGTGCGCGTGCTCGACGTGTCGACGCTCTTCGCCGGTCCTCTCGCGGCCACCTTTCTCGGCGATTTCGGCGCCGACGTGATCAAGATCGAGCATCCGGCACGACCCGACGCCGCCCGCGGGCACGGCCCGCAGAAGCACGGCGTCAATCTCTGGTGGAAGACGCTCGGTCGCAACAAGCGCACAGCGACGGTCGATCTGAGCACGGCGGCCGGCGCGGACGTGCTTCTGAGACTCGTCGCCGATACCGACGTGATGATCGAGAACTTCCGTCCGGGCACTCTCGAGCGCTGGGGGCTCTCGCCCGAGCAGCTGTTCGCGGCGAATCCGCGGCTGGTGCTCGCGAGGGTGACCGCTTTCGGGCAATTCGGGCCGTACTCCTCACGGCCGGGCTTCGGAAGCCTCGCCGAGGCCATGAGCGGATTCGCCGCGCTCACAGGCGATCCGGACGGCCCGCCTACGCTGCCGCCGTTCGGCCTCGCCGACGGCATCGCGGCGCTCGCCACTTCCTACGCTGTGATGGCGGCACTGCGAGGTGCCGAGCGCGACGGCGTCGGGCAGGTCGTCGACATGGCGATCATCGAGCCGATCCTGATGCTGCTGGGCGGACAGATCACGGCATGGGATCAGCTCGGTCTCGTGCAGCCGCGCACCGGCAACAGGTCCGTCAACAACGCTCCGCGCAACGTCTACCGCTCGCGCGACGGCGTCTGGCTGGCGGTCTCGACGAGTTCGCAGTCGATCGCCGAACGGGTCATGACCGTGGTCGGCCGCACCGAGCTGACCAGGGAGCCGTGGTTCGGCTCGGGACACGACCGGGCGCAGCACGCCGACGAGCTCGACGACGCCGTGCAGGCCTGGATCGGCGCGCACCCCGCGTCCGAGGTGATCGATGCCTTCGAGGCCGCATCCGCCGCGATCGCACCGGTGTACGACGTGAGGGGAGTCGTCGAGGACCCGCAGTACCGGGCTCTGGAGACGATCGTGAGAGTGCCCGACCCGGAACTGGGAGACCTCGCGATGCAGAACGTCCTCTTCCGGCTCTCGCGCACGCCGGGCTCCATCCGCTGGGCCGGGCGGCCGCACGGTGCGGACACGGACGACGTCTTGCGGGATGCCGGATTCTCGGATGACGACATCGACGCACTGCACGCGTCAGGCGCCGTGTGATGGATCTTCACCGCACGGGGCTCTACGTACCGGGCGACCGGCCCGATCGCTTCGCTTCGGCCGAGGCGAGCGGGGCGGACCTTGTCGTCTTCGACCTCGAGGACGCGGTGGCCGCCGAGCGCAAGGGGCGCGCCAGGGATGACGTGATCAGGTGGCTGGAAGCTCGCTCATCGGAGGTCGCGGTGCAGGTGCGCGTGAACGCCGGAGATGACGAAGACCTGCGCGCGGTCTCGACGCTGCCGCTCGACGTCGGCATCCGGCTGCCGAAGGTCGAGGATCGAATGCAGCTCGACCGGGTGGCCGAGCTCGCGCCGGGACATCCGGTGACGGCGCTGCTCGAGTCGGCGAGGGGTGTGCTGAACGCGCGTGCCACTGCCGAGCACCCGGCGGTGGTGGCGATCGGCCTGGGCGAGAGCGATCTGCGCAGCGACCTGGGCGGCGGCGAGCCGGTACTCGACCATGCCCGACTCACCGCGCTGTACTCCGCGCGGGCCGCCGGACTGCCGGCCCCGATGGCATCCGTATACCCCGCGATCCGCGATCTGGATGGGCTCGCGGAAGACACGCGACGGGCGGCGCAGCTGGGCATGTTCGGGCGCATGGCGGTGCATCCGATCCAGCTGCCGGTGATCTCGGCGGAGTTCGCGCCCACGGCCGCCCAGATCGCCTGGGCGCAGGAGGTGCTGCGACTGCTCGCGGCAGGGGGAGTGGCGACTCTGGCCTCCGGCGAGATGGTCGATCCGGCCATGCGCGGGCGTGCCGAGCGGATTCTCCGGGAGTACGTCGCAGGGTCTTGACACCCGGTACTCCCGCCGCCTAGATTCCCTGCAGCCCGACCAGCGCCGATTTGGAAACGTTTCCACGTCCGATCGCTGGAAACGTTTCCACTCGACGAGGAGCATCATGGGGACGAAGCCGACACTGCACGAGGTCGCCGCGACCGCCGGCGTCTCCCTGGCGTCCGCGTCGCGTGCGCTCACCGGACGCTCCGCGAGCCCCGAGATGGTGCGCAAGGTCCGCACCGCGGCCAAGCGCATCGGCTACCTCCCTGACGCCACAGCCCGATCGCTGCGCCTGGGCGGACACAGGCAGGTCGTCTTCGCGGTCGACGACATCGGCAACCCGAACTACGTGCAGATGCTGCGCGCGATCGAGGCGGAGCTGGGGGAGACCACGCGGATCAGCGTCTCCTCGACCGGCCGTCGCCCGGATCAGACGGTGGAGCTCGTGCGGATGCTGAGCATGGGAGCGGGCGACGGACTCATCATCTCTCCGCTGCGCGTGACCCCGGCGCTGCGCCAGGCGATCGCCGACACCGTCGTGCCGGTCGTCGTGATCGGCACGCTGCACTCCGATCTCGGCGTCGACAACGTGTTCGTCGACTCGTCGGTCGCGGTGGGAATGGTGGTCGACCACCTCGTCGAGATCGGTCGCACCCGCATCGGCGTCATCAACGGGCCGGGAAACACCAATCCGGGCGCCGCGCGTCGGGCGGGCTTCGCGGCCGCGGTCGAGCGCCATGCTCTCGTGCGCACCGAGGCGCTGCAGATCACGGCGGCGGACTTCACGGTGGGAGCAGGCGTCGACGCCGCGGAACACCTGCTCGCCGCAACGCTCGACAGCGGCATCCCGATCGACGCCATCGTGTGTGCGAACGACCTCATCGCGATCGGCGCGATCAGCGCGGCGCGACGTCGAGGGCTGCGGGTACCCGACGACCTCGCCGTCACGGGCATCGACGACACCGAGCTCGCGGCGCTGTACAGCCCTCCGCTCACCTCGGTGTCGCTGCAGTCCGAGCGACGCGGAGGCATCGCGGCGCGTATGCTCAGCGAGCGATTCGCCGACCCGTCGCGCCCTCCCCGCCGCGAGACGGTGGACGCCACGCTCGTCATCAGGGCTTCGACGATCGGCGAAGCCGCATGAGTGCCGGGACGAGCCGCACCAGGACCACGGCCGTTCCGCGGACGGGCGGGCTGGCCCGCTCCCGGCGCAACGAGGCGATCGGCCTCGTCGTGCCCACCCTGATCCCGATCCTCGCGCTGAGCGTGGTGCCGCTGTTCATCGGCGTCGCGACGGCGTTCACCGACTCGCGGCTCGCACGTCACCACGACACGCAGTTCGTGGGCTTCGAGAACTTCATCTCGCTCGGCTCCGACGTGCAGTTCTGGCAGTCGTTCGGCATCGGCATGATCTGGGCGGTGACGGTCACCGTGCTGCAGGTGGTCGGTGGACTCTGCCTGGCGCTGCTGCTGAACACCGACCTGCGATTCCGCGGGATCACGCGTGTGCTCGCGTTGATCCCCTGGGCCATGCCGCCGGTCGTCGTCGCCGTCATGTGGCAGATGATCTACTCGCCGACGAACGGCCCGTTGAACTGGCTGATCGAGTCGCTGGGCGGTCCCGCCGACATCAACTGGCTCGGCGACTTCGGTCTCGCCCTCCCGGCGGTGATCCTCGTCGGCGTCTGGGTCGGCATGCCGCAGAACACCGTGGTCCTGCTCGCCGGGCTTCAGCAGGTGCCCGGCGAGCTGCTCGAGGCGGCCGCGGTCGACGGCGCGAGCACGTGGCGGCGCTTCGTGAGCGTCACGCTCCCCGCGCTGCGTCCGGTGATCTTCTCGATCGCGAGCCTGAGCTTCATCTGGAACTTCAACTCCTTCGGCATCGTCTACGTGATGACGGAGGGCGGTCCTGGCGGACGCACCATGCTGCCGATGCTGTTCACCTACCTCGAGGCGTTCAAGACCCGCAACACCGGTGGGGCCGCGGCGATGGGCGACGTGATCGTGCTCTTCCTCGTCGTCATCCTGGTGATCGCGCTGTGGCGCCAGTTCCGTCCGGAGAGGAGCGCGCGATGAAGGACACGACCGCGACCAGGACCCTGGTCACGCAGAACGCCACGAAGACCCAGCGGCGACGGGCCGACCGGCGCACGAGGAAGCCTCTGGTGCGTACTCTGCAGTATCTGGCGCTCGCCGCGTTCCTCATCTTCCTGGGGTTCCCGCTGGTGTGGCTCATCTCGACGGCATTCAAGTCCTCGGCCGAGATCAACTCGCTCGCCGTCAACCTCTTTCCGCTGCAGCCGACGATCGACAACTTCATCGCGGCGCTGGAGAGGCAGGGGCTCGTGCGTGCGGCCGGCAACAGCCTCATCGTCGCCGTCGCGACGACGATCGTCGTCACGCTGCTGTCGATCCCAGGTGCCTACGTGATGGCGCGCTACCAGGGGAAGCTGCGGACGATCGGCGTCGGCTACATCCTGGTCAGCCAGATCTTCCCGGTGATCCTCGTCGTGATCCCGCTGTTCTTCATCCTCCGCTCCGTAGGGCTCGTCGACTCGCTGCTCGGACTCGTGATCGTGTACTCGGTCTACACGCTGCCGTTCTCGCTCTGGATGCTGCAGGGCTACGTCGCGGCGATCCCCTTCGACATCGAGGAAGCGGCGGCGATCGACGGCGCGAACAAGGCGCGCACTCTCCAGCGGGTCGTGTTCCCGCTGCTGATGCCCGGACTCGCCGCCACCGCGATGTTCAGCTTCGTCTCGGCGTACAACGAGTTCTTCTTCGCACTCGTGCTGCTGCAGTCTCCCGAGAACTACACCCTCCCGATCGCGCTCAGCACCTTCATCGGCGGCGAGGGCAAGGTCGCCGTCGGTCCGCTCGCCGCCGGTGCGCTGCTCTCCAGCATCCCCAGCATCGTGTTCTTCACGCTGCTGCAGAAGCGCCTGGCCACCGGCCTGCTGTCCGGCGCGGTCAAGGGCTAGCTCCACAGTTCCCGCAGTTCCCGCAGTTCCCGAACACTAGAGAAAGAGGTATGAAGTGAAGACGCTTCATCGTGCGACCATCGCACTCGCGGCCGCCGCCGCGACGGCCCTGGTCCTCGCGTCCTGCTCGCAGGGCGGCGAGACCGCAGACGACACCGCCGACGGCGAGCCGGTGTCGATCACGTTCCAGTCGTTCTCCGATCAGCCGGCCGCGATCCAGGCGACCAAGGAGATCGTCGACGCGTGGAACGCCGACAATCCCGACATCCAGGTCGAGATCGTCCAGGCTCCGACCGACAGTCTGGATGACAAGCTGACGACGCAGTTCGCGGGCGAGGTCGCGCCGGACATCATCCACTACGAGGTGCTCGGAATCGTGCCGTTCGCCAGGGACGGCTACCTCGCCGATCTGAGCGAGCTGCTCAGCGAGAAGACTCTCGACGACATCGATCCCGGCGTGCGGGAGTCGGTCACGGTCGACGGCCAGATCATCGGCGCCCCGACCGAACTGCAGACCTACGTCGTGTTCGCGAACAAGACGCTGCTCGAGGCCGCAGGTGTGGAGATCCCGACCGGCGACTCCATGTCGTGGGACGAACTGGCCGACATCGCCGCGGCGACCACCTCGGGTGACGTGCACGGCATCACGTGGGGCCTGAAGAGCCCCACCGCGGCGTTCATGAGCCTGGGGATGGGCTTCGGATCGGAGTACTTCACCGGCAAGGGCGAGGACATGAAGGTCGAGGTGAAGGATGCCGACCTCGAAGTGCCGAACCGCGTGCGCGACATGATCGAGGCGGGCTCCGTCGACCCGATCGGCGTCACGCAGTCGGGTTCCGACGTGCTCGCGACGTTCTACGCGGGCAAGGCGGCGATGACGGTTCAGGGCTCGTACCAGGTGGCCAACATCGCGACCGATGCTCCGGCAGGCATGGACTGGGTCGTCCTGCCTCCGCTCGCCGGCTCCGAGGGCGCCGTCCAGGCGGCCAACCCTCAGACGCTGTCGATCAACATCGACTCCCCGCATCAGAAGCAGGCGGCGAAGTTCCTCGACTACTTCATGCAGACCGACAACCTCGTGAAGATGAACGTCGCCGACGGGCTGATCCCGACGACGGTGTCGGCGCGCGAGGCGCTCGCCGAGCAGACCGCGGATCAGAACGGCTGGCCGGAGATCGTGAAGTCGGCAGAGGGGCTCGAAGGTCCCGCTTTCCTGCAGGCCAACGGATTCGTCCGGTGGAAGGACACCGTGGCGACCCCGGCGTTCCAGAAGTTCCTCGGCGGCGAGATCGACGACGAGGGCCTCGCGTCCGAGCTCGATGACGGCTGGGCACAGGTCAACGGTTGATGACGCCGGAGCGGATGCTCGGCATCCGCTCCGGCTCGAAGAGAGGAATGGCATGAGCTGGATTCGGGAACGCACGGCGGCCGTGCTCGCAGGGTCGGCGATCGGCGACGCCCTCGGTGGGGCGGCCGAGGGCTTCAGCCCCGAGAAGATCAAGGAGCGCTACGGGGGCCGGATCACCGGGATCGTCCCTCCGTATCACCTGGACTGGCAGACGGCCCGGCCCGTGAGTCCGTATCACAAGGGCGACGGTCACATCACCGACGACACCCTCATGACGCAGGCGCTGATCCGCGTGTACGCCGAGCGGCGGGATCACATCGACGCCTTCGCGGTCGCCGAATCGCTGGTGCCGCTGCTTCAGACGGAGATCCGCTGGATACCCGAGCTCGAGCGCGAGTCGATCCTGCTGCAGCGGATCTTCCTCGCGGAGAAGTGGATGGTGGCGCGACTGCAGTACGGACACGTCGACCCGCGCGAGGCCGGGGTGGGGAACGTCGTCAACTGCGGCGCCGCGATGTACATGGCCCCGGTGGGGATCGTCAACGCGGGCAACCCCGAGGCGGCGTACGCGGAGGCGATCGACGTCGCGGGAGCGCACCAGTCGAGCTACGGCCGCGAGGCGGCCGGCGTGTTCGCCGCGGCCGTGGCGGCGTCCGTCGCGGTCGGCGCCTCCGTCGATTCTGTGATCGACGCCGCTCTGCGCGTCGCGCACGACGGTACGGCGGCAGCGATCCAGGCGGTCGTCGATGCGGCGAGATCGCTTCCTGAGGATGCCGACGATGAGACAGTCGGCGCCGTGCTGCGCGACGCGATCCGTCCCTTCGACACCGTCGGGGACGCGTATCGCGAACCGCTCATGGACGCGCGGGTCCCCTCGCGCACGAAGTCGATCGAAGAGCTGCCGGTGGCTCTCGGCTTCCTGGTCGCGTATCGCGGTGATCTGATGCCGACCGTGCTGGGGGCGGTGAACTACGGGCGCGACTCGGACTCGATCGCCTCGATGGCGGGCAGCATCGCAGCCGGAATCGGAGGGGTCGCCGTGATCCCCGCCGACATCATCGACACGATCGCGACCGCGAGCCGCGTGGACTTCGATGAGTACGCCGCGCTGCTGTCGGATGTCGCCGAGGAGATCATCGCGGCCGACGGAGCCCGGGCGCAGGCTGATCTGCGCCGCATCGCCGGCCTTCAGGAGGCGTGATGCGTCTCACCTGGGCGCAGCCCGAGGACCTGGTGCCGCACGAACTGGTGCAGGCGAGGGCGGAGGGGAAGGACGTCTCCGCGATCGCCGCTCGGTGGGTGGAGGCCGGCGGCGGCCTCGATCCGGTGCGCGGCGGCGCGACGCCGGAGGCTCCTCCCGACCAGCTGCGGATGCTCGCCCGAGAGCTGCTCGTCGAGCTCGATCGGGTTCGGAGCGACAGCGAGGAACCGACGGACTGGCCTGGCGTGCACGCCATGCTCGACGGCGTCCCCGCGCCGACGGCGGTGGGCGGTGAGGCTCTCGCGGACCGGATGCTGGGGGCGTGGACAGGACGGTCGGCCGGTTGCCTGTGGGGCAAGCCTGTCGAGAAGATCCCCCGCGAGGGGATCGAGGAGATCCTGCGATCGACCGATCGCTGGCCGCTCACGGACTACTTCACGGCGCAGGGGCTGCCCGCCGAGGTCGCCGCCCGCTGGCCGTGGAACAGGAGGTCGGCGGTGAACTCCCTCGTCGAGAACATCGACGGGATGCCGGAGGACGACGATCTCAACTACCCGCTGCTCAACCTCCGCGTCTTGGAGACGGCGGGACGCGGGTTCACCACCGACGACGTGGCCCAGGCCTGGCTGGCCGACCTCCCGGCCGGCCGCACGTTCACCGCCGAGCGCATCGCGTACCGCAACCTTCTCGACGGCTACCGCCCCGATGAAGCCGCCCGCGTGCGCAACCCGTTCCGCGAATGGATCGGAGCGCTCATCCGCACCGATGTCTACGGCTGGATCAACCCCGGCGATGTCGGCGAGGCCGCGCGCATGGCCTGGACGGACGCGCGCCTCAGCCACACGCGCAACGGCCTCTGGGGTGCGATGTGGGCAGCCGCCCTGGCATCCGCGTCGCTGGTCTCGCACTCCGTGGACGAGGTGCTCGCGCTGGCCGGGACCGTGGTTCCCGTCGACAGCGAGCTCGCCGCCGCCATCGCCCACGGCGCGGATCTCGGCCGTTCGGATCTCGACGACGCTGCAGCCCTCGACGCGCTGCACGCCGCGTACGGACGCCTCCACTGGGTGCACACGATCAACAACGCCGCGCTCATCGCGTTCGCCATCGCCCGCAGCGGCGGCGACTTCGCCCGAGGGGTGCCGCTCGCCGTGGTGGCAGGGTGGGACACCGACTCCGCCGGCGCGACGGTCGGCTCGGTGCTCGGTGGCCTGGCGGGCTTCTCCAGGCTCCCCGAGCGATTCACCGCGCCGTTGCGCAACCGCATCGCCACGAGTCTTCCCGGCCTCGACGGCGTCGAGATCGACGACCTCGCTCGACGCACTCTCGCGCTTCTTCCTGCGCACTGACCCTCGAAGAGACAAGGACTTCCATGACTTCCCCCACGCCGAGCCTGCAGGACAGAGCTCGAGGCTCGCTCGCCGGGCTCGCGATCGGAGACGCGATCGGCCGGCCGGTCGAGGGCTTCTCCGCGGCCCAGATCCAGGCGGCCCACGGTCGCGTCACCGGCTATCTCGATCCGGAACCTGCAGGCAGCGACGACACCGAGTACGCACTGCTCACCGCGAAGACCGTGCAGCGCGTCGGCGTCGGGGCGACGGCCGACGACTTCGCGCAGACCTGGATCGAGGACGTGCTGCCGCAGGCCGACGACTTCAAGGGCGGCGGTTTCAGCGAGATGGCCGCGATCGACAACCTGCGTCGCGGCATCCGCCCGCCTCTGAGCGGAGACACGATGCACGGCTGGAGCGACGGCCTCGCCATGCGGGTGAGCCCGCTCGGCATCGTCGCCGACGGCGACGCGGACCTCGCTCGTCGGCTCGCAGAAGCCGACGGCGCCGTCAGCCACACGACAGAGGGCGTCTGGGCAGGGGTCGTCGTCGCGGTCGCGGTCACCACCGCGCTCACAGGGGCCGATGCGGAGGAGTGCTACGAGGCCGGCCTCGCGGCGATCCCCGCCGACAGCTGGACGGCGCGCAATCTCAGAGACGCCAGGGATCTGGTGCACTCCGGCCTCGACGACGACGCACTGGCTCTCGCCCTGCACGATCGGCTCGCCGTGGTCGACTACTTCTGGGCCGATCTCGCGCCCGAGGCCGTCGGGCTCGCCATGTCCTCGGTGCTGCACGCCCGGGGCCGGGCCGCCGACAGCATCCTGTTCGCCGTCAACATGGGACGAGACGCCGACACGACAGCCGCGATCGCCGGCTGCATCGGCGGTGCGATCTCGGGTATCGCCGATCTGCCGGACGAATGGGTGGCGGGCCTTCGGCCGGTGGCCGGATCCTGCATCCGTTCGATGCGCGGCATCCATCCGCTGGATGCCGCCGACACCCTGACCCGCATCGTCGAGGAGGCGCGCGCATGACCACTCCCGTGATCGATCTTCTCACCCGTGGAATCGTGGCGGGGGAGTCCTCATCGTCGATGAACGCCGACTTCCGCGTCTACGCGTTGCCGCCCAAGCGCGTGAACCGCGTGCGGATCCTCGCCGCGCTCGGCGACGCCGATCGCACCACCACAGTGCCGCGACCTTTCACGCACGCGGCGCCGCCGACGACGCTGCATCCCGGGGCGGGCGAGAACCTCGAGTGGTTCGCGTTCTCCGCGCGCCAGCATGCACGCGGATTCGGTCTCGTCGAATGGCGGGAGCTCGCGGCTCTCGAAGCGGATCCCGAGGGCGGACTGCGGGCACGGATCGGAACCAAGCTCGCGCTGCAGAACCTCCGACGCGGAGCGGAGCCGCCGCAGTCCGGCCACGACAACGCCCACTACTTCGACGACATCGCCACCGTGCGGGCGCTCGCCGCGGTCGCGGTGCTCGGCGCGGACGCGACCGAGGCGGCCGAAGCCGATGCGGCGGTCACGCACTCCCTCGATGGCGTGTGGTGCGCCAGGGCCTCAGCGGTCCTGTTCGGCGCCCTCCTCGACGGCGCTCCTGCGAACGACGCGGTTCGGCTCGCTGTGGAGCAGCTTCCTGAAGGCACGTGGAGCCGCCGCATGGCCGACGCTTCGCTCGCAGTCGCCGCCGAGTCGCACGGTCCGATGGACAGGGCCCGCCGACTCAGCACAGAGGTCGGCGACTGGGTGTACAGCTATCCGATCGCCGCTCCGGAGACGTTCGGCTTCCTGCTGGCGCACGTCGCCTCTGCAGCGGATGCAGCGGATCTGATGCTCGGCGCGCTCGCACAGCCGAGGAACGCGGCGTCTCTTCCGGCGCTGGCCGGTGCGGCCGCGGCCGCACTGTTCGGAGAGTCGTGGATTCCCGCAGGGGTCGACGCCGACGGCATCCGCCTGACCGGTCTCGGCATCCCCGCTCTCGCCGGACTCACGGTCGCAGAGGCGATCGCACGATGATCGGGCCGTCGGCATCATCGGGGGGCGACTCATGCGGGTGATCGTGGTGGGCAGCGCCAACCTCGACACCACGGTGCGGCTGCACCGTCACCCGGGTCCCGGTGAGACCGTGCTCGCGGAGAGCGAGGCGACGGGCGCGGGGGGAAAGGGCCTCAATCAAGCAGTGGCTGCCGCGCGAGCCGGCGCCCGGACACGATTCGTCGGCGCTGTCGGCGACGACGATGCGGGCCGCCGGCTCGACGAGGTCCTGCGAGGCGAAGGAGTCGACGCGAGACTCGCGCGCTCAGAACGTCCGACCGGGTCGGCGTTCGTGATGGTCGCCGAGGGAGGGGAGAACGCGATCGTCGTGGTGCCGGGGGCGAACGGCGACGTCGACGCGCTGTCCGGTCGCTTCTCGACGGCCGAGCAGGGAGATGTCGTGCTCGCGCAGCTCGAGGTGCCGATCGAGGTCGTGCGGGAGGCGTTCCGTGCGGCCAAGGAGCAGGGGGCGACGACGGTGCTCAACGCGGCGCCGAGCCGGGCGCTGCCCGCCGACGTGTTCGCGCTGATCGACATCCTCGTGGTGAACGAGCATGAGTGCCTCGATCTGGCGGGCGCCGCGGATGCCCTTCTCGAGGACGCCGCGGCAGTGCTCGCCTCTCGTGTGCCCACGCTCGTCGTGACCCTCGGCGCAGAAGGAGCGCTCGTGCGCGATGCCGCCGGCGAACGCCGCGTACCGGCGTTCGCCGTGACAGCCGTCGACAGCACCGCGGCGGGCGACACGTTCTGCGGAGCGCTCGCCTCGCGTCTAGCCCTCGGAGACGAACTCACCGCCGCAGTCGAGTTCGGCTCTGCGGCGGCCGCTCTGTCGGTTCAGCGGTCAGGGGCGTCCTCCTCGGCGCCGCGGCTCCCCGAGATCGAGGAGTTCCTCGCTGCGCGGAAGCCCTGAGAACACACGAAGGGCCGGGGCTCGCGCCCCGGCCCTTCGCCGTCGTCATCCGCTCAGAGCGGAGCGACGATGTCCTGCTTGACGTCCCACTCGGTGACGACCGTGGTCGAGTCGACGACCGTGCCGCTGACCTCGGCCTTGGTGGTGGTGGCGAGAGGAGCGAAGTCCTTCGTGACCTCGAGGACGAGGTCCGACGAGACGCCCTGCATCTCGACCGCGCCCGAGAGCAGGAAGACCTGCTGACCGAGACGCTCGCCCGTGCCGGTGACGGTGAAGTCGCCGGAGAGCAGGGTGGCGATCATGGTCGGGCTCGCCTGGGATGCGGCAGCCGCGCCCGTGCTGAGGCCGGCGACCATCGGGTCGCTCGACGTGGTGTCGGCGACCTGCCAGGCGCCGGTGGCCGTCTTGACCCAGGCGTCGTCGCCGATCACGATGATCGAACCCAGGGGAGTGGTGCTCTCGAGGGCCTTCTCCGCCGGGTTGTACTTGCCCGTGGTCTCCATGCCCATCACGCTGGTCGAGGCCGCGTAACCGGCGATCGACGATGCGGTGTCGGCGATGCAGGCGCCGAGGGCGGCTCCGTCGACGGTCGCACCCTCCTTGAGCTCGGGGCAGTCCGTCGCGGGAGCTTCGGCCTCCTGCGAGGCGCTGCTGCTCGGCTTGTCTTCGGCTGCGGGCTTGTCGGATGCTCCCGCGGAGCATCCGGTGAGCATGACGGCGGCGGCGAGAACGACGCCGACCCCCCACTTGTTGACGCGCATGGCGTCCCCCCTTCGGTCGTGTGGCGCCGACGTTCGACGGCACCTCCCCAGCATGCCAAGTGCTCCGCCCGGTCGCTGGCCGCAGCGCCGAGCTTTCTCAGGTAGACTGTTGAGGTTGTCTGCCCTCAGGCCCCCATTCGGAGGCCCGGACGGATGACGTGCTACACACCCTCCTGCTTCCGGGAAAGTCCCGGGAGCCGTTCTAGTCCGAAGGAGGTGGGTAAGTGACGCACCAGTACGAACTCATGGTCATTCTGACCCCCGAGATCGATGAGCGCACGGTCGCCCCGACGCTCGACAAGTTCCTGAAGGTCATCACCAACGATGGTGGCTCGATTGACAAGGTCGACATCTGGGGCAAGCGCCGTCTTGCTTATGAGATCCAGAAGAAGAACGAGGGCATCTACGCCGTCGTCAACTTCACCGCTACCAGCGAGGCCACGCAGGAACTTGACCGTCAGCTCAAGCTGAACGAGTCGATCATGCGCACCAAGGTGCTGCGGGCAGAAGAAGCTCAGGCGATGGTCGCCTCGGAGGCGAAGCGCTCCGAGGAGAAGGCTGCTCGCAAGGCTGCGAAGGCGTAAGTCTCATGGCCGGCGAAACAGTCATCACCGTGGTGGGAAACCTCACGGCCGACCCCGAGCTGCGCTACACGCAGAACGGACTGCCGGTGGCGAACTTCACCATCGCATCGACGCCTCGGAACTTCGACCGCGCCGCGAACGAGTGGAAGGACGGCGATGCGCTGTTCCTCCGTGCGTCCGTGTGGCGCGAGTTCGCGGAGCACGTGGCAGGTTCTCTGACCAAGGGCATGCGGGTCATCGCGACCGGCCGCCTGCGTCAGCGCTCCTACCAGGACCGTGAAGGCCAGCAGCGCACCGCGATCGAGCTGGAGGTCGACGAGATCGGCCCTTCGCTCCGGTACGCGACCGCTCAGGTCACGCGGGCGGCGTCGAATGGCGGCGGCTTCCAGGGTGGCGGTCAGGGCGGTGGCGGGCAGCAGTCCCGTCCCGCGCAGCAGGCAGTGTCGGAGGAGCCGTGGTCCACGCCCGGCTCGTCGACCAGCGCTGACGCGTGGAGCACGCCCGGCAGCTTCGGCGACGACACCCCGTTCTGAACAAGGATCTCCGGATGCTTCGGCATCCGTCTCATAACTAAGGAAAAACTATGGCTGGAAAGTCGAGCGGCGACCGCCGCAAGCCGCGGAAGGGTGGCAAGCCCACCGCTCCCGCGAAGTCGATCCGGGTCGGCGTCATTGATTACAAGGACGTCGCCACGCTTCGCAAGTTCATCTCGGAGCGTGGAAAGATCCGCGCCCGTCGTATCACCGGTGTCTCCGTGCAGGAGCAGCGTCTGATCGCCCGCGCGATCAAGAACGCTCGCGAGATGGCTCTCCTGCCCTACGCCGGCGCTGGCCGCTGAGGGGTACGGACATGGCAAAGCTGATTCTCACGAACGAGGTCGCCGGGCTCGGAAGCGCCGGTGACGTGGTCGAGGTCAAGAACGGGTACGCCCGCAACTACCTCATCCCCCAGGGCTTCGCTACGGCGTGGACCCGCGGTGGCGAAAAGCAGGTCGCTTCGATCCAGGCTGCTCGTCAGGCTCGCGCGATCCACGACCGCGACGAGGCCGTGGCCCTGAAGAACGCCCTCGAGGGCACCAAGGTGCGTCTCGCCGTCAAGGCGGGCGCCGAGGGTCGCCTCTTCGGTTCCGTCAAGACCGAGCACATCGCGGATGCTGTCGCAGCCGCCGGTCTCGGTGCGATCGACAAGCGCAAGGTGCACATCACGTCGGCGATCAAGTCGACCGGTGAGCACGAGGCCACGGTTCGTCTGCACGACGACGTGACCGCTGTCATCACCCTGCAGGTCGTCGCCGCCAAGTAAGGCGCGACACCGCTCGAACGCCCTCTGTCCTCCGGGACAGGGGGCGTTCTGCATTCGTCCTTCGTGTGCATGGGGGCGTGCGAAAAGTCGGAGTCGACGGGCGACTGGCCGCCGGGCGGATGCCGCGCCCCGGCGTGTCCGCAAGGATCTCCGACTTTTCACGCTCGGATGACGGATGACGGCCGAGGGCATGGCGGATGCCCCGTGGTGAGGGCCACGGGGCATCCGCTTTGTATGCGTGAGCGCCACGAATCGCGAGCCAGTGAGGGGCACCTGTCCCGACATCCGCTGTTCGGCGCATCGACGCTCCGGCGGACAGCATCTCCTCCCCCGAGGATGACTGCCCGCCGGGGGTATCGCTACGCCGTCAGCAGACGACGACGCAGCAGTCCCGCCCCGAGCAGCAGCAGAAGGGCGGCGACCACGGCGAGTCCGAGCGTCGCGGACCCTCCGGTGGTGGCAAGCGCGTCAGCACCCGCCGCGGTCGCGGCCGCTCCCTGAACCGTCGTTGCGGGAGGCGTA
Organism: Microbacterium sp. ZW T6_19; assembly: GCF_044987465.1. Classification (NCBI taxonomy): domain Bacteria; kingdom Bacillati; phylum Actinomycetota; class Actinomycetes; order Micrococcales; family Microbacteriaceae; genus Microbacterium; species Microbacterium sp. ZW T6_19. The sequence continues at coordinate 191,094 of NZ_JBJDRH010000005.1, read as the reverse complement.
GCCGGGGTCGAGCCCGGGTCGGTTCCCGGATCGGTGCCGGGATCGGTTCCCGGATCGGTGCCGGGGTCGGTGCCGGGATCGGTTCCCGGATCCGTTCCCGGATCCGTCACCGTGCTGGTGCCGCCGACCGCGATCGCATTGCCGCCGATCGTGATCGGAAGGTTGACCGGCAGGGCGATCTGGGTGCCGCCGAGGATCGATCCGCCGCCCGAGGTCACCGCGCCTCCGAGCCCGGGGCCGGTAGCGGGAACGCCGCCTCCGCCGCCGGTCACCGTACTGGTGCCGAGAGCGGAGATGGCGTTGCCGAGGACCGACACGGGTGCGGTGACGGGTGCGACGACCTGGGTGCCGCCGGCGAGCGAGCCGTCTCCTGCGGTGGTCGGGCCGTCGGAGCCTGATCCTGCGGGTGCGGTCGTTCCGCCGCCACCGGTCACCGCGCTGGTGCCGAGGGCGGAGATGGCGTTGCCGAGGACCGACACGGGTGCGGTGACGGGCGCGACGACCTGGGTGCCGCCCAGAATCGCTCCATCCCCCGACGTGGACGCGTCGGTCGACGACGCGGGCGACGGAGATGCGCCGGTGCCACCGGCGACGCTGCTGGTGCCGAGGATCGACACCGCGTTGCCGAGAACCGACACGGGAGCGGTGACGGGTGCGACGACCTGAGTGCCGCTGCCGGTCCCATCGGAGCCGTCGGTGGTCGCCTCGAACGGAGCGGCCGTCGCGGGCGCCGGTGCTGCGGCATCCGATCCGGTGGCCTCGCTGGTGCCGAGCACCGAGACGGCGTTGCCCGTCACGGTGACCGGTGCGTCGACCTGCAGCACGGCCTGGCTGCCGGAGAGCAGCCCGTCCGTGCCGGAGGTCGTGGGTGACGGCACCCCGGCCGTCGTGGTCTGGGGAACCACGGTGGTGGCCTGGGGAGCCACCGGCTGAGGATCCGCGGCCGGGGTGCTGGTCGAAGACGTGCCGAGAACGCTCAGGGCGTTGTCCTGCACGGTGATCGGGAGGTTCACGGTGACCACGGCCTGACTGCCGGAGGCTGTGCCTGACGCGCCGCTCGTCTCCGCCGAGGGGGCGGGGGCAGGCGCGGGAGCCGTCGCTGGCGGCGTCTGGGAGGCCGAGGTGCCGAGAACGGAGATCGCGTTGCCCGCGATCGTGATCGGAGCCGAGATCGGCGCGACCACTTGGGTGCCGGAGAGGATGCCGTCCTCTCCATCGGTCTCAGCCGCGTTGGCGACCGAGGCGCCGAGCAGGGTGATCCCGCCGGCGATGAGCGTGCCCCACAGGGCCCGCTTCAAGAAGGTGCGCATGGTGATGCTCCTGACTGAGCTGTGTCGATTGATGGGATGCGCGCGGGATTCGGGTGCGCGCGCAGCACGTCATCTGTCGTCCGCGAGGGGACGACTCGACAGGGCGTCAGTCAGGAGCGACGTCGTGGTCGGCGACCGGAGACGTCGGCAGGGCGTCATCGGTCGCGCCGTGGTTCCGCTTCTCAGCACGAAGCGGGGGAACACCGTCGTCGCTGATGCGAGCGGCGGTGGCAGCTGCACCTCCGCCGGAACCGGCGGAGGAAGACGGGGAGATCGGCGTCGTGGGGGGAGCGGCGGCCGGGTCGCCGGACGGCCAGGGCGCGTCGCCGTCGGGACCCGCAGAACCGCCGTTGCTCGGATGCGCGGGGCCGCGAGCGGGCGCGCCGGAGACGACTGCGACAGCAGCCACGCCAGCGGATGCCGTCGGCGCCGTGGGCGGACTCACCGCCTGGCCGTCGTCAGGATTCGGGGAGGCCGGAGTGATCGGTTCTGCGGGAAGGAGCGGCTCGAGGCCTTCGAGAACAGGCGGAACGGTTCCGTCGATCACGCCCCCGACGACGTCCGTGGCGTCGTCGACGATTCCGACCACGTCGTCGATCAGCCGGGGCACACCGAGATCGTCGACGAGGTCGCCGACGATCGGGAGCCCGGTGACGACGTCGATGACAGGCGTGGTCACCTGGGAGACGGGAGTGCTCCCCACGACGTCGACGACAGGCTGCACGACCGTCTGGGCGGTGTCGGTCACCGCGGAGACGAGAGGTGCAGTCGCCGGTCCGACGACCGGGACCTGTGCGACCGTCTGAGTGACCGTGGTGACCACAGCCGGCACGGTCTGTTGCACCGGGGCCGCGATGGCGGTGACGACGGGTGCGACGACCTGCGTGACCACCGGTGTCACGGGTGCCGTGACCGCCGTGACCGTGCTGCTCACGACGCCGGTCAGACCGTCGAGCGGTCCGTCCCCCTCATCCGCGTGTGCGGATCCGCCTCCGGTGAAGAGAGTGAACGCGGCCCACGCGAGCACAGCAGCGCCACCCCAGATGAGGCCGGTTGAACCGGCCCGGGTGGCCCGAGCGTCCACGTTCCACCTCCCCCTCTGAAGGCAAACGCAATCTCGGCGCGGATGCGTCGATGGGGTGAGACTACTCCCGCCGAAAGCGACTGTCCAGGAGCAGATATACGAGTGTTTCGGCATACGGCGTCGAGTGACGCGCCCGACCGCGGGCCCGGCTTGACTTTCCCCAGGTTCTGCACATGTCGACATCCGCACTACCAACCTTCAATCCCCGCTTGAGGCCGAATGTTGTACACAGGGTGGGGAAACTGAAAAGACCTGGTCGTGAGGAATAAACTCGTCCAAAACTCTAGTAGTCCACCGGGTTATCCACATGCGTTGTGCACAGACACTCCGAGTTTCTCCGCATCCTTTCCACATAGTTATCCACAGGCTGTGTTGCATGGGGTTGACCGCGTGAATAGCGTGGTCGAGCGACCAAATGTCGGTGGATGCTGATTCGCTGTGCACCTGACTGAATGAGGTCGCGGAAGCACCCACTCGTCGCATCGAAGGGAAGCCTGTGTCGATCGCCGACATCTCGGAGGAACGCCTCGGAGGGCAGCGTCATCCGGAGCGGACTCCGCCGCACGATCTGCTCGCCGAGCAGAGCGCGCTCGGAGGCATGCTGCTGTCGAAGGACGCGGTCGCCGACGTGATCGAGACGCTCAAGGGCGCCGACTTCTACATCCCGAAGCACGAGCTGATCTTCGAGGCGATCCTGTCGCTCTACTCGCACGGCGAGCCGACCGACGTCGTCGCCGTGACCGACGAGCTCATCAAGACCGGCGAGCTCAGCCGCGCCGGCGGTGCCGACTATCTCCACACGCTCACCTCGATCGTGCCGACCGCGGCGAACGCGGGCTACTACGCCGGCATCGTGTCGGAGCGCGCGATCCTGCGGCGCCTCGTCGACGCCGGAACGCGCATCGTGCAGCTCGGCTACGCCGGTGAGGGTGACGCCACCGACATCGTCAACACCGCGCAGGCCGAGATCTACTCGATCACCGGATCTGAGACGGCAGAGGACTACGTGCCTCTGCAGACGGCCGTCGATGCGGCGATCGAGGAGATCGAGGCGGCCAACGGGCGAGACGGTTCGATGACCGGCGTCCCGACCGGCTTCCGCGAACTCGACGAACTGACCAACGGCCTGCACGGCGGCCAGATGATCGTCGTCGCCGCGCGACCCGCCATGGGAAAGTCGACGCTCGCCCTCGACTTCGCGCGGTCGGCATCCATCGGCCACAACCTGCCCTCCGTCTTCTTCTCGCTCGAAATGGGCAAGAGCGAGATCGCGATGCGTCTGCTCAGCGCCGAGGGTGCGATCCCGCTGCAGAACATGCGAAAGGGCAACCTCGACCCGCGCGACTGGACGACCGTCGCCGCGACCCGCGGTCGCATCAACGACGCTCCGCTCTACATCGACGACAGCCCGAACATGACACTCGTCGAGATCCGCGCAAAGTGCCGCCGGCTCAAGCAGCGCGAAGGCTTGCGCATGGTGATCATCGACTACCTCCAGCTGATGACCTCGGGAAAGCGCGTCGAGTCGCGTCAGCAGGAGGTCTCGGAGTTCTCTCGTAGCCTCAAGCTCATCGCCAAGGAGCTGCAGGTGCCGGTGATCGCGCTGTCGCAGCTGAACCGTGGTCCGGAGCAGCGGCAGGACAAGAAGCCGGCGATCAGCGACCTGCGCGAGTCTGGATCGATCGAGCAGGATGCCGACATGGTGATCCTGCTGCACCGCGACTCGGTCTACGACAAGGACGTGCGTCCTGGTGAGGCCGACCTGATCGTGGCCAAGCACCGTAACGGCCCGACCGCGACGATCACCGTCGCGTTCCAGGGTCACTACTCGCGGTTCGCCGACATGGCGCCGGGCGGGGACTTCAACTGAGTGTAGGTTCCAGCTGGAGATGGCGGATTCCACGCCCAGTTGGCGGCGACATGGCGAATTATCGGCCAACTGCAACCTGGACCTGGGGTCCAGAACGAGGTCGCTACCGGCCTGCCCAGCAGGCTGGTAGGGGGAGAGACCTCAAGCCGTCGCGGAGTTGACGCGGAGCTTTGCCCTCCGGTCCGTGGGACGGCCTGCGTGCGGCAGTGTCGCGGTCCGGACTCAAGCAGGTTGGTGGCGGCGTGACGCCTCAGATTGTCTGGCGAGCGCGCGGGTTGGTTGACAGTCGGACCAGCGGCATGGCCTCACCCCGTGACGTGGGCCAGGGATCCCTCCTCATCCGTGCAAGAAATCGTGGCGGGGTGGCCGGGCTTCGTCTTCGAGGTAGAGCCGCACGACCGGACCGGCGCACGTCGCCGATTGGATCGGCAACGTCACATCGAGCGAGTCAGCGGATCGCTGCCATACGACGTCGTCGGCAGAACCGAGGACTCGCACCTCGCGGATTCCTCGGGTCGCCAGGCCTGCACCGCTTCCAAAGGATCGGATCCGCGCGATTCCATCCTCAGGCTGTGCGAGCAAGGTCGCGTACACGTAGTCCCCGGTGACATGAGTTCGTGTCGTGAAGCGGATGTCCGCGGCGGTGTACTCGGGTGAGGAACTGTCGACGAACGAGCCGGCGGTGACTTCCGTCGGGCCTTCGCCGGAAATGGTCCACGGTCGGCTGCCGTAGATCGCTTCCCCGTTCCGGGTCAGCCATTCGCCGATGGAGCGGAGAAGTCGACCCTCCTCTTCCGGGATGGTTCCGTCGGGCTTCGGTCCGACGTTGAGGAGGAGCACGCCGTTCTTCGAGACGGTGTCTGCCAGTTCGGCGATGAGCTCATGCGCGCGCTTGTACTCGTGCCCTTCGACCCAGCTCCATGATGTTCGCGACACCGACGTGTCGTTCTGCCAGACGTCGTCGTGTATGCCACCCATAGCGCCGCGTTCGATGTCGTAGACGGCGCTTCCGGGCGCGAAGGAGTTCCATTTGAAGTTGATGACGACCTCGCGTCCCCATTCGGCGGCGCGGTTGTAGTAGTACGCAGCGAAGCGACGCAGATAGGGCTCGAACGCAGGCGACTCGATCCACCAGTCGAAGTAGAAGATCTGCGGCCGGTACTTGTCAACAATCTCGACGCACCTCAGGAGCCAGTCCTCGAGAAAGCGCTCGTTCGGTGCGACCTCCTCGCGCTGGGCCGGCCCGTAGAAGTCTGCATAGGCGGGATCACGGACGTCGGAGTCGAACCGGCTGCCTCCGTTCATGAAGAACCAGTGCTCTGCGCGATGGCTCGACGCGCCAAGTACCATCCAGGCGCGGTCAACGGCGTCGCCTAGCTGGCGGAACACATCCTTGCGCGGACCCATCTGCGTCACGCTCCACCGCGACCGATCGCTGTCATAGAGGGCGAAACCGTCGTGGTGCTCGGCCACGGGAACCACGAACTGTGCGCCGGCCTCTTTGAACAGCGCTGCCCAGTCGTCAGGTTGGAACTTGTCCATCGTGAAACTCGGGATGAAGTCCTTGTACCCGAATGTGCGCTGCGGGCCGTATGTGGCGACGTGATGCTCGAACGGCTTGCTGCCCTGCAAGTACATGTTGCGGGAATACCACTCGTCTTCGAACGCGGGCACCGCGAACACGCCCCAGTGCAGGAAGATCCCGAACTTGCCGTCGTGGTACCAGCCGGGAGCTCGGTACCGCTGAAGCGACTCCCAGGTCGAGTCGTAGGGTCCCGCGTCGATGACCTGCTTCACGTCGGCCAGTGCCGCGGTGTTGTCAGAGACATCGATCGGATCGGGGAGGTCGGCAGGGTTGATCAAGGGCAACGTCATTGTGGATCCTTCTCGCGGCCATCCTCGAAACCGAGGTCGTTCGACCAGAAGTCGAGCTGGTGGCGGTTGACAGCATGGGTGTTCTGCGGAACAGTGTAGCCGTACTTGGAGCGCTCCAAGTAATGATCACGTTCAAGGGAGAATGGATGCTCATGCTGAATCGACCGAAACATCGGCGGGGCCTGCTCGGGTTCCTCGCCACCGCAGCCCTGGCGGTGGCGGTGCTCAGTAACGTCGGGGTGGCGAACGCCGCAGGATCAGACCACTTCGTCGATTGCTCGGCGAGCACGAGCGGCCTGGGGACGCAGGCGAGCCCATGGAACTCCCTGGCTCAAGTGAACGCCATGCAGTTTGGGCCGGGCGAGCGCGTCCTGTTCAAGGCGGGAACGACGTGCGTCGGTCAGTTGACACCGTCCGGTTCGGGAGCAGCAGGAAACCCCGCCGCTCTCGCCAGCTATGGCTTGGGAGCCAAGCCGATCATCGACGGTGCCGGAGTCGTGGGTCCCGTGATCAAGCTCCTCAACGTCCAGCAGTGGGAGCTTTCCGGCCTTGAGATCCGAAACGCCGCTGCCACTCCCGCGTTCAGATCGGGAATCCTGGCAGAGAATTCCTCGGGCACCACACTGTCGCACATCGTGATCACCGACATGACCATTCGCAACATCTCCGGATGGTCGGGCGGCTGGTACTCGTCGAACGCGGGAATCGGCATCCAGACTGACAGCACCACGGCGGTCTCTACCTGGAATGACATCACGATCGCCGACAACTCCTTCGACCACGTGGACCGCATCGCTGTTGCGGTCACGCCGGAGGGCAACGGTCGGGGTACGGGTCCGACCACGAACGTTCGCATTCTGAACAACAACATCCGATACTCGGGCGGTGACGACATCTTGGTTGTCAACGGGGTCGGAGCGTTGATCGACGGGAACGATGCGGCCCACGGCGGGGTCAAAGCGACGACCGGATGCCCGCCATCCGGAAACATCTGCAATACAGCGGCAGCGTCGATCTGGGTGGCCGGCAGCAGCGACACGATGATCCAGAACAACACTGTGGCGTGCACGATCAACAAGCAGGACGGCTCCGCGTTCGATGTCGATTGGGGCAACCACAACACGACGATCCAGTACAACTACTCGCGCAACAACTCCGGTGGCTTCCTCTTGATGATGCAGCAGATCGGGAGCGAGCCCCCGAGCGACGGAACTGTTGTGCGCTACAACGTGAGCGACGGCGACACGAACACGGCCGGGTGTCCGATCGCGAGCAACTTCAATCGAGCCCACAATGTGTTCGACTTCCCCGGTGCCATTCCCAACCAGAGCGGCTCCGCTGCGCCCCTCCCGGATATCTACAACAACACGATCTATATCTCCTCGGGACGGCCGACGTCGGTGGTCGGAACGCGCACCGGCAACACGCAGCCCGGGTCCTACCAGTTCCGCAACAACCTCGTACTGAACTTCGGCTCGAAGGGCTACCTCCAGACCACAGGGTCCGTCTTTGCCAATAACCTCCTGTATGGTCCGCGCAACAACAATGAGCCAACGACGGGGACCATGTACCTGTCGCCGCAACTGGTCGGTCCCTTGCAATCCGCAACGCAGCCATCGGCGGGTGCAAGTACTTTCCAACCGCGGGAAACGTCCGCCGCATTAGGTGCTGGTGTGACGATCCCCTCCAACGGCGGTCGAGATTTCGCCGGTGACCCGATCGCGGCGGTCCCGAGTATCGGTGCGTATGAAAATGCCGACACCAGTGTCATACGAAACGGCAGTTTCGACTCCGGCGCGCTCACACCATGGACTCTGAGCGGAGCGGGATCGTCACTCACGACGAGTACACGAGTCAACGGCACTGCGGCGGTGCAGACGGGCAACTCGAACAGCGGAGTGGAGAACGTCGTCAGCGGGCTCAGCCCGTCGACGACGTACCTCCTGTCCGCCTGGGTCAAGGTCGAGGTCGCGGGTGAACAGGTCGCCATTGGAGTCAAGGGCTTCGGCGGAGCGGAGGCTTACAGCAAAGCGACCGACACGACCTGGGCACTCAACACCGTCCAGTTCACCACCGGACCGAGCAGCTCGACCGCGACGATCTACTGTTACAAGAACACCGGCGCCGGCCCGGGATTCTGTGACGACTTCAGCATCACCAAACTGACGAACCCCGCAAGCCTGGTCCTGAACGGAGGATTCGAGACCGGCACGCGAGCATCCTGGGGACTGTCATCGACAGTCGCTGTCGACGTCACGGCGGCGGCTGCGCACAGCGGGTCGTTCGGGCTCTCGACAGGAGCGGCCAACAGCGGGGTGCAGCAGACGATCAGCGGACTCCAGCCCGGCACGACGTATGTCCTCACAGGGTGGCTCCGCGCCGCATCGGGTGAGCAGCTCGCTCTGGGCGTCAAGTCGTTCGGTGCCGCCGAGTCGTATCATGCCGTGACCGGGTCGACTTACGCCCCGGCCGCGGTGGTGTTCACCACGGGCACTGCCAGCACGCAGGCGACCGTCTATTGCTACAAGGGCGCAGGGTCATCGACGGGCTCATGCGATGACCTCATGCTGGTGGCGGTGGGCTAGCCAACCTCGGTCCGTGCCTGTGTCGGCATCCTGCCGACACAGGCACAGACCGCGCCGCGATTCCGTCTTTGGTACGCTCCAAATGACCGCTTGCGAGAGGCTCCAAGCGGGGAGGTGAGGACAGAATGGGTCGGCAGGTAACACTCGAGGATGTCGCCGCCGAGGCGCAGGTCTCGAAGAGCAGCGTTTCGAACGTGATCCGAAACCATCCGCACGTTCGGGAGTCGATGCGTCAGCGCGTCAACGCGGCCATCGACAAGCTCGGCTATCGGCCGCAGGCCATAGGCCAGAACCTCGTCTCCGGGCGAACTGGTCTGGTGAGTCTTGCCATCCCCAATTTTGCGCAGCCCTACTTCGCCGAGTTGGCGCGGGCCGCGGTCGCCGCAGCGGGAGACGCGGGGATGCGCCTGATCGTCCAGCAGACCGACAATCTCCTGGAGCGTGAGCGAGAGGCTGCGGACTCATGGAACCTGGGCTCCGCCGATGGGCTCATCTTCAGCCCGTCGGTGATCGAGGATGAGGAGATCGAGTCAAGGCGGGGTCGCACCCCGCTCGTGCTGCTGGGCGAGCGATCGAAGCTGTCATCCGTCGATCGCGTCGGTATCGACTCGGTGGCGATCTCCCATGCCGCGACAAAGCACCTGTTGGATCAGGGTCGGTCGCGGCTGGTGATGATCGGCGACAAGACGTTCGGGGACCCGTTCGTGGTGTCGGAACGCGAGGCGGGCTTCCACAGGGCGTTGGAGGAAGCCGGTCTGAGTGAAGCCGGGCCTGTCGCGGCGGTTCGGGATTGGACTCGCGAAGACGGGGCTCGCTCCGTCGAAGAGGTCCTCGACGCGGGTGTCGAATTCGACGGGATCTTCTGCGCGAACGACTTGCTCGCACTGGGCGCGATGTCGGCGCTTCGTCGACGCGGGCTGACCGTCCCCGAGGATGTCGCGGTGATCGGCATCGACGACATCGAAGATGGCCGGTTCGCCTCACCGACGCTGTCGACCATGTTCATCGACAAGGAATGGATGGCACGTGAGGCCGTCCGGTTGCTCGCCAAGCAACTCGACGACCCCCAGTCCATCCCGGAGCAACTGACCGTGCCGTTTCACCTCGTCACGCGTGAATCGACAACCTCGTCACGCTGACTTGACAAAGATCGACGTCACAGTCATCCTGTATTTGCGTTATTTGGAGCGCTACAAATTCTCAAAGAAGAGGACCTCATGAATCACAGCATCAGCCACACTCAAGGGGGCAATGCCCCTGCCCGGAGCAACAAAGCGCGGCGGAGGAATCTGATCGCGGCAGCTGCGCTCACCGCCGCCGCGCTCCTCGTCGCGGGCTGCGCACCGACAGGCGAGAGCGCAGGTGACGACAAGACGGTCCTGACTGTCTATGGCTGGAAGGGCGGGGAGGCCGAGCCGGCCAACGTGGAACAGATAAACTCCGCGTTCGAGAAGGCGAACCCCGACATCACGCTCAAGTACGAGTTCATCCCGTCAGCCGCATATCCCCAACGAGTGCAGTCCGAACTGCTCGCTGGAAACACCGCCGACGTCCTCATGACCGACTCGGCCAAGGTTCAGGACTGGGGGTCGTCCGGATACCTCGAGGACTTGTCTTCCCAGCAGTGGGTGGCCGGTGTGCGCGACGACATCAAGCCCTTCATCGAGAACGATGGCACGACCTATGCGCTGCCCATGGAGGTGATCGGCATCTCTCTCTTCGCCAACAACACCCTCCTCAAGGAGGCGGGGATCGAGAAGATCCCGGCGACGTGGCCCGAGTTCGAGACGGCCCTCCAGAAGGCGAAGGATGCCGGCATCACGCCGCTGTCGTTGCCCAACAAGGGCGGGTGGACCGGAAGTTCGGTGCTCAACGCGATTGCGGCCACCCTCGTCTATCAGGACAACCCGTCGTTCGACGCGGACTTCGTGGAAGGAAAGGCGTCGTTCTCGTCGTGGGAATCCTCGATGCAGCAGATGATGGATCTGCAGACGAAGGGGTTCGTCGACTTCAAGAACGAACTCGGCGTCGACGAGTGGAGCACCGGCATCTCGGACTTCCAGGCAGGCAAGAGCGCCTTCTACGTGCAGGGCGCATGGAACCAGTCGACGTTCACGAAGGCCGGAGTAGACGACTCGTTCATCCCGTGGCCGGCCACCGACAAGGACGATTCGAACGCGAACCTGTTCGTCGGCACAATGTTCAGCATCAACGCCAAGTCCGAAGTCAAGACGGCAGCAGAGAAGTACGTCGAGTTCTGGTCCGAAAGCGAGAACGCGTCGCTCTACCTGGAAGCAGAGAACGCGGTGTCGCCCTTCACCGACGGCGACAGCCCGTCTTCGAGCGCCTCGGAGAGCTTCGTGGCAGCCGTTGACGCAGGAAGGTACCGCATCCTTCCTTCCAATACCTGGTTCGATGCCGCCGGCGAGAAGACGCTCCAAGGTCAGATCCAGGCCCTGTGGCTCGGTCAGCAGAGCATTGATCAGACGGTCAAGAACCTCGACGAGAAGCTCAAGCCCGCGCAGTGAGGCGCCTGCGGCAGGGGCCGAGCCGCACACAGCTCGGTCCCCGCCGCCGCTATCGAAGGAATTCCATGATCCACCGCAGACCATACACAGCCGTCGCGTTCCTGGCACCGGCCCTGGCCCTGTACCTGGCCATCATCGTGTATCCGCTGACGCAAGGACTCTTCTTGAGCGTCACCGACAGCAAGGTCGGCAATGCCGGCAACTTCGTCGGAGCGGCGAACTATGTCGCGCTCGTCGGCGACGACGACGTGATGCGAGCACTCGCTATCACTGTCGCATACGCCCTGGTGGTCGTCATCGTGCAGAATACGATCGGTCTGAGCCTCGCCAGGGCGCTGTTCACCCGACCCCGTATCCGCCAACTGGGCAGCACGCTCATTCTCGTTCCCACCTTGATGTCGGCCGTCATGGCCGCGTTCGTCTGGAACTCGCTTTTCGCGCCGGACGGAGCAATCAACTCCCTCCTGAGATCGCTTGGTCTCAGCACGCTCACACGCGTATGGCTCGGCGATCCCTCCACGGCGCTCTGGGCGATCGCGCTGGTCAACATTTGGATGTTCTCGGGCTATTCGGCCGCCGTCTTCCTGGCCGGATACATGAACCTGCCGACCGAACTCCTCGACGCGTCAAGCGTGGACGGTGCATCCGGCTGGCGCAGATTCGCCTCGGTTGAGTGGCCCCTTCTCGCCCCTGCCACGACCGTGGCTGTCACCCTTTCGCTGATCGGTTCACTCAAGATCTTCGAGCTCCCCCTCGTGATGACGAACGGTGGACCGGCCGGCTCGACCACCACTCTCACCATGCTGATCTTCGCCAAGATCTTCGGCGGACAGGGCAGCTTCGCCTATGGCGCGACCATCGCCGTCCTGCTCCTCGCGGTCGTCGTGCTTTTCGCCGGAGTCACGCAATCCCTACTTCGACGTCGCGAGGAGCGAATCTGACATGGCGAACACAACGATCAAGCCAGCCCGGACGGCCTTGCGAACGAAACGTCGAGTGGGTGGCCCAAAAGCGCACCGCGGGCCCCTGTCGCTGATTGGGGACGTGATCCTTGCTATCGCCGTCGTCCTCATCATCGCGCCGTTCGCATACACCCTCGTGACGTCATTGCGGCCCGCTTCAGATGTGATCAACGATCCGCTCGGCTGGCCGACAAGCCTGACGCTCGACAACATCGTGAACGCCTACGAGAAGATGAACTACACGCAGGGATTGCTCAGTTCGACGATCATGTTGGTCGGCACCCTGTTCCTCACCATCGTCGCGGGATCGTTGGCCGCGTACCCGCTTGCACGCATCAGCCGATCGTGGACGACCTGGGTGTACCGCGTCTTCATCGCAGGCTCGACAATCCCGATCTTCGTGCTGATCGCGCCGCTGTATCTCCTGCTCCGAGATGCCGGCCTTCTGAACAGCTACGCCGGAGTCATCCTCGCTTACACCGCCATCAACCTTCCAGTCGCGATCTTCTTCTACACATCGTTCTTCCGACAGATTCCGATCGAACTCGAGGAGGCGGCCGCGATCGACGGATCGGGACCAGTGCGCACGTTCTTCGTCGTGCTGTTCCCTCTCCTTCGACCTGTCACTGCGACTCTGGCCACTTTCCTGACCCTCAGCGTGTGGAACGACCTGATCGTGCCGCTGGTCTTCGTGCAGGATCCGTCATTGAAGACGGTGATGGTGAATGCGTACTCCCTTGTCGGCAGTTACACCCTGGACCCGAGTCTGCTCTTCCCGGCTGCGTTGCTCGGCGTCGCGCCACTGCTCATCGTGTTCGCCTTCTTGCAGCGATACATCGTCAGTGGGCTCACAATGGGCGCAGTGAAGTCCTAGCGATGGCGCACAAGAACACGCGACAGCCAACCGCCTCCCGCTCCACGAACCCGTGCCACGGGGTGACCGAACGGTCCGAGTTGCGCATCCGGGACCCCTTCATCGTGGAGCACGACGGACGCTACCTGCTTTTCGGGACGACGGATCCGAGTCCGTGGCACGGGCCGGGGATCGGGTTCGATCGATACGAGAGCGACGACCTCGAGCTGTGGACGGGCCCCTTCCCTGCGTTTCGGCCCAGCCCAGGATTCTGGGGCGAGACCCAGTTCTGGGCACCCGAGGTGCATTTCCACCACGGTACGTGGTGGATGTTCGCGACGTTCGCCGATCACGGGGGTCGCCGCGGCACCCAAGTGCTGGCCGCGACCGAGCCAGACGAGTTGTTTCAGCCCTGGAGCGACGGCCCCGTCACCCCGAGTGAGTGGATGTGTCTTGATGGCACCCTGTTCGTGGACCCGGATGGTGCGCCATGGCTAGTCTTCTGCCATGAATGGCTGCAGGCCGGAGACGGTGCGATCTATGCGCAGCGCCTCAGCGAGGACCTGCGAACTTCGAGGGGAGCTCCGATTCTCCTGTTCACTGCCTCGCAGGCGCCCTGGACACGCCCTTTCCGCAATGAAGAAACGGGCTACGACGACGTGGCGTTCATCACGGATGGCCCCTTCGTCGTTCACGATAGTGCTGGGCTTGCGCTCCTCTGGTCGAGCGGTGGCGATGGAGGATACTCGGTCGGCGTGGCTCGCAGCTCCACCGGACTCATAACCGGACCCTGGCTGCACGAACCACAAACCCTCGTGGGGTCCGGTGGGGGACACGCGATGCTGCTCACAACACGAAGCAACCACTTTCTGGTGTTCCACCAGCCCAATGAACTCACCTTAGAAAGGCTCACCATCCGACGCGTGATGGAAGCCGACGGGATCTATCGGGTCGCCGCTGAAGACCCCAGCGTCCATTCTGGATTTGATCAAGACACCTTGTGAATCGCAGAATTCTGGTTGAGTCTCGGAGGAGGAATCCGACCCCTGCGCGATCGATGCCTGTGGCCTTATTCTCAGGCCTCAGCCGTCATGAACTCGGAGCAGAGTCGTCAGCGTCGGCGCGGCTAGGTCGTTTCGCCTTTGATGACCCGGAGAGGGAAGTGCAGGTCGGACTCCTTTACGGGCTCTCCTGTGATGGCTGCGAGAAAGCCGGCCACGGTCGCATGTGCCGCGTCGCCGGCAGGGTAGTCGATGGTCGTAAGACGGGGGACGAAGATCTGCGAGAGCGGGGTGTTGTCCATGCCGATGACTGCCAGCTCGTGGGGAACGCGTCGTCCGCGCAGTATCCCCGCTGTTAGGACGGCCGCTGCAGTATCATCGTTGTAGCAAGCGATCGCGACCGGCGTGTCCTCCAGCGAGTCCATGACCGCCAGGGACTCTGCTCGACTCACGCCCAGCTCGAGGATCCTCGGTTCCGGTAATCCGCGATGCTGACACTCGTCGCGGACGCCCGCCTCGCGCTCGTCACCGAAGACGTCCTGTCGTGTGTCGCGAAGGCGGGCGTAGGCCACGCGATGGTGTCCCTGCTCGGCGAGGTGGCACACCTGGAGTCGCCCGATGTCGTAGTTCACGTCGCGGCGATCCCCGGACGGGGGCGAGGAGAAGAACTGCACGCCTCTCGATCGCATGATCTCCTGCTCCCGTTCCAGGAACGGTATGAAAGAGAGGACACCCCGCGGGCTGGCGGTCGAGATGAGTCGGTCGAACATCTGCGCGGACGGCGTGGAGAGGCGCAGCAGCAGCGTGAGGCCGTGCTCTGCCAGTTCCTCGGTCGCCTTCTCGAAGATGACCTGAAGGTTCACGCCGAACGTGGTGTCGGGGATGAGTGCGATCACGAGATCACTGGTGCCCCGCACGAGGCTCCGCGCCGCCGCCGACGGCTGGTACGCGAGCTCTCGGGCCGCTTGCTCTACCTTTTCGCGGGTCGCCGCGGCGAACTTGGCTCCGCGGCCGTTGAGAATCTCGCTGACGGTCGACCTCGACACGCCTGCGTGGAGCGCGACGTCGCGGCTGGTCGTGGCCATTGCGGCTCTCTTCCGTTCTTGAACTGGCTCTCAGGGTACCCACTCCTCCAAAGCGCTATCGGATTGACGCGTGACAATGAGAGCTTCTCCCGCTATTGTTTCGTAACAACGGCACGTCACTGTCGCCCAGCGCCTAAGTGCTGACCGCGGCGTATGCACGACATTTCACGACAACGGGGTTCTGATCAATGACTCGAAAACTCTCTGATGGCATCTCGCCGTCCTCGGGTCTTGACCCTCGGATCATCGACGTGATCTTCTTCGTCGGTGCCGTCATCGCGATGCTGGGTGCGGTGGCCATCGTCCCCGTCACCGCCAGGCGTCGAGCCGACCTCGCCACCCAAGGCATCAAGGTCATGCGCTGACGCGGAGGTTCGGCCGCCGCCGCATCCCATCCGCCGATGAGGCGACGACACCTACCGATCCCGTCCGCCATCTAGAACCGGCACGCATGCCACGCATGAGGACGACACCCGCATGAAGGAGCCCACCATGACGACCACCTCATTCAACGACGGCTGGAGCGTTCGCGACAAGACGAGCATCTTCGAGAGCCTTCAAGGCGCCGTCGAGACGGAGTCGGTCCGGCTCCCGCATGACGCCCTCATCCACCGTGACCGCTCCGGGGCCGCCGGACGGACCTCGCACACGGGGTACTTCCCCAGCGCCACTGTGGAGTACGCGAAGACTCTCCACATCCCGGAGGATTACCGGGACAAGCGCGTCACGCTCGAGCTGCAGGGCGTCCATCGCGATGCGATGGTCTACGTGAACGAGGTGTTCGCCGCGCAGCGGCCGTTCGGATACTCCACCTTCTACGTCGAGCTCGACGCCTTCCTGACGTATGGCGCCGCGAACACGATCCGAATCGAGGCCCGCGCCCACGAGGACTCCCGCTGGTACACCGGCGTCGGAATGCACCGCGACGCATGGCTGCACGTCACCGAGCTTGTGCACGTCACGCGGACCGGCGTGCAGATCACGACTCCCGACATCGACGCCCGTCGTGCCGTCGTCGAGGTCGTGACGACCGTGCAGAACGAAAGCACAGGCACCGCGCAGCGGTCGATCTCCACAGTCCTGCGGGACTCCGAAGGCCGGACCGTCGCCACCGACACCGCCCTCCTCACCCTGCGCGCAGGATCGACCTCCGTCACGCGCCAACGACTTTATGTCACGACCCCGCAGCTATGGGACGTGGGCAGCCCCTCCCTCTACACGGCCGTCACCACTCTTCTCGACACGGGGACCGCGGCCGAGGAGCGCGAGACCCGCTTCGGCATCCGCACCCTCCAACTTGACCCGGTCGAGGGTCTGCGGATCAATGGGACAACCGTGAAGCTCCGCGGGGCATGCATCCATCACGACAACGGCATCCTCGGAGCCGCCACGATCGGCCGCGCCGAGGAACGACGCGTGCAGTTGTTGAAGGAGGCGGGCTTCAACGCGATCCGCAGCTCGCACAACCCGCTCAGCCAGGCGATGCTCGACGCCTGCGACCGTCACGGGATGCTCGTCATGGACGAGACCTTCGACATGTGGACGGTCGGCAAGTCCGCCTTCGACTACTCCCTCTCTTTCCCGGAGTGGTGGGAGCGAGACGTGGAAGCCCTCGTCGCGAAGGACTTCAACCACCCCTCGGTGATCTTCTACTCCATCGGCAACGAGATCCCCGAGACAGGGAACCCGCTCGGATCCGACTGGGGACGGAGGATCGCGGAGAAGATCCGCTCACTCGACGAGACCCGTTTCGTCACGAACAGCATCAACGGCTTCGTGTCAGCGCTCACCGAGGTCGCCCGCATCATGGCGGCAGAGCGCGAGGGCGATGCCCCCGCCGGAGTGAACGCGGCAGGCGACTTCATGGGAGCGATCAACGCCTCCGGCATGGTGACGGAGAGGACCGCGGAATCCTTCGCCGCCGTCGACGTCGCCGGCATCAACTACGGCGAGACCCGCTATGTCGCCGACAGCGATGAGTTCCCCAACCGCATCATCGTCGGCACTGAGACCTTCCCCCGGAACATCGACGTCAATTGGCGCCTGGTCGAGGAGAACCCGCACGTGATCGGTGACTTCACCTGGACCGGCTGGGACTACCTGGGCGAGGTCGGGATCGGCCGAGTCCAGTACCTCGCTGACGGTGAGGGTCCCTCCTTCGCGGCTCCCTACCCCTGGCTCGCAGCCTGGTGCGGTGACCTCGATATCACGGGATTCCGCCGCCCCATGTCGTACTACCGCGAGACGGTGTTCGGGCTCCGCCACGAGCCCTACGTTGCGGTGCAACCTCCGCAGCACCACGGCGCCGTCCAGTTCCCGAGCCCGTGGGCGTGGTCCGATGCCGTCGCAAGCTGGACCTGGGATGTCCCGGCAGGCTCTCCCGCCACCGTCGAGGTCTACAGCGACGCCGACGAGGTCGAGCTGCTCCTCAACGGTGAGAGCATCGGCCGGACGGCGGCCGGCCGCGACCACGGTTACCGTGCCGTCTTCGAGGTTCCTTACGCGCCCGGCGAGCTCACCGCCATCGCCCACACCGCCGGATCCGAGGTGAGCCGGGCCAGTCTCCGGACAGCGTCAGAAGACGTGCGGCTGAAGGTGGAGGCCGATCGCGATCGCCTGATCGACAACACCTCCGACCTCGGCTTCATCACCATCGAGCTGCGCGACGCCGAGGGCACCCTCATCACCGGCGCCGACCGCCTCGCCAGAGTCGCGATCAGCGGCGCGGCGATCCTCCAGGGCCTGGGGAGCGCGCGCCCCGACCCTACTGAGAAGTACGACTCGGACGAGCACACCACCTTCCAGGGGCGCCTCCTCGCCGTCGTCCGGCCCACCGGTGTCGGACGCGTCACCGTCATCGTGACCGCCGACGGGCTCGAGCCCGTGACCATCGCACTCGACGTCGCAGACGCCAGCGCCGAGCGGGGCCGTGGGGCCCTCCTGGGGCACGAGGCGGCCCTACCCGTCCCCCCCATCACTTCGGCCGGTGGCCGGTGAGCACCCAGAAGAAGCGCATGTCTGCCTCGGAGTATCCACGACAACTACGAGTGGGTCCACTGGCGACAAAGCCCACCTCCGCAGCCGACCGGATGGACGTCGTGACCGCAATCGATCCCTCAAGGGCCACTGCCGACCCCGCGATGGACGAACGGCTCCCGAAGCGGGCGAAGCCGATCATCGGGCTGCTCCTGGCCTCGGCGTTCGTCGTGATCCTGAACGAGACGATCATGGGGGTGGCACTGCCGAGCCTCATTCGGGACCTCGGGATCACCGCGGCCACCGCCCAATGGCTGACCACCGCTTACCTCCTGACGATGGCGATCATCATCCCCACAACGGGTCAAGTCCTTCAGCGGTTCGGCACGAGGTCGGTCTTCATCGCGGCGATGACGCTGTTCACCCTCGGCACCCTCCTCGCCGCGGCAGCACCCGGCTTCGAGGTGCTCTTGGCCGGCCGCGTCGTCCAGGCCAGCGGCACGGCGCTCATGATCCCGCTGCTGATGACGACCGTGCTCACCTTCGTCCCGGCATCGCGCCGGGGCCGAATGATGGGCCTGATCTCGATCGTGATCGCCGTCGCGCCGGCGATCGGCCCGACGATCTCGGGGCTCATCCTGAGCTCGCTGTCCTGGCGGTGGCTGTTCATCGTCGTGCTCCCCATCGCGCTCGTCGCGCTGATCCTCGGCTCCGTCCTCATCACGGACATCGCCGAGACCCGTAGAAGCCGGTTCGACGTGCTGTCGATTCTGCTCGCCGCGATCGGCTTCGGTGGGCTGATCTTCGGGCTGAGCAGCCTGGGGGAGGCGGCCGCCGGAGAGGTGCTGCTCCCGCCGGTGGTGCCTGCGGCGGTCGGGGTCCTCGCTCTGGCTGTCTTTGTTCTCCGCTCGCTGTCGCTGCAGGAGCAGGACCGGGCCCTCATGGATCTTCGTCCCTTCCGCTCGCAGGCCTTCGCGATCTCGACGCTCCTGGTGATCGTCAGCATGGCAACGCTGTTCGGGTCGCTCATCCTGCTCCCGATCTACCTGCAAGACGTGCTCGGCCTCGACACGCTCCAGACAGGGCTGACGCTCCTCCCCGGCGGAGTTGCGATGGGGGTCGCCGCCCCCATTGTCGGCCGTCTCTTCGACCGCTTCGGGCCGAAGCCGCTCGTCACCCCGGGTGCCGTACTCCTCAGTGCCTCACTGTGGGGGCTGACCACCGTGAACGAGGGGACCGGCGTCGTCTTGGTCATCGCGGTCCATGTCGCGCTCAACGTGGGGCTCGGGTTCATGCTCACACCCTTGCTCACCTCGGCGCTGGGGTCGCTGCCGAAGAATCTGTACTCTCACGGATCCGCGATCGTTAACACGCTGCAGCAGGTCGCCGGCGCCGCCGGAACGGCCTTGTTCATCACGCTCATGACCACCGGGACCGTCGCCGCGACGGCCGCAGGCTCTGCTGTCGTCCCCGCCCAGGTCGCCGGCGTGCACACGGCGTTCGTCTGGGGAGCTTTCCTCTCGCTGGTTCCCGTCCTGCTGTCCCTTTTCGTCAAGCGGCCGTCCGACGTCGACCGGAGCACGTTGGTGGCCCACTGATTAGCGCAGCGTGGCAGCGCCCCGGCGGCAACCTGCACGGCGTGTCATCGTGGTCAGACCGTTCCCCCCTCGACGATATACACGTTGAATTGGCTGGGGCTGGTGGGCTGGAGTCTCTTGTCCAGTCGGGCGAGCAGTTGCTCGAGAGCGGGGGCCGTGGCTTCTTCGGCGTGGTAGCCCACAGTGGTGAGGGGTGGGGTGGTGAAGCGGGCGAGCGGAATGTCGTCCATGCCGAGCAGGGCGAGGTCCTCGGGGACGCGCCAACCTCTTTCGTGAGCGGCGAACAGGAGCGCTGCGGCGACCTCGTCGTTGTAGCAGCCTACGGCGAAGCCCGGCTCGCCCAGGCTGTCCAGCGCCGATCGGGCATCGTCGGCGGTGATGCCGAGGTGCAGGATCCTCGGCTTGTCGAGGCCGGCGGCGGCGCACTCCGCAGCGAAGAGAATCTCGCGCGGGCCGCCGAAAGGATCGGTGCGCGTGTCTCGCAGATGGGCGAACGCGAGCCTCCGGTAGCCGCGGTCCATGAGATACCGCGCCTGGAACGCCCCGATCTGGGCGTTGGAGTCGAGGGAGAGCGATTCATCCGGCTCTAGGAGCTCCACGCCCTGCCGCAGGACGACCTCACGCTGCGGGTCGGGCAGTCTCTCCAATGAGATGATCAACCGGGGCGACAGGCTCTTGACCACCCGATCGAGAGATGCGGCGTCATGGCCGGCCAGACGCAGGACGAGCGTCAGCCCGCGCTTCGCCAACTCATCGGTCATGGACGCGTAGATGTCCTGCAGGTTGTGGCCGAACGTCGTGTTCGGGATGAGAGCGATGACGACATCGCTGGACCCGCGCGCGAGGGTCCTCCCAGCGGAGGACGGCTCGTACCCCAGCTCAGCGACAGCGCTGGCCACCTTCGCACGCGTCTCCTCTGCGAAGTACTCAGCCCGACCGTTGAGAATCTGGCTGACAGTGGATCGTGAGACGCCAGCTCGATTCGCCACGTCCTGACTGGTGGGATTCATCGGAGCCCTCCTGACTACGTGCGTCAGCTTACCGAGAATGGCCACATCGATCCGATGTCCGGGCCCGCAGCGAGCATCCTACGCGCGCGACGGTGCGGACGGGCCTCGTCTGGAAGGCGAGGCGCGGTATCGGAGTCCGGGCCAGCGAAACAAACACAGCCCAGCACTTGTGTTTCGGCAGTTGACACGCAACAATCAGTCATTGACGCGCGTCAACGCTGGTTTTCTGACTTGGCACATCCGAGTCGAACCGCCGACTGGCAACGCCGCCTCTCTACCGACAAAGGAGTCCTCTATGAAGAAACCCGCTACCGTCCTGCGGGCGGCGGCCGTCGCCCTCGCTGCGACGCTCGCCCTTTCCGCGTGCACCGGTCAGAGTCCGTCCTCCGACACCAACTCCGACCTGACGCTCTCCCTCTCCGTGCAGGCGCCCACCGCCGACCTCTCGGTCGGCAACTTCACGGGCGGCGACCCGACCGTCGTGTACGCGATCTACGATCGACTGGTCGCCCAGGGCATCGACGGGAAGCTCGTCCCGTCGATCGCCGAGTCATGGGAGGCCACCGAGAACAACACGGTCCTGACCTTCAAGCTCCGCGACGGACAGAAATTCTCCAACGGAGAGACGCTCGACGCCGCCGCGGTCGTGTCCTCGATCGAGGCGTCGAGGGTCGGCCCGGGAAGCTCAGCCCAGTTGACTTCGATCTCGTCGGTCGAGGCGCCGGACGCGTCGACCGTCGTCATTCGCTTGAGCTATCCCGATGCCGGCCTGATCTATCAGCTGGCGGCCAATCCCGGAATGATCGGTGCTCCGAGCCTGCTCGGCTCTGAGGAGTCTAAGCTCTCGCCGATCGGATCGGGCGCGTACGTGCTCGACAAAGAGGGCAGCACGGTCGGCTCGTCCTACCGACTGACCCGCAATCCGGATTACTGGGACGTGGACGAGTACCCGTACGCCACGATCGACATCTCGGTCATCGCCGACCCGACGGCCGTGCAGAACGCGATGAAGACGGGACAGATCGACTGGGCCCTGCTGGGGTCACCTGATCTCGCTTCACAGTTCCAGGGGAGCGAGTTCATCATCGGGGAGAGCCTTCCCTCCGCCATCGGCGTTCTGATGCTGACAGACCGCGCCGGCACCGTCGTCCCGGCCCTCGGCGATGTTCGCGTTCGACAGGCCATCAACCTCGCCATCGATCGCGATGCGATCGCCGAGAAGCTCACTGCGGGCTCGGGTGAAGCGACGGCACAGATGGTCAGCCCCGCGGGCGACGCCTACGACCCGGCACTGGATGACACCTACCCGTACGACGTCGATAAGGCGAAGTCGCTCATGGCTGAGGCCGGCTACGCGGACGGGTTCAGCGTCACGATGCCCAGCACCGTCCTCTCCACCACCTTCGATGCGACCATCGCACAACAACTCGGCGAGATCGGCATCTCGGTCACCTACGAAACCGTTCCGTTCCAGGACCTCTACTCCAAGCTCTACGCCAACGCGTACGGCATGTTCTGGTTCTACAACGGGTACTCGGGCAGCGATGCCAAGGACATCTCGCAGGTTCTGTCCGGTTCCTTCAACCCCGAGGCGACGACGACTCCGGAGCTCACCGCTCTGCTGGACGCCGCGGGGGCCGCACCTCTCGAGGAGCAGGGCGCCGCATTCCGCGCGGTGAACAAGTACTTCGTCGATGAGGCCTGGTTCGCCCCGGTGAACGCCGCCGCCGGTATCTGGGTCTCGTCGAAGGACGTGACGTACACGCCGCCGGTCTCGATCGGCATCTCCCTGCTCGCCTACCAGCCGGCGAGCTGACCGAACCGACACCGGCGGGGGCGCGGGAACCCGTTCCCGCGCCCTCCGGAGGCTCACATGATCACCTACATTCTGCGCAGACTCGGAGCAGGACTCGTCCTGATCTTCATCGTCACCGCCATCACGTTCTTCCTGGTCCACGCCGCCGGGGTGCCCGTCGCGAACAACCTCGCCGGCCCGCAGGCGACGGCCGAGCAGATCGCCGCCATCAACGCGCAGCTCGGGCTCGATCGACCCGTCCTCGAGCAGTACTTCACCTGGATCAGCGGCTTGTTCACCGGTGATCTCGGACGCTCCTACTTCTCGAGTGAGCCCGTCGTGGACGCCATGTCGAGCCGGCTGCCTGTGACCCTCTCGGTCGTCGTCTTCGCAATGCTCATCACTCTCGTGATCAGCGTCGTCCTCGGTGTTGCCGCAGCTGCCCGTCGCGGCACCCTCGACGTCGTCATCCAAGCGATTGCGACGATCTCCAACGTCTTCCCCGGGATCATCCTCGGCATCGTGCTCGTCTTCATCTTCGCGATCACGCTCCGCCTGGTACCGGCCGTCGGCTACACCCCACCGGACGAATCGGTGCCCCAGTGGCTGGCCTCGATCGTGCTTCCCGCGATCGTGCTGTCCATCGGGGGCATTGCTTCGCTGTCCGCGCAGATCCGCGGATCGATGATCGACGAGCTCAGCAAGGACTACGTCCGGACGCTGCGCAGCCGGGGCGTCTCGGAGCGGTCCATCCTTCTCCGCCACGCCCTGCGCAACGCGTCGGGTCCCGCGTTCACCACGTTCTCGCTCCTGTTCATCAGTCTTTTCGGCGCTGCGCTGTTCGTGGAGAAGATCTTCGCCCTTCCCGGATACGGGACGTTCGGATACACCGCGACGATTCAGGGCGATCTGCCGATCATGCTCGGGCTCACCCTCTTCGCGGTCTGTCTCGTCGTCGTCGTGAACCTGCTTGTCGATCTCGTCAGCGGCTGGCTCAACCCGAAAGCACGTGTCTCATGAGCACCCCCAACGAACTCGACGCTGTCGTCCCCTCTGAGGACCTCGCTTCCCCCAAGCGGGCAGGTGCCTTCCGCCGCCTGTTGCGCAACCCGCTCGGCATCGGCGCGCTGATTACCCTGGCAGCCATCGTCGTGCTGGGGCAGTCGGCACCACTGTTCGGTGTGCACGACCCGGCTTTCAGCTCGCTGGATGCCGTGAATGCGCCTGTCGGCACGCCGGGGTACCTTCTCGGCGGGGACCAGTACGGGCGCGACATCCTTGCGCGACTCCTGTTCTCCATCAACGTCTCGCTGATATCCGGCGCGATCGGCGCCGGGGTGTCGGTCGTGATCGGTACGGTGTTCGGCCTCATTGGCGGCTACATCGGCCGCACCACCGACGCGGTCACCTCGTGGATCTTCAACCTTCTGATGACCTTCCCGGCGCTCGTGCTCGTCCTGGTCCTCTACCCCGTCACGGGCGGGTCCTACCAGGTGATGATGGTGATCTTCGGGATCTTCCTCGCACCGGGGACATACTGGCTGGTGCGCAACATGGTCGTCGGCGTGCGCTCCGAGCTCTATGTGGATGCCGCGCGGGTCGCGGGGCTCTCGAACCGACGGATCCTGTCTCGCCACATCCTTTTCATCGTCCGCGGACCGATCATCATCTCGGTGGCGTTCCTCGCCAGCAGCGCGATCGGCATTCAGGCGGGACTGGCCTTCCTGGGCCTGGGATCCACCCTGGTGCCCAGCTTCGGCAGCATGACCGGCGACGCCTTCGCCAACATCTACCTGCACCCTGAGCAGCTCGTCTGGCCTTCTCTTCTCCTCGCGCTCCTGACCGGCTCGATCATCCTGCTGGGGAACGCCTACCGGGACGCACTGGCCGGCCCCCAGATGCCGGTGCGCCGGAAGACGAGCACCCCACCGCTCGCGCGCAAGGCGTCCTCGAGCGTCGAGATCGCGACGGCGTCCTCCGGGCTGCTGTCGGTGCGCAATCTACGGGTCCGCTACCCCCAGGCCGACGGTGGCGAGAAGTACGTCGTCGACGGAGTGTCACTCGACATCGCTCCAGGAGAAGTCGTGGGTCTGGTCGGGGAATCCGGATCGGGCAAGACCCAGACGGCGTTCTCCATCCTCGGCCTGCTCCCTCCCGAAGCCGGAGTCGAGGCGGACGTCCTCAGCCTGGCCGGCGAATCCCTCCTGGGCGTCTCCCCCAAGGAGATGCGGCGGCTGCGCGGAGGCGTCATCGCCTACATCCCGCAAGAACCCATGTCCAACCTGGATCCGTCTTGTACGATCGGCAACCAGCTGATCGAAGGGCTGCTTTCCGCGATGTCGCGGCGGGAGGCGAAGGCGATCATTCTCGAGCTTCTCGAACGCGTCGGGATCCGCGATCCCGCGCGGGTCTACGCATCCTACCCGCATCAGATCTCCGGAGGAATGGCGCAGCGCGTCCTCATCGCCGGGGCCGTTGCCGGCCGCCCGAAGCTCCTGATCGCCGACGAGCCGACCACTGCTCTCGATGTGACCGTGCAGGCTGAGATCCTCGATCTGTTGCGTGGGCTGCAAAGAGAGCTCGGAATGGGCGTCCTCTTGGTGACTCACAACTTCGGGGTCGTTGCAGACCTCTGCGACCGGGTCGTCGTCATGCAGAACGGAAGCGTCGTGGAGACGGGCGCAGTGCGCGACATCTTCCACCGCCCGACTGAGGAGTACACCCGCGAACTCGTCGGCGCCATCCTCGACGAAGAGACCGTCCGCACCGACCCCGTGCCAGTCCCCGACGCGCCGTCCCCCCAGGAGCTCACTCGATGAACACTCTGCTGCAGGTCTCCGATCTGCGACTCCACTACCCGCGCGTGGGCCTTCGGGCCACGCCGCCGGAAATCCTCCGCGGGATCACCCTGCAGATCGCGGCGGGCGAGACGCTGGGGCTCGTCGGGGAGTCCGGCTCGGGCAAGACAACGCTTGGTCGAGCCGTCCTCGGGCTTGCCGAGCCTTCGGCCGGCGCGATCCGGTTCGCCGGCGCCGACATCACCCATCTGAGTGCGAAGCGCCGACGCCCGCTGGCCAAGGACATTCAGGTGATCTTCCAAGACCCGTACTCGTCGCTGAACCCGGCGATGCAGATTGCGGATATCCTCGCTGAGCCCCTCGTCGCCCAGGGCGCCACGGCCGCCGACGCGCGCGGCTCAGTGCGCTCGCTCCTCGACAAGGTCGGGCTGCCGGCGGACGCCGCACGCCGGTATCCGCGGGAGTTCAGTGGCGGACAACGGCAGCGCGTGGCCATCGCCCGGTCTCTCGCGCTCAGACCCCGACTGATCGTCTGCGACGAGCCCGTTTCTGCTCTCGATCTCACCACCCAGGCCAGAGTGCTCGACCTCCTCATCGATATCCAGCGCGAGACGGGAGTCGCGTACCTCTTCATCACTCATGATCTGCAGGTAGTGCGCCATGTGAGCCATCGCATCGCCGTTATGTACCAGGGCGAACTGGTCGAGACAGGATCCGCGGCCGACGTCACGTCGAATCCGCAGAACGAATACACCCGCAATCTGCTCCTGGCCTCCCCGACAGCCGACCCTGATCGCCAACGAGAGCGGCGCGAGTTGCGGAGGACGCTGCGCGTGACCACGACGAACGTCGTGACTCAGTCACGTTGAAAGGTCCACGGCTCACCCACACTCGCCTCGTGCATCCGTGATCCGCTCGCTTCGAGCATCCCGGCGAGTGGCAGTCGTCCTGGTGCTACAACCGTCCGTACTCTCTCCGGTAGTGTCCTGGCGACAATTGATAGCGCCTTTTGAACGCGCGGCTGAACGTCGCTGCGTCGAGGAAGCCGCACTCAGTCGCGACCTCAGCCAGTGTGGACGTGCTTGGGCGCGAAAGGATGGTCGCTGCGCGTGCAAGGCGTTGGTTGCGGAGGTAGTGAGCAGGCGTCGTGTCAGCGTTCGCGAATGCGTCGTATACCGAGCGAATCGACAAGTGGTGGGCTCGTGCGACGGTCGCAACAGACACCTCAGGGTCGGATTGGTTCTGGCGAATATAGCGTGTGAGCTTGTCGTGCATAGGGCCGGTCACTGACCTTTCCGCGCGGCCGTCGGCCCTCAGCAGCTGCGAAGCCATCTTCGTAGCAACTTCTCCCAATTCCGCGCGCATGTCTCCATCCATCAGTTCGATGTCGTCCCAGAGACTGAGCACGAAGGTCGACAACATCCTCAACCGGGGGTCGTCTCGGCGTATGAGCGTTGCGGCAAGCTCGTCGATCTGAGCCTGGCGCAGACCGAGCAGACCCCTCCCTATCCGGAGTGTTACTTGCTTCTGTCGTCCGAGCCGGTGGTCGAACGCGTAGGGGTTGAGGGGATCGAACACGGACGCGGAGCCGGGCAC
This sequence comes from Microbacterium sp. ZW T6_19, assembly GCF_044987465.1. NCBI lineage: Bacteria > Bacillati > Actinomycetota > Actinomycetes > Micrococcales > Microbacteriaceae > Microbacterium > Microbacterium sp. ZW T6_19. The sequence continues at coordinate 164,168 of NZ_JBJDRH010000005.1, read as the reverse complement.
CATCTCCGCACTCCGACCGTTTTGGTAAAGGAAGCCTGCCGAGTGCGTCTGCACGGCAAGGAAGACATCGTCGGTATCGGCGTGCTTCGCGAGAGCCGATGTGCGCTCGACGAGCGCCGGACCCGTGGCCAGTTTGAAGACCGAAACCTGCGACGCGAGCGCGTGCGATTCGAACCGGGCGGCGAAGGAATCTCCTGTCCGCGAGAGACGCAGGGGAACGATCTGCTCAGAGACGATGTTCTCCCATTCCACCGCATCCGCTGCTCGTAGACGTCCCATGATCTGAGCCTGCACACGCATCGTTGCCGACATGTTGCGGGCGGATAAGGATCTTGTTTCGATCCTCCAAGCCGTACGGCGAGCTGCAGAAATCGCCCGGTTCCTCGCTCGTTTCGTCATAGACCGACGCGGACGTCGACTGAAAGCCTCAACTGGTCGGAACTCGAGAACGACCGGGCTCCCCCGCCTCATGCCGCTGTCGGCAGTCGATTGAAGGAGAACAAATGCACAAGCCTCCCACTGGAGTTTCACGCCGCGGGTTCCTTGCGACTTCGGCTGTGGCCGTGGCCGCCGGCATGGTGGGGTTGGGGAGTACAGATTCGGCCGCGGCGTCTTTCCGTGGTGTCGCGTCGAGCGGCCTTCCTCAGTCCAGCGTCAAACCCGATCCATCGAAGTCGACCTTCAAGGTCGCCGCAGTACAGGCTGAGCCGGTCTGGTTCGACATGGACAAGACGGTCGAGAAGACCATTGCCTTGATGGCCACCGCGGCCCAGAACGGCGCCGACATCATCGCGTTCCCTGAAACCTGGCTGCCCGGGTATCCCAGTTTCATGTGGTTCGGCGACAAGGCCTACCGGGCTCCGTTCATCAAACGATACCTCAACGCCTCTCCGGTCGCGGGCGGTCCGCAACACCGAGAACTTGAGAAAGCGGCCAAGCGATTGAAGATTCATGTCGTGCTCGGCCTGAGCGAGCGCAAGGGCAACAGGATGTACATGGGGATGTGGGTCATCGACGATAAGGGCAAGACGATTCTCAAGCGCCGGAAGGCGAAGCCCTCCGGTCGCGAGTGGGACATCTTCACCTCCGGAGACGGCGACGACTTCACCGTCGTGCCCAGCAAGGTCGGCCGGATCGGCGCGTTGAGCTGCAACGAGAACCGACGCCCGCTCGCTCGTGACGCGATGTATACCCAGAACGAGCAGATCCATGTGGCGGCGTGGCCGCACTTCGGCCTGCTGCCCGACGTGTGGCAGATGAGTGCGATCACCAGCATGGAATCCAGCGCGCAGTACGCGGGGGAGGGCGGGGTCCTCACCCTCGCTCCCTCAACCATCGCCACGGCTCCGTACATCGCGTCGCTGAACCTGTCGGCGGCTGACCGCGCGAGTCTGCTCCCGGGCGGAGGTTCTACGCGGATCTTCCTGCCCAGCGGCGAGCCGGTCTCGGACGGTCCCGATCTGGCGCCGGACGTCGAAGGAATCGTCTACGCCACAGTCGACCGGGCAACCGTCGTACACGCACAGACAGGCTACGACGCCAAGCCGTTCAAGATTCCGGCGAACGGCAAGCGTCCCTAGAACTCGCTCTCGGGGGTTCGTTATGTGGGGCCACCACAGCGGGCCATCAGCTCACTTTGCATTCGAGGGCGCTTCCGGGCGCGAATTGACACGTGACACCTGGCGTGGTCTACTACTCGTTATCACGTGACAATGACGTGGAAGTTCATCCCCTTCCGGCTAGCACCGGACGACAAAGGAGTCACGATGTCCGACAATCCCTTCTCGTCTGCCGTGGCGGGGGCGCCCGCTTCACCGGCCCAGGAGACTCTCGTCGCGGATACTCAGGCCGAGAACACACCGACCGGCACGGTGCGCACGCCGGTTTCGCGCCGCTACGTCACGTTCCTGCTTCTCGGTATGTTCGGCGCCTATGTGGCGCTGGTGGCACCGATCGGCCTCACTCTGTCGCTGCGCGTCCAGGAACTGGCACCGTCGAACGTCGAGGTGCTCGGATACGTGATCGGTATCGGCGCGATCGTGACGACGATCGTCGGCCCCCTCGCTGGCCTCTGGAGCGATAGGACACGTTCGCGCTTCGGCCGCCGACGCCCCTTCGCCTTCGGCACTGCCCTCATCGGCTTCGCCGGTCTGGTCGTGATCGCTCAGGCTCCCAACGTGCCGGTTCTGCTCGTCGGGTGGATCGTCGCCGCGATCGGCTGGAACGGCAGCATGAATACGCTGATCCAGTCGCAGGCGGATCGTCTGCCCGAGTCGCAGTACGGTCGTGTGGCCGGGATGTCCGGATTCATCCAGATGGTCGCGCCGGTCGCGGGTATCGCTCTGGCCAGCTCCTTCATCGGCAACAACGCCCTCGTGTTCCTCGTGCCCGGGGGTGTGGGTCTGCTTGCGATGATGGCCTGGGTCCTGTTCGTCAAAGAGCGTGATTCCAGGGACGCGGTGTTCGAGGACAAGATCAGTGGCGGAAAGCTGCTCAGGAGCTTCGTCTTCAACCCGCGCCAGTACCCGGACTTCGCATGGAACTGGCTAGCCCGATTGCTGTTCATGACCGGCGTCACCTTCGCGTCGACCTTCAGTTCGCTGTTCTTCGCTTCTCGCCTCACCGCGAGCGGCCAGGTCGCTGACATCGGAAGCGTCATCATCGTCTTCTCGACGATCGGCATCGCCGTCACCGGCGCCGGAGCTCTCCTCGGAGGGTTCCTCTCGGACAAGCTCAAGCGCCGCCGTGCTTTTGTCCTCGGATCGGGCATCGTCTATACCGCGGGATCCATCACGCTCGCTTTTGGCGGCACCGACTTCGCCGTTCTCCTCTTCGGCTCATGCCTCACAGGACTCGCATTGGGTGTGTTCTCGTCCGTTGACCAGGCGATCGTGCTCATGGTGCTGCCAGAGAAAGACGACAACGCCGGTCGCTTCCTCGGCATCAACGGATACTCCGGGTCGATCGCACAGGCGGTGGCCCCTCTGCTCGCCGCTCCTCTGATTCTCATCGGCGTCAGTCAAGGCGAAAAGAACTACGGCCTGCTCTTCCTGGTCGCCGCCGGGCTCACCATCGTCGCCGGAATCATCGTGCAGTGGAAGGTGAGGAGCGTGCGCTGAACCGTCGCTGCGCTCTCGCGCGACGACCTTCACTCCCACCGGTGTCGCGCATCGACCGTCGATGAATCGAAACACAACAGGGCGGCGTATGCGCTCACCACGAAGGATCAAGCATGACTAACACCCCATTCTCTGCACCGGCGTCCGCCCTTCCGGAGAGTCGCATGGTCACGCCGCTCTACCGCGACGTCGACGCGCCCGTCTCGCTCCGCGTCGACGATCTCCTTGCGCAGATGACCGTCGAAGAAAAGGCCGGGCAACTCACCCAGTACTTCCATTTCGGAGTTCCGCAGCTCCCCGCGGACTTCGACATCGACGCGCTTCCCCCCGAGCACCGTGCTTTCCTCGACCAGCCCGTAGCGGTCGAAACTGCGCTGGAGCAGGGGAAGGTCGGGTCCGTCCTCTTCGTCACGGATGTGAGCCTGACCACCCGGCTCCAGAAGATCGCCGTCGAGCAGACCCGTCTCGGGATCCCGCTCCTGTTCGGCTTCGATGTCATCCACGGCTTCCGAACCATCCTTCCCGCCCCGATCGCCCTTGCCGCGAGCTGGAACCCGGATCTCATCGAGCAGTCGCAGACGGTCGCAGCCCGCGAAGCGCGGGCCGTCGGCATCCACTGGACGTTCGCGCCCATGATCGACATCGCCCGCGACCCTCGCTGGGGACGAATCGTCGAGGGCGCCGGAGAGGACCCGGTACTCGGTGCCGCCGTCGCAGCGGCCCAGGTCCGCGGCTTTCAGGGAGACCTCGCCGACGACCGTATCCTCGCCGGTCCCAAGCACCTCGCCGGTTACGGTGCCGCCCGTGGCGGGCGCGACTACGACGACGCCGAAGTCTCCGATTCCGAGCTGCGCAATGTCTACCTTCCCCCGTTCCGCGCGGCGATCGAGGCCGGTGCGGCGAATGTGATGGGCGCCTACATGGATCTCAACGGCGTGCCGGCTTCCGCGAACCGGTGGCTGCTCACCGAGATCCTGCGCGACGAGATGGGATTCGATGGCTTCGTCGTCTCCGACGCGAACGCCGTCCGCTCGCTGGAGACGCAGCATTTCGCGAAGGATCTGACGGACGCAGCGGTTCGCGCCCTCGAGGCCGGACTCGACATGGAGATGGCGATTTCGGATGCCGCGTTCTCCCGCCTCCCTGACGCCGTCGCCGAAGGGCTCATCGACGAGAGCGCCCTCGACACCGCTGTTCGTCGGGTGCTCGAGGCGAAGTTCCGCCTGGGCTTGTTCGAGCAGCCCTACGCCGACGCCTCCACCGTCGACGAAGTGCTCGACGCGATCGAACATCGCGAGGTCGCTCAGCTCGCCGCGGAACAGTCCTTCGTGCTCCTCAAGAACGCCGATCGTGCTCTCCCGCTGTCGGCGGAGCGTCTCGGCACGGTCGCGGTCATCGGGCAGCTCGCTGACAGTCAGCGCGACATGCTCGGCCCGTGGGTCTTCGACCACGACACCGCGGAGACCGTCACGATCCTCGACGGTCTGCGCTCCCGGCTCGGAGACGCCGCAGTCGTGCACGCGCCAGGGGCGGGGATCCTCGAGCGGAAGTTCCCTTCCGCTTTCGATCGAGCCGACCCGACCATCACCCCTACTCCAGAGGACTGGGATGACGACGCTGAGATCGAGCGCGCGGTGGCTACCGCTACCGCAGCCGACATCGCCGTGGTGGTCGTGGGTCAACGACAGAACCAGGCCGGTGAGAAGGCCTCCACCTCGACGCTGGACCTGCCCGGCCGCCAGCAGGAGCAGCTGGAGAAGATCGCCGCCACCGGCACACCCGTCATCCTCGTCGTCGTGTCGGGCCGTCCTCTCGACCTTCGTTGGGCGAACGAGCACGTCTCGGCGATCCTGCAGGTCTGGTACCCCGGCACCCGTGGGGGTGACGCTGTCGCCTCGATCCTGCTCGGCGAGACTTCGCCCGCCGGCCGACTGCCGTTCACCTGGCCGCGCCACGTCGGACAGGTGCCGCTCATCTACTCGCACCTGCGGACTTTCGAACCTCAGGAGCAGTCGACCCGGTACTTCGAAGAGGAGAGCACGCCGCTATTCCCCTTCGGGCACGGCCTTTCCTACGCAGAGTTCGAGTACTCCGACCTCCGTGTCGACCGGGCCACGATGGCCGTCGGCGACACCGCGCTGGTCTCCGTCGATATTCGTAACACCTCGGAGCGAACCGCAGATGAAGTGGCCCAGTTGTACATCCACCAGAGGTACGGCGCCTCGTCCCGCCCGATCCGCGAACTCAAGGGGTTCGAGCGCCTGACACTCAGCCCCGGTGAGCAGCGCACGGTCACCTTCCCTGTCGGTCCGGAGCAGCTGCGCTACTGGAGCGCCGCCACGAGAACTGAGACTCAGGACGCCACGACAATCGAACTCGGCATCGGCCCGTCGTCGGCGACCGCGCTCGACGCCACCCTCATCATCACCCCGGCCCATATTCGATGAGAAAGCAGGAGATGCAGATGTCCGACTTCCGAGCGGGGTTCCTGTGGGGCGCCTCCTCTGCACCGCACCAGATCGAGGGCAACAACCTCGCCAGCGACTGGTGGAAGAACGAGGGGAACATCCCCGGTCTCGAGCCCAGCGGCGACGCCGTCGACAGCTACCACCGCTACCGCGAGGACATGCAGCTGCTCGCCGACGCGGGACTCGACACTTATCGCTTCGGCATCGAGTGGGCGCGCATCGAACCGCGAGCTGGCCACGTCTCGCGGGCAGAACTCGCCCACTATCGGCGCATGATCGACACCGCTTTCGAGTTGGGCCTCACCCCAGTGATCACCCTGAACCACTTCACGATCCCGCTGTGGTTCGCCGAGGAGGGCGGCTGGACCGGCGAGACGGCCTTTGAGCGGTGGAGCACCTACATCGACACCGTCATCCCGATCCTCACGGACGTCGAATGGATTATCACCTTCAACGAACCGAACATGCTGTCGATGATGCTCAAAGCGCAGCAAGTCTTCGAGGCCGGAGACGCCGGAGACTGGGTCAGCCCCACCGTCGAAGAAGAGAACAGCGGTGCGCGGGCTGCGAGCCTTCCCGACCCGGATCCGGAGATCGGAAGGAGATTCATCGAATTGCACCGGGCCGTGCGTGACACGCTTCGCGAAGGCACCGGTGCGAAGGTCGGCTGGAGCGTCGCGTGTCTCGCCCTCACCGCCACGTCAGGCAACGAAGACAAGCTCACCGCAGTGCGCTACGACTGGGAGGACCTCTACCTCGAGGCATCCCGCGAGGATGACTTCCTGGGCGTTCAGGCGTACTCGTCCCAGTCCGTGGACGAGAACGGTCTCGTGCCGCACCCTCCGCACCCGGACAACTCACTCACCGGCGCCGCCTACCGGCCTGACGCCCTCGGCATGGCCGTCCGCCACGCGGCAGAGCTGGCGAACGTGCCCATTCTCGTCACGGAGAACGGAATCGCGACGGCAGACGACACCCGCCGCATCGCCTACACGGACGAGGCCCTAGCCGGACTCGCCGCAGCGGTCGCCGATGGGATCGACGTCCGCGGTTACCTGCACTGGAGCATCCTCGACAACTACGAATGGGGCCACTGGGGACCCACGTTCGGGCTCATCGCCGTCGACCGGACCACCTTCGTGCGCACTCCCAAACCGAGCCTGTCCTGGCTCGGACAGCGCGCCGCCGCCGAAAAGAAGTGACGCACGAGACGGCGCCAGCCTGATCGGCACACATCCCCACTCTCCAAGCGAAAGAGACCGAACATGACCGACTTTCCCGTTCCCACCACCATCAGTCCCGAGGCGCAAGGCCTGTTGGCGTGGGTGGCACAGATGCCTCAGCAACCCGATCCCGCACCCGACGATGTCGAAGCGTGGCGCGCTCTCGGAGAGGCAGCCGCTTCCGATGACCCGGCGACGGTCGAAGCCCTGGCCATGGCGACGACCGGAGCCGTCGCGACCGACGTCATCGCGACGGTCGAGCCAGCCGGAGTCGACGGCGCCAAGTTCTTCGTCGCCGAGCCCGAGGGTCTCGGCAGCGATGACGAGCGAGTGCTTCTCTACATCCACGGCGGCGGCTTCACCTACGGCGGCGGGGCGACTGCCCGTCGTTCCACGCAGCTCATCGCCGCGAACATCGGAGTGCGGACCTGGGGGATGGACTACCGGCAGCTTCCCGAGGACCCCTATCCGGCCGGCCTCGACGACTGCATTGCCGTGTATCGCCACCTCCTGCGAACGCACAAACCGGAGAACATCGCGATCGGCGGGCAGTCCGGGGGAGCGAACCTCACGACGGCGCTGCTCCTGCGAGCGCGTGATGAAGGCCTGCCCATGCCTGCCGGCGCGGTCCTCATCTCTCCGTGCGTGGACTTCACCCTGGCCGGTGACACCTGGACCACGAACGCCTTCGCGCTCCCTGGTCGCTTCGAGAACATGCTCGAGCTGTACCGAAACGGGAATGAACTCACCGAGCCGTACATCTCGCCATTGTTCGGGACGTTCACGGAGGACTTCCCCCCGACGATCCTGACTGCCGGAACGAGAGACTTCCTTCTCTCGGACACGGTGCGACTCCACCGCAAGCTTCTCCGTGCCGGCGTCCGCGCGGAGCTGCACGTCTGGGAGGGCGCGCTGCACGGCATGTTCATGGGGCAGGCTCCTGAGGACCGCGAGCAGATCGAACAGGTGCGCCGCTTCTTGGAGGATGTCTGGGCGCGTGCGTAGCCAGTCCGAGAACGCACTATTCGCATCAGTGCTCGGGCGGTGGTCCCGAGCACTGATGGGTGGTGTGAGCGATCGCGTCGGCTTTCTGCTCGGGGCGGGTTGGCTGCAATGATCGCTCGCCCCGGGGTGATCGCGGGGAGGTCGCTTTTGAAGCCTCTCAACGCGGTTGCGGGCGGCGAGACCGGCGCGCTGCCTGCACGCCCACTACGTGCGTGCTGACAGGCGAGAGTTGCTTGGCACCGAGCCCGAGCCGCAGCACGGACAGCTCACGCGTTCTTGGACCCAGGCACTGCGTTGCACTTCTCCGCCGCCACAGGCGGAATGCTAGATTCAGCACTAGCGCGCGCATGCGGGCAGACCGGGAGGCTCGAGCGTGGGGGTACAGCCCAAGCAGCGTAGGACGACAGCAGCGGATGTTGCGAAGTCGGTAGGGCTTTCGCGTGCCACCGTTGGTTTCGTTCTCAATGACACCCCGGGTCAGACGATTCCGGAGGGAACGCGGCAGCGGGTTCTCGCGGAGGCGGCACGGCTGGGTTACCGGCCGCATTCGGCCGCTCGTGCTCTGGCGAGTGGTCGATCGCAACTCGTCATGGTGGTGCTGCCCGACTGGCCGATGGACTTCAGCCTCCGGCGCAATATCGAAGAAGCGTCTCTCGCGCTCGACGAAGCCGGCTATGCCCTGATCACCTACACGCCCCACCCCACGGGAGCGGCACGCCCGTTGTGGGAAGTGCTGCAACCGGATGTGGTGATGTCCCTGCAACCGTTATCTGACGAACAGATCGCCGGCATCCGCGCCGCCGGCATCTCCCGCATCGTCCCTGATCCAGAGGCAGTGGTTGCTGACCAGGGCTGGGTTGAAGAGGGGCCGAGGCTGCAGATCGCGCATCTGGCCGCGCACGGCCACCGGCGCATCCTCTTTGCTGGCGCGCGAGACCCGCGCCTCGCCGATCTGGTGGAGAGTCGCTTCCGCAGAGCCAGTGAGGCCGCGGTCGCTCTGTCACTGGAGCCTCTCACGCGCGCTGACGTCGACCATGCCGACTCGGATGTCACCGATGTCCTGAGTTCGTGGCGAGCAGATGGAGTGACGGCGGTGGCGGCGTACAACGATGACATCGCCGCCACCGTCGTCGGCGCCGCGCTGCGGGTGGGAATGGCGGTTCCCCAGGACCTGGCGGTCATCGGGCACGACGACACCCCGACCGCTTCGATGGTTCACCCGCAGTTGTCCACCATCCGCGTCGATACGGCCGGGCTGGGGCGGCACATGGCGGCCCTCGCTTTGAGCGCGATCAACGGGACCGCGCCTCCTGCCGCGGGACCGGAGTTCACCGCCACCCTCATCGCCCGCGCATCCACCGGCGCCCAGGCCTGACGCCACGAGATTCTCTCGATTCCGAAGTCGCGCGCCGTGCGCCCCGTCTCAGACGTGGGTAGTCGGAGCGGGAGCTACTTGCACGCGCTAGTGATGCATAGTAGCGTTCACTTGTCACTAGCGCGTGCAAGTACGCGTGTAACCCGACGCGGTTAGTGTTGCCGCACAGACAACGGAGTCTTCATGAATCAGCCAGCTGATCACCAATACGCAGAACCCCTCGTTCCTGCCTCCGCCCAGGCGGCACCCGTGCCACCGGCTGCGGACTTGAACACCTTCAACGTCGAGATCCCCTCGGCCGAAGAGCTCGCTCCCGTTGGCGCGAAGTACATCTGGCTCATGGTGCTCGCTCAGTTCGGCGTCTTCGTCGCGTTCATCACCCCGCTGGCGATCTCACTGTCGATTCGAATCGCTGAACTCGCGCCGAACAACCAGGAGTTCCTCGCCTACATCACCGGGGCCGGCGCGTTCGCCGCGATGATCTCCTCGCCGTTCCTCGGCGTGGCGAGTGACCGCACTCGCTCCCGTCTCGGGCGCCGCCGCCCGTACATGATCGGTGGTGCGATCCTCGGAATGGTGTCGCTGCTGGTGATGGCGACCGCCCCCAGCGTCCTGCTCCTGGGTGTTGGATGGGTGCTGGCGCAGATCGGGTGGGGTCAGGTACTCAACAACCTCCTGTTCTCCATGGCGGATAGGCTCCCCGAGCATCAGCGCGGAAAGGTCGCCGGCCTCACCGGATTCGCCACCCAGGTGGCCCCGGTCGTCGGTGTTGTGGTCGCCGGCGGTTTCGCCACCCAGAACATCCTGCTCTTCCTCATCCCTGGCTTCATCGGGATCGTGTTCGTCCTGCTCTTCGTGCTCTTCATCCGCGAGAGCGACAGCCGCACCATGGCTCGCCAGCCGCGTCTGCACATCGGCACGCTGCTGAGCAAGTTCCTCTTCAACCCGCGTCGGCATCAGGACTACGCATGGGCGTGGCTGGGACGGTTCCTGTTCTACTTCGGTCTGACCCTCAACACCACGTTCACGGCGTTCTTCTTCGCACAGCGCCTCGGTGTGGAGGTCGCTGAGGTGGCACCGACACTTGCCGTCCTCTCCCTTCTGGGGATCGGCGCGACCACCATCGGTGCGGTGGGCGGCGGGTTCCTGTCGGACAAGCTGCGTCGTCGTCGCGTCTTCGTCACTGCGGCAGGCATCCTCTTCGGGGCCGGTGCCATCACGATGGCGTTGTCCACGGACATCGTGGGTCTGATGGCCGGGTCGCTGCTGTGCTCGGTGGGTATCGGAGCTTTCGCTGCCGTCGACCAAGCGCTGATCCTCGACGTGCTTCCCGCGCGAGAGACGGACACCGGACGATTCATGAGCATCATCGGTTTCGCAACGTCCCTTCCACAGGCGGTCGCTCCGCTCATCGCTCCCATCTTCCTCGCGATCGGCGTCACCGCAGCCGGCGAGAAGAACTACCTGTTGCTCTACATCGTCGCCGCTGTCTTCACCGCCGCCGGTGGTCTCGTCGTGCTTCGGATCCGCGGCGTGAAGTAGCGCTGACTGCGTTCCGTTCATCTCGACCCAACCCACGCCTCGTCATCCCAGGAGAGTCCCGACCATGACCACAGCTTGGACCGCCGCGTTCATCACACCCACGTCCACGACCGGCGTAACGGATGAGCCCGCGTCCTATCTCCGTCGCGAGTTCCACGTCAGGGAGCAGCCCGTCCGGGCGACCCTGCACGTGACTGCGCTCGGGCTCGCGGAGCCGCACCTGAACGGGGCGGTCGTCGGCGATGAGGTTCTCGTGCCGGGCTGGACGTCGTACCGGCACCGGCTGGTGGTCAGTACCCACACGGTCACCGACCAGATCCGGGTCGGTGCGAACGCTCTCGGAGCCGTCCTGGGCGAAGGGTGGGCGCTGGGTCGTCTGGGATGGGAGGACCGACGCAACCACTACGCAGAGCGTCCTGCTCTCTGGTTGCAGCTCGAGCTCGAATACCCGGACGGCTCTGCCGATGTCATCCGCACCGACTCCGAGTTCAGCGCCAGCACGGGCGGGGTGCGAGAGAACAGCATCTACGACGGGGAGACCTTCGACGCTCGCCTGGAACCGGTCGGATGGGATCTCCCCGGATTCGACGACAGCGAGTGGGGGACCACGGAAGAGGTCGACTGGCCACTGGAATCGCTTGTCTCGCCCGTCGCGGAACCGATTCGTCGCATCGAGGAGCTCGAGCCGGTCGACATCTTGACGACGCCCACGGGACGCACCGTCGTGGATTTCGGACAGAACATCTCCGGCTGGGTGCGTCTGAGGGTCAAGGGCACGACGGGCACCACCATCACGCTGCGTCACGCGGAGGTCATGGTGGACGGTGAAGCCGACTTCGAGACCTTGCGCACGGCGAAAGCCACCGATTCCTATACGCTCCGCGGGCATGGCGTCGAGCAATGGGAACCCCGGTTCACCTTCCACGGATTCCGCTACCTGCAGCTCGACGGCTGGCCCGGCGAGCTCACGGCCGACAGTGTGCGCGCCGTGGTCGTCCACTCCGATATGACGCGAACGGGCTGGTTGGAGACGTCGAACCCGCTGCTGAATCAACTGCATTCCAACGCTGTGTGGTCGATGCGTGACAACTTCGTCGGAGTGCCCACGGACTGCCCCCAGCGCGACGAACGGCTGGGCTGGACCGGCGACATCAACGCGTTCGCACCGACAGCGGCGTTCCTGTATGACGTCCGCGGCGTGCTGGGGTCTTGGCTGAAAGACCTCGCGGTCGAGCAGCAGGAGAAGGGTTTCGTGCCGTGGGTCGTGCCTGATGTGCTGTCCACGCCGTCATCTCCGACGGCCCTGTGGAGCGACGTCGCGGTGAGCTTGCCCTGGACTCTGTACCGCGAGTACGGAGATGAGAGCATCCTCTCCGACGCCTACGACTCGATGACGACCTTCATCCGCCAGGTCGCCGACCTTCTCGACGACGACGGATTGTGGAGTTCCGGCTTCCAGTACGGGGATTGGCTAGACCCGGATGCTCCCGCCGACAACCCTGCGGGGGGCAAGACGGACCGACACCTCGTTGCGGCCGCGTACCTGTATCGCACGACCCGCGAGATGGCGGACACGGCCCAGGTCCTCGGACGCGCCGATGACCACGCGGAGTTCGCCTCGCTGGCCGCACGCGTCCGGACCGCGTTCCTCGACGAATACGTCACGGCGACGGGTCGTGTGGTCAACGAGAGCGCCACAGCGTACGCCCTCGCCGTCACGTTCGATCTGCTCAGCGCGGACCAGATGGCGCACGCCGGAGACCAGCTCGCGAAGATCGTCGCCCGTGCCGGGTACCGGATCTCCACGGGCTTCGCGGGGACCCCGCTCGTCACCGACGCACTCACCGCCACCGGCCACCTGGACGAGGCGTACCTGCTGCTCCTGGAGACCAGCGCCCCGTCCTTCCTCTATCCGGTGACGATGGGTGCGACCACGATCTGGGAGCGGTGGGATTCGGTGCGCCCCGATGGCAGCATCAACCCCAGCGGCATGACCTCCCTCAATCACTACGCTCTGGGCGCTGTGGTCGACTGGATGCACCGCACCATCGGAGGCCTCACCGCCACCGAACCGGGATACCGCGCCGTGAGGATCGCGCCGCAGCCCGGTGGAGAGCTCACCTCTGCACGGCTGCGTCACACCACTCGATACGGCGACATCTCCGTCGCCTGGGCGAAGGACGGCGACCAGGCCACCGTGGACGTGACGATTCCGGAAGGAACGACCGGTGACGTCGTGCTTCCCTGGCATCCGGAGCAGTTGAGCGTGCCCGTCGGTGCCGGACATCACCACTGGGCGTACCAGATTGCTGAGGATGCCAACGGTATCCCGCTGTCGTTGACCTCGACGCTGCGCGAAGTCGCCGATGACGCCAAGGCCTGGCGTGCATTCACCGACGTGTTCGCCCGCCACTACCCGGGCATCCCCCTGGATGCGAAAGCCCCGGAAGCTGCAGCACTGCCCATCGGCACCCTCCTGGACTATGTCCCCGGCGCTTCCACGAAGTTCCGCTCCGAGATCGAAGCGTCACTGATCACCTCCTCGAATGGACTTCCCGCATGACTGTCGACATCAGCACGCTCACCCTCGAGCAGAAGGCCTCTCTCCTCTCCGGGCAGGACTTCTGGTCCTCGCAGCCCATCCCCGAGGTCGGGATCCCATCCATCGTCCTCACCGATGGGCCGCACGGCATCCGTCGCCAGGACGCCGAATCCGACCACCTCGGAATCAATGACGCCCTGCCCTCCACCTGCTTCCCGCCGGCGGTGGCCGTCGGATCCAGCTGGGATCCCCAGATCGCCGCGCAGGTCGGCGCAGCGGTCGGGCGTGAGGGACTCGCGTTCGGGGTCGGGGTCGTCCTCGGCCCGGGCGTGAACATCAAGCGTTCTCCGCTGTGCGGGCGCAACTTCGAGTACTACTCGGAGGACCCCCTGCTCTCGGGCGTACTGGCGACAGCTCACGTGAACGCCATGCAGGACGTGGGCCCGGGCGCTTCCGTGAAGCACTTCGCCGCGAACAACCAGGAGCACGAGCGGATGCGGATCAGCGCCGATGTCGACGAGCGCACCCTTCGTGAGATCTACCTTCCCGCGTTCGAGCGGGTCGTCACCGAAGCCGCACCCGCGACGGTGATGGCCTCGTACAACAAGATCAACGGCGTGTACGCGTCTCAGAACCGGTGGCTGCTCACCGACGTGCTCCGCACCGAATGGGGATTCCAAGGCGCCGTCGTCTCCGACTGGGGCGCAGTCAGCAACCGAGTCGCGGGCGTCGCCGCGGGTATGGACCTCGAAATGCCCGGCAACGGTGGCGGCACGGACCAGGAGATCGTCGATGCCGTACGCAACGGCACGCTGGATGAGCGGGTGGTCGATGAGTCCGTGCGCCGCGTGCTTGCACTCGCCGCGCGGCCCACACCGTCGAACGGGACGTTGGAGGTGGACGCCCACCACACCCTGGCACGGACGCTGGCTGCAGATTCCATCGTGCTTCTGAAAAACGAAGACGACGCGCTGCCTGTTGCCGACGTCTCGCGGATCGCAGTGATCGGCCCCTTCGCCACGGACCCGCGGTTCCAAGGAGGAGGCAGCTCCCACATCAATGCCACGCGCACGGATGCCGCCCTGGACACCATCCGCGACCACGCCCTCGAGCGCGGCATCACCGTTGAGTACGCCACCGGGTTCCTCCTCGCCGACGGCGATGAAGATACGGACGCTCGCCGCGCAGAGGCAGCATCAACCGCTGCACGTGCAGACATCGCGATCGTGTTCGCGGGCCTGAGCGACCGCGAGGAATCTGAAGGCTTCGACCGCGAGACACTGCAGTTGCCTGCCGCTCAGATCGATCTCATCAAAGCGGTCGCAGCGGTCGCTCCCCGCACCGTGGTGGTCCTTTCCAACGGCGGCGTGGTCTCCCTCGAAGGATGGCACGACGACGTCGATGCCATCGTCGAAGGGTGGCTTCTCGGACAGGCCGGCGGATCGGCCATCGCAGACGTGCTGTTCGGAGTCGTGAATCCTTCCGGGCATCTCGCGGAGACGATTCCTCTGCGCCTGGAGGACAACCCCAGCTGGAACAACTTCCCTGGCGAGCAAGGACATGTCCGCTACGGCGAGGGCGTGATGGTCGGGTACCGACACTACGAGACTGCAGGCATTCCGGTGAGGTACCCGTTCGGACACGGACTCTCCTACACGACATTCGCGACAACCGGACTGGAGATCGAACAGGCCGGCTCGGACGCCGTGACCGTCCGCGTGACCGTCACCAACACCGGCACGAGGACCGGCAAGCACGTGGTGCAACTTTACGTTGCCACCGACGCAGGTCCTGTCCGCCGTCCCGCGCGGGAGCTGCGCTCCTTCGCAAAGATCAGCCTCGAACCCGGCCACACGGAGACCGTCGAACTCACGCTCGGTCGACGGGCATTCGCGTACTGGGACGTCGAGCTGAGTCAGTGGGTGGTGCCGGCGGGGGAATACCGTATCCAGGTCGGCGAGAACGTGTCCACCATCGTTGCGGAACACTCCGTCACGCTGGAGGGAGACGTCGTCGTCCGTGCCCTCACGATGGCATCGACAGTCGGCGACTGGTTCGCGCACCCGGTCGTCGGACCCGCCCTCATGGCGGGAATGGCCGAGGGGCTGACCGAGGAGCAGGCGCAGCAGGCAGAGCAGAATCCTGATGCCCTGAAGATGGTCGAGTCGATGCCGATGCAGCAGTTCCTCACCTTCACCAATGGGGCGTTTCCCCTCGAGATGCTGGAGCAGCTCATGGCCCTCAGTACGGACGAACCCGCGAACGCGTGACCGGCCGGGCAACGGCCATCTTCACCCTCGATTGAACGGAATCATCATGCCCCGCCTCGACACCAAATCCATCATCGTGACCGGTGCTGCCTCCGGAATCGGACGCGGCACGGTGCTGCGTCTTCTCGACGAGGGTGCGCGCGTCGCCGCCCTCGACCTCAGCGACGACACGCTCGCCGCTCTCGCGGACAGCGTGCCAGCAGAGCACCGGGACCGCCTGTTCACCCACCGCGTCGATATCTCTGATGAAGAGTCGGCGAAGACAGCGGTTGCCGCAGTCCTTGCTGAGTTCGGGTCGCTCGACGCGCTGGTGAATGCCGCCGGCATCCTCTTCGGAGACCACACACACGAGGTCACCCTGGAACGGTGGAACAAGATCATCAACGTCAACCTCACGGGGACGTTCCTGGTCACCCGCGAAGCTCTGCCGAGTCTGATCGCGACCCCCGGCGGTGTGATCATCAATTTCGCCTCGACGTCCGCGTTCTTCGCCCACCCCTACATGGCCGCATACTCCGCGTCGAAGGGCGCTATTGCAGCCTTCACCCACTCCATCGCTCTCGAGTACGCCAAGCAGGGGCTGCGAGCAATCAGCGTCGTCCCCGGCGGTATCACGAGCGGAATCACCAGCACCACCGCGCAGAACCTTCCGGCCGACACCGACTGGTCTCTGTTCACCAACCTCCAGGCTCGCCTCGGCGACGGCTCTCAAGGGACGCCGGAGAACGTCGCGGGGATCATCGCAACCCTGATCTCCGACGACGGTGCCTTCATCACGGGAACCGAGATCCGCATCGATGGCGGCGCACACATGTGACGGGGATGTGATCTCAGTTGTCTCCGGAATACCCGGCCTTACAGGTGTCCCGAGTCGCGGGATTGACTCGACACACAGCGGACGCGCGCTTCCCAACGTGCACCAAAGTTGGTCGTCGAGCGGTGGCTGTCGGAGCGGGACCTGCACGGCTACCGCGACGCAGCCTGGGCGCCGAACCGCGCCGGAACCTTGACGCGCCTCCGGGCGTGCCAACTTCGCGCGCTCGGAAGCCTGAGGAGGGCTGGTGATTCCAACGTAGGATTTCGCCATCTAGCCTGGAACGCAGCCGCCCGGATCGATGCCAACTAGCGCGGAAACCGCCAGATCTTCGCCATCTGGATCCGGAACCTACACTGACCTGCGGATTCCGGCTGAACTCGGCGAACACTTAGGGCGCTGCGGACAGGACTTCGGCCAGCACACGCTGCTGAGATCTCCCGGGATCTGGGCTGGACTGGTCCGACATGGTCACAAGTGCTTTCCAGAGAGCCCATCCTCGCGCGCGTTGCCATGTTGCATCATCGAGACCGACCGACTCGCGAAACGCCGCACGCGCCTCGTCATCGAAGTACGTCCACGCGATGACGAGATCACATGCGGGGTCGCCGATCCCGCATGTGCCGAAATCGATGACCGCCGAGAGTCTTCCGTCCTCTGCAAGCAGGTTCCCGGTGGCGACGTCTCCGTGAAACCAGACGGGCTCGGACTCCCACGCAGACGTCGTCGCGGCGAGCCAGATCTCTCGGCACCGTTCCGCATCGACGTCGTCGCCCAGGCGATCGAGGGCGATCTGCACTTGATCGCTGTACACGCTCGGATGACAGCCGCGGTAGAAGGAATGTCGTCCCGCTGAGGCGCCCGCACCTGTCGGGAGGGATCTCAGGGCGCGCAACACGGATCCCAGATCGACGGCCAAGGAGACCCGATCGATCAGCGAATTCTCATCGATCGTGTTACCGGGCAACCATCGACGTACGGACCAAGGAAGCGGGTAGTCCCGGCTTGGCACTCCGACTGCCACGACACCGGGGACAGGAACCGGAAGCTTCCCGTCGAGGAACTCGAGCGCGCGCTTCTCTTTCTCGACAGCCGCGACATAGGCCTCGCCACTGGGCAACCGCACGGACAGGTCATCTCCCAGGCGAAACGTCCGGTTGTCCCACCCCTGTTGCGGAACCGCGCGAATGCGCAGTGCGCTCCAGTGCGGAAACTGCTCCGATATGAGTTCGGCCACCAGGGGCTCGTCGATATCGATCATCTTTCCTCGCCACCGCTTCATCGCGACCGAAACGAATAGTCCTCGGAGCCAAGGGCTCGCGACCAAGCGTATCCCGCCGTGCTGTTCGTCGGACTTGTCCTCAATCGGGCACGCGACGTGGGCACGAAGCCGGGCGGTCCGAGGATTCAATCCGTGCCTGAAGGGTCCGGATAGCAGCTGCAGAATCCAGGGTTGATCGCCAGCATCCGACGCGCTGCATCGACGGTCGGCGCATGACGTCAGCGCGTCGGCGTCTTCTACACTCCGATCGGTGAGGCGAGCGCGTGGTCGGCCTCCTGCCAGGCGTTGCGCACCTGCGAGCGGAAGTGCTCGCGCGTGCTCTCCTCCAGAGCGAAGACGATAGGAGACTCGGCGAGGATGCCGGCGACGGCGATCTTGGCGACCTCATCCGGTGTGATGCCGAAGGGGATCACACCCGTCCCGAAAGGATCGGCGGCCCGGGGACCGAACTGAGACGGCCGATTGCGCTGAGAATCCAGGATCCTCGTCGAGACCTGACCCGGGCACAGCAACGTGACCAGGACGCCTTCGGATGCGAGCTCATATCGCAGGCCTGTCGTGATCCCCACGATCGCTTGCTTCGAAGCCGTGTAGAGGGCGCTGCCCTGCGGGTTGTCCAAGAACGCGTGCGTGGACGCGGTGTTGACGATGTGCTTCCAGCCGTCCTGTGCGCGCATTCGGGGGAGGAACGAGTGGAGCGAGTTGAGAAGCCCCTGCACGTTGACGGCGGACAGCCACTGCCAATCGCCGAGGGAAGCATCGGCGACCTTCCCGAACAACAGAACGCCGGCATTGTTGCAGAGCAGCTCCACCGATCCGAACTCGGCGAACGCCGCATCGGCAAAGGCCTGCACTGCCCCCGGATCGCTCATGTCGACCTGCATCGGCAGGCAGCGAGCGCCCGATTCGCGGAGCCGGCTCGCGAGCGCGTTCACGCCGTCCCCGTCGATGTCGCCGATCACCAGGTTCATCCCCTGAGCGCTGAGCTCGATGGCCAGGGCGGCGCCGATGCCGCTCGCTGCACCGGTGACGACTGCGGTTCGTCCGTTCAGATCGGAGAGGGTGGGCATAGTTGCTCCATTCTTGTGAACATCACTGTTCATCTCGTTCGGGCTGCGCGGGGAGTGCGCGGAGTGTGAAGACCGTGTGCAGGTGCGCGGAAAGGGCACCGGGGATATCGATGTCTTCGGGGTCGTAGAGCCACTGGATCTGCAATCCGTCCCACATCGCCAGGAAGTTCGTCGCTTCACGGGCCGGGTCACGACCGGGTGCGAGGAGGCCTTCGTCGGCGGCTTCGGCGAACAGCGCCGTGAAGTAGCTTCGCGCCCGCCGGTACCGGAAGCGGATGTAGTCGTGCCCAGGATGCTCGGGGGCGAGAGCTTCGCCGGTCAGCACGGTGAAGAACGCGATGAGACCGGGTTCGGCCTCGACCGCAGTGCGGGCGCTTTCGATGATCTTGGCGAAATGCTCGCGCGCCGACCACGACTGGGCGCGGGCCGAGGCGAGGCCATGATCGTCGCGTGCGACGAGAACCGCGGTGAGCAGGTGCTCCTTCGTCGGGAAGTACCGCAGCAGGGACGATTTGGGAACGCCTGCGTACTCGGCGATCGCCGCCAGCGATGTGTTGTGGAACCCTTGTCGTGCGAAGAGGATGACGGCGCCGTCGACGATGCTGGCCCGTCTCTCCTGCGTTGCGGCGTAGCCGGCGTCGCGCGGCAGCGCATTCAGGTCGCCGGCCCGCGTTGTCGAGCGTGGCGACGAGGGGGCTCGTCGTCGTTGCGGCGGCGTCGCGCCCAGGTGGTCGGCGAGGCCCTCGACGACGTCGACGGCCTCGGGGTCGTAGAGATGCTGAATGTGGAGACCGTCCCAGAGAGCCAGAAAGCGAGTCGCTGTGGACGTCGTGCTCTCTGGCGCCGTCGGCATCGCATCCGGCACGGCCAAGGCGGTGGCAGCCCGGGCGCGGCGATAGCGCTCCCTCATGTAGTCATGAGCCGGGTGCTGTGGGCTGGTCGCTTCTCCTGCGAGCGACGTCAGCAGTTCGACAGCTCCGGGAACTCTGAGATTGCGTGCGGCGATGTCGAGGACGTCAGTTGCGGTCGGATGCTCCGTCGCGTGTGTGCGCTCTGCCTCCCAGTGCTCGTTCACGTTGTCGAATCGATCGATCAGGCAGGTGAGGATGGCTTCCTTCGAAGCGAAGTGGCGGAGGAGCCCAGCATGGCTCACGCCCGCTTCGGCGGCGATATCGCGAAGGGAGACCGCCCGGAATCCGTCATTCGCGAAAAGCTCCGACGCTGCGTCCAGGAGCCGGTTCCTCGTGAGGATGCCGTTCGCGTACCGACGCGGCGAAGTCGTGGACTCCACGCCATGCTCCTTCCTGGTCGTCACTTTGGGGGTCGTGTGATTCCCACAGTAACCGAGATCTCGAGTAATTGTTACCACGTGGTCCGGATTGGGGATAGTGTGTGCGCAGGTCAATGACGACAGGAAGGCGCGCAATGACACAGCCATCGTTCGGCTCACCCCCGGTGAGCGTCCACGCGGATGCGAAACCCGCGCACGGCATCGGTTCGGTCGATCGGGAGCCTCGAGGGTTCATCACGCTGTACGTGCTGGCGAACTTCGGGATCTACATCGCCATCATGGCCCCGGTCATGTTCTCCCTCGCCTTCAAGCTGCAGCACATCACGGGGTCTGTCCCAGCTGCCACCGGCGCCATCGGTCTCGTCACCGGCAGCGGTGCACTCGTCGCGCTCCTCATCCATCCCCTCACCGGGAGGCTTTCGGACCGGACTCGGTCTCGATTCGGTCGCCGCCGACCCTGGATCGTCGGCGGTGTACTCGCCGGAACCGTCGGACTCGGTCTACTGGGGCTTGCGGAGACCGTTCCCTTGGTTCTTGCGACATGGTGCGTCGTGCAGGCGAGCTTCGGCGTCGCTGCCACTGCCGTCGCAGCACTGGTTCCGGACAACGTGCCCCACCACCGACTCGGACGGGTATCGGGAATCGCGGGGGTCGCCGTGCCGATGGCGATTCTGGCCGGCAGCGTCATCGCCGCGCTCATCCCGAACGACTTCCTGCGCTTCCTCGTGCCGGGGCTCCTCGCCGTCGTGTTCGCTCTTCCTCTCTGCCTGAAGCTGGATGATCCTCCTCTTATCGGAGAGACGCCGCGATTCCGGGTCCGCGATGTCGTGGGTTCGTTCGCATTCGACCCACGCAAGAACCCCGACTTCACCTGGGCGATGGTGGTGCGCTTCCTCGTGATGTTCGGCTACGCCGGCATCTCCACGTTCTTTCCGTTCTTCCTCAGTGAGAAGCTCGGCTACACCGAAGTGGAGACCGCGCACGCGGTCCTGCTCTCCAATCTTGTCTCGGTCGTCTGCCTGTGCATCTCTGCTCCGATCGGGGGAGCGCTGTCTGACCGAATCGGCCGACGACGTCCGTTCGTCGCTCTTGCGGGTGCAGTGATGGCTCTCGGGCTCGTCCTGTTGGCACTCGCGCCCTCGCTTGGCATCGTGCTGATCGGTCAGGGAGTCGTCGGGCTCGGGCTCGGGGCGTTCACCGCCGTCGATCAGGCGCTCAGCACTCAGGTGCTCCCGAATGCGCGGGAGCGTGCGCGAGACCTGGGACTGCTCAGTCTCGCCTCGAGCCTTCCGCAGTCGGTCGGCCCGGCCATCGCCCCGTTCGTGATCGCCGTGGGCAGCGCCACCGCGATCGGCGGATACAGCGTCTGGTACCTCCTCGGCGCAGTCATCGCGCTGGCGGGTGGTCTCGCCGTCTATCGCATCCGAGGGGTGAGGTGACGCCCGCTAGAGCCGGGCCAGGAACGTGAGCATATGAGTCTCGTATCGATCCCGGTCGGTGTTCCATGCCCCGGTGTGGATGGCGTCGTCGACCACGACCAGTTCGACCTCTTCGGGCCAGGCCTGTGCGAATTCTTCGCTGGAGGCCAAGGGGATGATGGAATCTCGTGTTCCGTGGAAGATCAGCACCGGCTGTCGAGGCCCGCCGTTCGCCAGATTCTGTGCCAGCGAATCCGCGTCGGCGAACGCAACGCCGGATCGGCTTTCGACGATAGCCCGCTCGATCGGAGCGATCCAGCCCGGGAGGCCCAAGCCTGCGACGACGTGGTCGAGAGCGGCATCGAAGTCCAGTGCCGGTGAATCGAGGATCACGCCACGGACGGCGGTCGTGTCCTCCGCGCGATTCAGGTACTGCTCGACCACCGCGCCTCCCATCGAGAAGCCGAACAGCACCACGCCACTCGCCCCGTTGTCGAGCGCGTACTGCACTGCGGCTTCGAGATCGCGCCATTCCGCCACTCCGAGTTGGCGACCGCCGTTCTCATCGCCCGGCGCACCCGGGTCATTGCGGTAGGTGATGTCGAGAACCGGGTGGCCCGCCCCGGTGAGAGCCGGCATGGAACGAAGACCGGCGGCACGTCCTGCGCCCAGACCGTGGACCTGGATCACCCAGACCGACCCGGTCGAGGGTACGAACCATGCGGGCATGGGCCCGCATTCGGAGGAGTAGTGGACCTCCTCGAAATCAAGGTTCAGAGCCGCCTTCGGGTCTTCGTCGTACACCGTGACTGAGACCTTCGCTTTGGCCCCCACCGGCGGAACCGACGACGCGTCGAGAACACGGGTCACCTGCTCATCGGACAGTTCGAGGATCTCCCCGACCAGCCCGTGGCAGATATCGTCGCCGCACTCCCAGTCGAGCCCGAACACGCCTGGCGATGTCGCTGCTGCTTCCGCCGGAAGCGTCACCGTGTCGGCGGTGGCCTCGACGATGCTCGTGCCGAGGGGTTGGGTGTCCACAGGCTTCACGAGAAGGTCCGACGCCCTCCACAGCAGCACGCCCCCGACGGCGATTCCTGCCAGCAGCAGGAGAGCCGCACTCGCGCCGATCCAGGCGAGCACACGTTTGCGGCGTGAGATCGGTCGGGGTCTCGCTGTTCGGTTCATCGTGGTCCGCTCTCTCGCTCATCGTTTGTCATCTCCCCGTCAGAAGAGCGAGGGAAGAGAGACCGCGACAACGATCGCGACCCCGGCCAGACCCGCGGCGATCGCGAGCCCCATCAGGGTCGCGAGCACCCCGGCTCCGGGCATCGATGCATGGTCTCCGTCGGCGGCGAGCACCGAGTTCACGGCACGGCTGCGGCTTCGCGCCATGACCCACACCAGTGCGGATGCAGCGAGCCCGGCCACTCCGGCGAGTGACCACCACCCGTTCTCGAAGGCCGCCGGCAGCAGTCGCAATGCGACGAGCGACCCCACGGCGAAGGCGAGAGCGGTGCGTCGCCAAGCGAGCTCGGTCCGCTCCGGCTGCAGTCCCGGATCGAAGAGCTGCGTCATGGCATCAGGATCGCAAGGAGGATCAGCACGCCGGCACTCGTCACCGCGACCCCGAGCAGCGGAGCCATGCGAGACGCGGGCAGCGGTTCGTGCAGGCGCAGCGCACGCTCGGTGGCCGCCCATCCCCACCAGGCCATGGCCGGGGTGAGCACGCCTGCCGTGACCAGGACCAGGGCGGCGCTCAGCCGGAACGCGGAGTTCAGATCCAGCCCGAGGACTTCGAGCGCCACGCCGCCAGCGACGAGGGCGAGCGAGGTCCGGATCCATGCGAGGAACGTGCGCTCGTTGGCCAGCGTGAAACGAGCGTCAGGTTCGGTTCCGCGTTCGAAGACCGATCGGGGGAACCGGGGCCGGGTCATAGGGCGACCGTCCGGAATCCGGCGTTGCCCATGGACGAATCCGGTGTGTTCGACGATCGTGCCGAGTTGCGGTACCTGTTGCAGTAAGAGATGTGGCAGAGATAGCTCCCACCGCGTAGAACCCGTGCGGCACCACGTGGCGGCCCCTGCGGATCCTTCACCGGTGACGTCGCGTAATAGCGTGGGTCGAACCAGTCGGCGCACCATTCCCAGACGTTGCCGACCGGCTGCCAGAGGCCGTATCCATTGGGCTCGAAGGTGCGGACGGGCGCGGTCGTGAGCCAGCCGTCTTCCCCGGTGTTGCGTCGGGGGAACTCGCCCTGGAAGATGTTCGCGCGCCAGCCGCCGTCGTCGACCTCCTGGTCGCCCCACGGATACTTCGCGTCGGCGATTCCGCCGCGCGCCGCGTACTCCCACTCGGCTTCCGTAGGCAGTCGGCGCCCTGCCCAGTCGCAGTACGCGAGCGCGTCGTTCCAGCTGACGTGCACGACCGGATGGTCTCCACGCCCCTCCACGCTCGAGTTCCGTCCGTCGGGGTGGGCCCAGTCAGCGCCTCGAACGCCGAGCCACCAGGGGGTGCCGGCAGCGGGACCCATGATGTCCTCCTCAGGAGCTGACACCGCGAGATGGAAGACCGCCGAGAACCCCCACGTCTCGGCCTCCGTCTCATACCGCGTCTCGGCGACGAAGCGCGCGAAGTCGTCGTTCGTCACCGTCGTCGCATCGATGTCGAAGGCCTCGATTTCAACCCGATGCAACGGCGTTTCGCCGTCGCCACGATTCTCGTCGCCTGAAGAGTCGCCCATGGTGAAGGCGCCGCTCGGGACATGAACCTGCGCGATCGAATGCGAACCAGCCGTGGCGGGAGACCCTGCTGACGGCGCCGATCCGGACGCTTCGAACTGGGCGCGGCCGGGCATGCCGCAACTGCACCCGCCGCTGCAGAGGGCCTCACCGCCGGCAGAGGACGTCGCGCCGACCAGGGGGAGCATTCGCGCGCCTGATTCAGAAGCTCTGGTTTCCGGCATCCGTGGCCTCCCCCCGTCGAGCGTGCTCGGTGATCAACTTGTGAAGTTTCTCGAGGCGCCCGATCATCACATCCATCGCCGCCGTGCCCCCCTCGTGGTGGTGGTCCTCCACCAGTGTCACCAGTTCGATGTCGAACGACGAGTCCGGGTCTGCTTCGATGGTCCGATCGCGGTAGCGGTACTTGCTGATCTGCCTCTTCCTGGCGTCGATCTCGATCTCGATCAAGGCGAGCAGGGCGTCGGGGCCGAGGAACCCGGAGAAGAACATCCGGGCTCGGAACTCGTAGTTCACTGCTTCAAGAGTCGGACGGTAGTCGCTCGTCAACCAGGACATGAACACGTCGCGGCCTACCGGCGTCGTCCGATAGATCTTGGCGTCTTGCGCACCGGGGCGGGTACTGACGGCGAAGCTCACCCAGCCGCGTTCGGCCATCTGCGCCAGAGAGCGGTACACCTGGCTCATGTGGGTGCGGGGGCGCATGAACACGCCTTCCATCTCCATGTAGCGACTGATCTCGTAACCAGTTCGCGGCTTGATGAGCAGGATGCCCAGAAGCAGGTGCTCGAGCTTCATGCGAGTCCAATCGGTCAGCTTCGCTGTTGAGACCAGCGTAGATCTCCTGGAGCGCGTTCATCCAAGTATTCAACAAATCAAATCATTTCTATTCGATTTGTTGAATACTCGTCGGATTCCTGTTAGCGTCACCGCAAAGGACGGTCCATGGTGGACCTCACGCACCGGAAGAGACATCGATGTTTACTTTCAAGAAACGCATCGCCGCGCTTGTGTCGGCGATGGCGATCACAGCACTCGCACTGTCCGGCTGTGCCGGCGCAGGGCCGGACTCGGATGTATCGAGCGCAGAGTCCACCCAGGGAACGGGAACACTGACCATCGGGACGATCGTCGCGTCTACGACGTTCGCCGCGAACAACGCTCCCTGGTCCAACGAATCGCCCTACCTCCAGGCGGTGTACGACACGCTCCTGCACGCCGAGCCTGATGGCACCGTCGTACCGTGGTTGGCGACGGACTGGTCGTACAACGACGACATGACGGTGCTCACCCTGAACCTCCGCGACGACGTGACGTTCACCGACGGCACGAAGTTCGACGCATCGGCTGCAGCCCTGAACCTGCTGCGATTCCGCGATGGGACCTCTCCCCAGAAGGGCTACTTGGCGACGCTCGCTGATGCGAAGGCTGTGGATGCCACGACGCTTGAACTCACGTTGAACTCTCCGAACCCTTCGCTGCTGTCGTTCCTCACGCAGAATCCGGGTCTGCAGCAGAGCCCGGCGACCTTCGACGCGGCTGATGAGAAGACCAACCCGGTCGGCTCCGGGCCGTACGTCCTCGACACGAAGGCGACCGTCGTCGGCTCGGCGTACGTCTTCACGAAGAACCCCGACTACTGGGCGCCGGAGAGTCAGCATTACGCGAAGGTCGTCATGAACGTGTACACCACACCGACGGCGGTCCTCAACGCCCTCAAAGGCGGGCAGATCAATGGCGCGCCCGTTTCGGACAGCGCGATGATCGCGCAGCTGGAACCGGCGGGACTCACTGTGCAAACCCAGCAGTTGAACTTCTTCGGGTTGCTGCTCTTCGATCGCGATGGGGCCATCGAGCCCGCACTCGCCGATGTCCGTGTCCGCCAGGCGATCAACTACGCGTTCGATCGAAAGGCGCTGCTCGAGTCCGTCGGTCAGGGCAACGGGAAGGTCACGTCCTCGATCTTCTCTCCCGACTCCTCGGGCTACGTCAAGGATCTGGATGACTTCTACTCCTACGATCCGGAGAAGGCGGAGGAGCTTCTTGCGGAAGCCGGGTACGCAGCCGGCGACATCACGCTCAAGATGCCCACATCATCCGGCTTCGCCCCGGCCACCTACGCGCTGGTGAAGCAGTATCTGTCGGATGTGGGGATCAATGTCGAAGAGGTCGGTGTCACTCCGACCAGCTTCCTCTCAGACCTGCTCGCGGCGAAGTACGCCAGCACCGTCATGATGCTCAAGACGGCGCCCACGTCATGGGAGACGGTGACCCTCGACCTGCTTCCCTCCTCGGGGTGGAACCCGTTCCGCGTCAAGGACGCGACCGTCGCAGAGCTCGCCGCGACGATCCAATCCGGCACGGAGGAAGAGGCGGAGGCTGCGGCCAAGGAACTCAACGAGTACATCGTCGAACAAGCCTGGTTCGCACCGTGGTACCGCCCGGACTTGAACTACGCGACCGATGCCAAGACGTCGGTGGAGCCCCAAAGCGGAAACTCCTACCCCTACCTCTGGAACTTCGTCCCGAAGCAGTGACGACGTCGGATGGGGCCGGCCCGGCCCCATCCGACCCTCTCGAAAGACTCGCATATGCTCTCGTTCATCGCTCGACGCGTCGCTTCGGGCATCGTCCTCGTGATCGCCATCAGCGTGATCGCCTTCGCCCTGCTCTATGCCGGGGGCGGAGACATCGCTCGCCGCATGCTCGGAGAGGATGCTTCGCCCGAGACCGTCGCGCAGAAGGCGACGGAACTGGGGCTCGATCAGCCGCTGACCCAGCAGTTCTTGACCTGGGCGTCCGGTCTCATCCGCGGCGATCTCGGCACGTCGTGGTTCACAAGCCAGCCGGTGAGTGATGCCATCCTCAGCCGACTGAGCGTCACACTCTCACTCGTCTTCGGTGCGATCGTCGTCGTCGCGTTCGTGTCGGTGATCCTGGGCACCCTCGCCGCGACACGCCGCGGATGGATCGATACGGCAGTGCAGGTTCTCTCTCTGCTCGCGACGGCGATCCCGGCGTTTCTCGTCGCTCTCGGACTCGTCCTGGTCTTCGCCGTGAATCTCGGATGGTTCAAGCCCACCGGCTACGTCCAGTTCACGGACTCACCTGCAGGCTGGCTCAGCTCGATCACCCTTCCGATCACGGCGCTGGCGCTCGGTGGCATCGCCGGCGTCACGCAGCAGATCCGTGGGTCCATGATCGATTCGCTGCGCGGCGACTATGTGAGAACTCTGCGCAGCCGCGGCCTGAACGCACCCTCCGTACTCTTCCAGCACGTGCTCCGCAATGCCGCAGGGCCCGGTCTCGCCGTGCTCGGCGTGCAGTTCGTCGGTCTCATCGGTGGCGCCGTCATCATCGAGCAGATCTTCGCCATCCCCGGGATGGGGCAGGTCGCGGTCACGGCCACCTCGCAGGGGGACATCCCTCTCGTCATGGGCCTCGTCGTGGTCACTGCGATCCTCGTGGTCATCCTGAATCTCCTCGTCGACCTCGCTCAGGGGTGGCTCAATCCGAAGGTGCGTCTGTCATGATCGATCCCCAGGGCGTCGAGATCGCCGGCGAGGCTCGGCCGATCGCTTCCCGCTCGTCTCGAACTCTGTGGCGACTCCTGAAGAAGCCGCTTCCTGCCATCGCGCTCGGCTTCCTCCTGCTGGTCGCCTTCCTCGCGATCTTCGGACCGGCAATCGCTCCGCACGACCCCGATACGGCATCGGCAGCCGCCGTGTTCGGCCCGATCAGCGCCGATCACCCTCTCGGCACCGACAGCGCAGGGCGCGACGTGCTCTCCCGTCTGCTTTCCGCGACGCGTTTCAGCATCGCCGGAGCAGTGCTCGCCATCGCTGTGGCGTCGGTCCTCGGCATCACCAGCGGACTCGTCGCGGGCTACTACGGCAAGTGGTTCGAGGCCACCTCCGCCTGGATCGTCGGCATCATCCAGGCTCTGCCCGGAATCGTCGTGCTCCTTGCGGCACGCGCCGTCGTCGGCCCCTCGATCTGGGTATCGATGGTGATCTTCGGTGTGCTGCTGTCACCGGCGAGCTACCGCCTGGTCTACTCGACAGTGAGCGCGGTCCGCAATGAGCTCTACGTCGATGCCGCACGGGTCTCGGGTCTCAGCGACCGGCGCATCATCGCCCGGCACATCCTCACGGTGGTCCGTGGGCCCGCGCTGGTCCAAGCCGCCTTCGTCATGGGCCTGGCGATCTCGATCCAAGCGGGGCTCGAGTTCCTGGGGCTCGGCGACCTGTCTCTGGCGACCTGGGGCGGCATGCTCAACGAAGGATTCTCGAACCTCTACACGAGCCCGATCCTCATGCTCTGGCCGAGCCTCGCCATCGGTCTGACCTGCCTCAGCCTCGTGCTTCTCGCCAACGGGCTGAGAGACACTCTGGAGCGCAGCGACGCCCCGCAGCGCCGCAGCCGGCGCACTCCTGAAGCCGTGACGCGCGTCGCGTCGGAGCCCGTCGTGCGCCACGGTGCTGGGCACGACTTCGAGGACGCGGATGTCCTCCTCGATGTGAAGGACCTCGCTGTCGGATACGGGCAGGATGACGGCACCGTGAAGACCGTCGTCGAAGACGTCTCGCTGCGGGTGCACCGCGGAGAGGTGCACGGTCTGATCGGCGAGTCCGGTTCCGGAAAGACGCAGACCGCGTGGGCGGTTCTCCGGCTCCTGCCGGAGGGAGGCCGCATCGTCCACGGTCAGATCGAATTCGAAGGCGAAGACCTCGCTGCTGCGAGCCCCGCGAAGATGAACGGCCTGCGCGGGTTGAAGATCGCATACATCCCGCAAGAGCCGATGTCGAACCTCGATGCGAGCTTCACGATCGGCAGTCAGCTGGTGCAGCCGATGCGCCAGAAGCTCGGCATCGGGAAGGGCGAGGCGAAGCGCCGGGCTCTCGATCTGCTGCGCCGAGTCGGAATTCCCAACCCCGAGCGGACATTCGCGGCCTACCCGCACCAGATCTCGGGCGGAATGGCGCAACGCGTGCTGATCGCCGGCGCCGTCTCGTGCGATCCGGACCTGCTCATCGCCGATGAGCCGACCACCGCACTCGACGTGACGGTGCAGGCAGATGTCCTGGACCTTCTGCGAGGTCTGCAGAGCGAGCGCAACATGGGGATGATCCTCGTGACGCACAACTTCGGAGTGGTCGCCGACATCTGCGACACGGTGTCGGTGATGCGCGCAGGACGGATCGTGGAGACCGGACCGGTGAACGACCTCTTCGAGCACCCGGAGCATCCCTACACGCAGTCCCTGTTCGACGCCGTGCTGGAGGAGATGGAGCCGGCGTCTTCCGAACCGAGGCAACCCGAAGGAGTCCTCCCGTGAGCGGCACGCTCGTAGACATCCGCGATCTGGTGGTCGAGTACCCGGCCAAGGGCTTCCGCAAGAAGCCGTTCCGCGCCCTCAAAGGCGTATCGATCGACATCAAGGCGGGTGAGACCGTGGGCCTCGTGGGAGAATCCGGCTCGGGCAAGACCACGCTCGGACGGGCACTGCTCGGGCTGGCGCCGGTCACTGACGGGACCATCGAGTACGACGGCCGCGATATCGCCCACCTCTCGTCGCGGCAGCGTCGAGCGCTCGGGCACGACATCCAGGTGGTCTTCCAAGACCCGTACACGTCACTCAATCCCTCCATGACGATCGAGCAGATCCTCATGGAGCCGCTCACCGTCCGCAACGTCAGCGTGAAGGACGCCCGCGCGAGGGTTCGCAAGCTGCTCGACCAGGTGCGCCTTCCCGGCGACGCCGCCCAACGACTGCCC
This sequence comes from Microbacterium sp. ZW T6_19, assembly GCF_044987465.1. Classification (NCBI taxonomy): domain Bacteria; kingdom Bacillati; phylum Actinomycetota; class Actinomycetes; order Micrococcales; family Microbacteriaceae; genus Microbacterium; species Microbacterium sp. ZW T6_19. The sequence continues at coordinate 134,230 of NZ_JBJDRH010000005.1, read as the reverse complement.
CGTGAGTTCAGCGGCGGGCAGCGCCAGCGAGTGGCGATCGCGCGTGCGCTCGCCCTGCAACCACGGCTCATCGTGTGCGACGAACCGGTGTCGGCGCTCGATCTGTCGACGCAGGCGCGAGTCCTCGAGCTCTTCAAGGAGATCCAGGACGACACCGGTGTCGCGTACCTGTTCGTGTCACATGACCTCGCCGTCGTCCGTCATCTCAGCAATCGCGTCGCGGTGATGTACCACGGCGAGATCGTGGAGTGGGGCGACGCGGAACAGGTGACGACGAACCCCCGGCATCCGTATACCCAGCGATTGTTCCTCGCGGCACCGGTGCCGAATCCCGCGCTGCAGGCGAAGCGCCGCGCGGAACGGCACGCACTGCTCGCAAGCCAGAACCGAGAATCGACCAGCACGGTCACGCTCAAGGTGTGACAGGAAAGCAAGGACCACCATGCGCGCCATCATCCTGATGTTCGACAGCCTCAACCGGCACATGCTGCCGCCGTACGGTGACACCTTCGTCGACGCCCCGAACTTCGCCCGGCTGGCGCACAGGGCAGCGACGTTCGACAACTTCTATGCCGGGTCCATGCCGTGCATGCCGGCTCGGCGTGAGATGCACACGGGGCGACACAACTTCCTGCACCGCAGCTGGGGACCCCTCGAGCCGTTCGACGATTCGATGCCAGAGATGCTCAAGAACGCAGGGGTGCACACGCATCTGGTCACCGATCACCAGCACTACTGGGAGGACGGCGGCGCCACGTATCACACGCGCTACAACACCTGGGAGTTCTTCCGCGGGCAGGAGGGCGACCCGTGGAAGGGCGACGCCGACGCATTGCGCGGCGTTCGATTCCCGGCCGTGCTGAAGACGCAGGATGCGGTCAACCGCAAGTACATGTCGACGGAGGCCGAGCACACGCAGACGCGGACGGTCGACGCCGCCGTCGAGTTCCTCGAGACGAATGTCGATGCCGACCGCTGGATGCTGCAGCTGGAACTGTTCGATCCGCACGAGCCCTTCTTCGCGCACGACAAGTACCGCGACCTGTACCCGAGCGACTACGAAGGCCCCGTGGTCGACTGGCCGGGGTACAACAAGGTCGTCGAGCCGCAGGATCAGGTCGAGCAGGCTCGGCGCGAGTATGCCGCGCTGGTCTCGATGTGCGATTTCTCGCTGGGTCGGGTCATGGACTTCATGGACGAGCACGACATGTGGAAGGACACGATGCTGCTCGTCAACACCGATCACGGCTTCCTGCTCGGCGAGCACGGCTGGTGGGCGAAGTCGGTGCAGCCGTGGTTCAACGAACTCGTCCACCTGCCGATGTTCCTCTGGGATCCGCGCACGGGCGGCGCCGATGTTCGTCGGGGTGAGCTGGCGCAGACGATCGACATCGCGCCGACGATGCTGCGCTTCTTCGGCGTCGAGCCGACTGAGGACATGCTCGGCAAGGACTTCGCGCTCGAAGGAGGCAAGGAGGGCGCGCTGTTCGGCATCCACGGCGGTCATGTCAACGTGACCGACGGCCGCTACGTCTACATGCGGGCGAGCGTCGATCCGGCCAACGGCCCGATCGAGGACTACACCCTCATGCCGACGCACATGCGCAGCCGCTTCTCCGTCTCAGAGCTGGCCGAGTGGGAACCAGCGGCGCCGTTCTCCTTCACGAAGGGCCTGCGCACCATGCGGGTCGACTCCGTCGGAGGTTTCCGCATCAACTCCTGGCAGCACGGCACCCTGCTGTGGGATCTCGAGACCGATCCCGGTCAGACGACGCCGATCGTCGACGACGAGGTCGAGCAGCGGATGATCGAGCTGCTCATCTCGCTTCTTCGAGAGAACGACGCCCCTCCCAGCATCTTCACCCGGCTCGGGCTGCCTGACGGCGATGTCACGGCCGAACATCTGCGTGCGGCCGTCGATCTCGATCGCGCGTTGAAGATCGCCGAGCCCCTCCCGGATCTCGCCGAACTGCCGGCGAGGGAGCTTCTCATGGCGCCGGTGCAGGCGCTGCTCGCCGACGGGGTCACCCGCGAGGTGCTCGAGCGGCATCTTCCCTGGCTCGTCACGACAGAGCTGATCACCGCGACCCCGATGGCGAGCATCATGGGTATCGCTGCGGTCGGCGGGGTGTCGGCGACGAAGCTGCGGGAGATGGCTGACGATCTTGCGCAGACGACTGCAGCGGCGGTCGTGTCGTGAGTCAGGGATCTGGCGTCATCAGGCCCAACATCCTCTGGATCAGCACTCACGACATCAATCCGGACCTCGGATGCTACGCCGGCATCTGGCCGGGTGCCGAGTACGCGCACACGCCGAATCTCGATGCTCTTGCCGCGCGCGGAGTGCGATTCGACAACGCATTCGCGGCGGCTCCCATCTGTGCTCCCGCTCGCTCGGCGATAGTCACGGGATGCTATCCGACAGCCATCGGCACGATGCACATGCGTTCCAAGGCTGTCCCTCCGCCGACGGTGCGTCTTCTGCCGGAGATCTTCCGAGAAGCGGGTTACTACTGCACCAACAACTGGTTCACCGATTTTCAGGTCGACCTGCCCGAGGTCGTCTTCGACGACTGCAGCCCGGCCGCGCACTGGCGAAACCGCCCGACTGCGGACACGCCGTTCTTCGCCATGTTCCACGGGATGAGCACGCATGAGTCTCAGCTGTACCTCGAGGACGACGCCTTCGCCGCCGCGACGAGCCACGTCACCGACGCCGAACGGCACGACCCTGCTGCGGCGCCGATCCCGCCGTACTATCCCGACGACGAGGTGTTCCGCACGGCCTGGGCCCGTTACGCAGACCTCATCACCGAGATGGACCACTGGGCAGGACAGATCCTCGATGAGCTCGAAGCAGACGGACTCCTCGATGACACGATCGTCGTCTTCTGGAGCGACCACGGCAAGGGGATGCCGAAGGCCAAACGCTGGGCCGGTGAAGCGGGGCTGCGAGAGCCGCTCCTCGTGAGCTGGCCGGGACATCTCCCCGAGGCCGCGACTTCCTCCGGCCTCGTGCACACCATGGATCTCGCTCCCACGATGCTCGCGCTGGCGGGCATCGACGTGCCCTCGTTCATGCACGGCGTGCCGCTCTTCGGTGTGGATGGCGCCGTGGTGACCGAGCCGAACGAGTTCACCTATGGCGGACGGGACCGCCAGGGCGAGGCGGAGGATCGGTCGCGCACCGTCCGAGATCACCGATTCCGCTATATCAGGAACTACCATCCGGACAAGCCGGCGATGATCCATACCGATTACTCCGATCAGCTGTCGACGTGGGCCGCGTTCCGCAAGCTCGCGTCCGACGAGTGCCAGCAACGGGCGCGGGGGGAAGCGCTGACGACCATGACAGCCGCACAGCGCGCCGTCGTCGCCCAATCCAAGCCCCGCGAAGAGCTGTACGACATCGTGGTGGATCCTCATGAGCTGGTCAACCTCGTCGCGGAGCCGGCCAACCGACGCGACCTCACCCGGCTTCGCGCCGCGCTGGATGCGTGGATCGAGCGGTACGGCGACCTCGGCGCCGTACCGGAGGAGGTTCTCGAAGAGCAGTGGCGCCCTGGCGGTGTCCACCGGGCGACATCCAAGCCGATCGCTGAGATCCGCGATGGCCTGCTCATCGCGTCTTGCGAGACCGAAGGAGCGATTCTTGCGTGGACGGACCACGAGCCGTCGGCCAGCGGACCGCGTGGCCCACTGCAACGCGAGATCGGCATGCCCTCTGGCACTGGCTCCATCTGGACGATCTACTCCGAACCTGTGCCAGTGCTCGCTCCCGTGTGGGTGAAGGCGTGGCGACTCGGATACGAGCCGAGTGCCGCCGAACTCGTCGCCAGCCCTTCCTGATTCGCTCAAACCTCGAAAGAAGATCATGACTCGAACGAACGTCATCTTCGTCATGTCCGACGACCACGCGGCGCATGCGATCTCGGCATACGGCAGCAGAGTGAACCACACCCCTCATCTCGATCGGATCGCCGCCGAGGGCATGCGGATGGACGCCGTGTTCTGCACGAACTCGATCTGCAGTCCGTCGCGAGCGACGATCCTGACCGGGACGTACAGTCACGTCAACGGCGTCTCCTCGATCTGGACCGAGATGGACTATCGCGTGCCGACCTTCCCCGAGGTCCTCCAGCAGAGCGGCTACAAGACCGCGATGTTCGGCAAATGGCACCTGGGCGAGCACGGCACGGCGCTTCCACGCGGCTTCGACGCCTGGAAGATCTTCCCAGGCCAGGGCGACTACGTCGACCCGATGATGATCGATGAAACGGGCGCCCGGCCGGTGCAGGGCTACGCCACCGACATCGTCACCGACCTCTCCCTCGACTGGATCGATTCGCTCGGTGAAGACGAGCCGTTCTGCATGATGGTGCACCACAAGGCGCCGCATCGACCATGGGTTCCCGACGAGAAGCACAAGCACCTGTACGCGGACGGCTCGATCCCCGAGCCCGAGACGTTCTTCGACGACTACGAGACGCGCAGCAAGGCGGTGCGCGGAGTCCGGATGACGATCGCCGACGATATGGGCTCCGAGGACCTGAAGCAGGAGGTGCCGGAGCACCTGCGCGGACCGGAGAACCGCGAAGCGCGGATGCGCTGGAAGTACCAGATCTACATGCGCGACTACCTGCAGTGCATCCAGTCGATCGACGACAACATCGGCCGGCTGCTCGACCACCTGGAGGAACGCGGTCTGGCCGAGAACACGCTCGTCGTGTACACCTCGGACCAGGGCTTCTTCCTCGGTGACCACGGCTGGTTCGACAAGCGCCTGATGTTCGATCAGTCGCTGCAGATGCCGATGCTGATGCGCTGGCCGGCCGAGATCGAAGCGGGCAGCACGTGCGATGCGATCATCACGAACGTCGACTTCGCCGCGACCTTCCTCGACATCTGCGGGGTCGACGCCGCCGAGGCTCTTCCCACGTCTCAGGGGCGCAGCTTCCGTTCCCTGCTGCGGGGCGAGGAGGTGGAGGACTGGCCGGATGCCGTGTACTACCGGTACTGGGAGCATGACGATCCGATCCACGCGGCACCCGCGCACTACGGCATCCGCACGGCCGATCACAAACTCATCTACTACTACGGCGCAGGCCTCGATGTTCCCGGCGCATCTCACACCGTGTTCGAGCCCGAGTGGGAGCTCTACGATCTGAAGAGCGACCCGAGCGAAGTGCGCAACGTCGCCGACGACCCGGGCTACGCGGGCATCAAAGCCGAGCTCGAGGTCAAGCTCGCCGAGTATCAGGGCCGTTATGCGGACGAGCCGTACGTCGGACCGGACACCCCGCGTCCGGAATGGGGGCCGTACGACGCCGAACTCTTCGCGATGGTGGAGATGTACGTGGCACACATCCGTTCGAGCTCCTGACCAGCGGGGAGCATCGCGCCCTATATCACTTCGCAGTACCCACCCATCACATCGACTGGAGAATCACATGGCCACCTACGATCTTTCAACCACCCCGCTGCGCGTGCTTCTGGACGCGCCCGATGCGCGGGCAGTCATCGATGAGCTGCTTCCTGAACTGCCGGAGCACCCCATGATTCAGATGGCATACGGCATGAGTGTCGACAGCGTTCTCGCCTTCGCCGCTGGGGCGGGCGATCCCGAGCGCGTCACAGCGCTGCGAGATGCCCTGAATCGGCTCTGAGCGCCGTGAGCGTGCGGTTGCGCCCTATCGGCGGCGGGTCGTCCACAAGCTCTGACCGACAGGAGAGAACATGAACAACCGTGTCCGATTCACGGGCTCGCACGTGCTGATCACCGGAGCCGGCAGCGGTATCGGTCGTTTGATGGCGATCGGCGCGGCGCGGCGCGGCGCTCGCGTCACGATCTGGGACCTCTCAGAGGAACGCGGCACCAAGGTCCGTGACGAGATCCGATCGTTCGGCGGGCAGGCGCAGGTGCGAACCATCGACATCACCGACCGGGCGGCGGTGGACGCGGCGGCGGCCGACACGGGCACAGTCGACATCCTCATCAACAACGCCGGGATCGTCACGGGCAAGCGGCTCCTCGATTCCGATCCCGACGCGATCCAGCGCACATTCGCCGTGAACACGCTCAGTCTCTACTGGATGACACGCGCCTTTCTCGGGGGAATGCTGCAGCGCGACCGCGGCACCGTCGTCACTGTCGCCAGCGCGGCAGGGCTGGTGGGGGTCGCCCGGCAGACCGACTACTCGGCGAGCAAGTTCGCCGCGTTCGGATTCAACGAATCGCTGCGTGCCGAGCTTCGCACCGAGGGCAGCTCGGTGCGCACGTTGATCGTGTGCCCGTTCTACGTCAACACAGGCATGTTCGAAGGGGTCAAGACGAAGTACCCGTTCCTGCTTCCGATCCTCGACGAAGACGTGGTGGCGGAGAAGATCCTCACAGCGGTGAGCCGGGGCAAGGAGCAGCTGATCATGCCCGGAGCGGTCCGGCTCCTGCCCAGCGGACGAATGTTCCCGGTTCGCGGATTCGACGCGATCATGAACGCTCTCGGCGTCAACCGCACGATGGACCACTTCGTCGGCCGACGTGGCTGACGCGTGACGGCCGTTCTGTTGGACCGGTGCGATCTGCACGGGCAGCCGTCCCCACCGCGGCGAAGTCGACGACGGGAGGCGGCGTGCTCCCGATGATGATCCGCGGTGACGCCGAGACGACGTTCTCACGCGTCCGCGACGAGTTCGCTGCGATCAGCGCGGACCATCTGGCCGGGCATTCGCTCGCGATCTACCATCGAGGTCGGCAGGTCGTCGACCTGATGAGCGGAAGCGCGCAACCGACGGAGGACGGTGCGTGGCGACGGGACACTCTTGCCACCGCGTTCTCCGTCAGCAAGGGAGTTCTCGCGCTTCTCATCCATCGACTCGTCGACGCCGGCCAGATGGAGATCGACGCTCCGGTCATGTCGGTCTGGCCGGACTTCGGGCGGAACGGGAAGCAGAGCATCACCATCCGCGAGGTCCTCGACCACCGCGCGGGCCTGATCTCACTCCACTCGGATCTCGCCCTTCCGGACCTTCTCGCCTGGGAACCCGTTATTCGAGCCCTTGAGGATCAGGAACCGCTCTGGCCCAGTGGGCAGCAGTTCGGCTACCACGCCCTCACCTGGGGGTGGCTGGTCGGCGAGATCCTACGACGAGCAACAGGACAGCATCCTCGGATCCTCATCGAGCGCGAACTCCGCGCGCCCCTCGGCCTGGACCTCTGGCTGGGACTGCCGGCGCGCGAGACGTATCGGCTGGCGGTCACCCGGCCAGCACCCCGGGAGAACCCTGCGAAGATCCCATTGCGGGTGCTGGCGCACGTACGCAAGATGCGCATCCGCCCCGAGGTCATGCGCTCCGTGACGATGGGAACCGCACTCTGGAAGCCGGAAACGGCTTTCAACGACATCGACGTCATCAAGGCCGGACTGCCAGCCGCGGGAGTCGTCGCCACAACCTCCTCGCTGGCTCGGCTGTTCGCCGCTGCAGTCGGAGAGATCGATGGTGTGCGACTCTTGTCCGATCAGTCCGTCGATGCCATCCTCGACGCACCGACAGACGTACCCCATTGGGGAGGGGTCTCTTCGCCCACGGCGATGTTCTCGTCCGGCTTCATGCTCCGCCGGGCGATCGACCGACCTCTGCTGTCAAGCCATTCCTTCGGGCATGACGGTGCGCTCGGGCAACTCGTGTTCGCCGACGCGGACGAGCAGATCGGCTTCGCGTACAACACGAACCGTTCTTTCGGTCTGATGGACCGCCGTGCCGATCGCCTCGTTCGCGCCCTCAAGTCAGATCTGTCTGCGTTCCCCTGAGTCCGTACCGTGATCGATCAGTGCGCCCAGAGCGTGAACGCCCGACGGCGGGGAACGCGCCTTTCGGCACGCGCCCCGCCGCCCATGTTCCGAGTAGAACAGGATGCTCAGAGGATGAACTGGGCTCCCTGCCACCCCTGGCCGACACGGTTGGCCGGCGTGAACATGTTCCCGGTGAACACGCCGGTGTTGACGAACTCGAGCAGAGTGCCCGCCGAGTCGGTCGTGAGCAGATCGGCCTGCGAGTCGCCGTTGAGATCGGTGACGATCGGCAGTCGCGATGCGCTCCAGTCGGACCCGACCTGGACGCGAGGGGCGAAGGTCGGGATTCCGCCTGTGCATCCCGTGTTCCGATAGGCGAACAGCTTCCCGTCGCCGAGGACGGCCAGCAGGTCAGCGCGGCCGTCGCCGTTGAGCTCGACGGCCTCGAGCTTCAGAGTGCCCGTCCAGCCGGTTCCGATGAGCCCCGTCGTGGAGAACATCGAGCCCGAGAACGTCCCGCTGTTGTCGAATGCGCGCAGCGCTCCGGTGCCGTCGATGGTCAGGATGTCGGAATCGCGGTCGCCGCACAGGTCGCCGACGATCGGGAGCTGCGCCGAAGACCATCCCTGCCCGACCTTGACTCCGGGATCAGTGAACGCCGGAACGTTGTTCGTGCACCCGGTGTTGCGGTACGCCATCAGGTCGCCGTTGGCCAGCACACCCAGCAGGTCGGCCCGTCCGTCGGCGTTGAGGTCGGTCGCCTTCAGGCTCAGATTGCCCTGCCAGCCCTGACCGATCTGCACCGGTGACGCGTACAGGTTCGCGAACGACCCGGAATTGGCCCGATACCTCAGCGCGCCGGTCGACTCGACCTGGATGATGTCGAGCTGCCGATCACCGCAGAACTCGCCGACGATGGGCAGTCGCGCAGAAGAGTATCCGGAGCCGACGGTGTACGACACGTCGCCGAAGTACGTCGCGCCGTCCTGGTTGGACTGTCCGCTCGTGGTGGAGACGTTCGGGTACGCCTTGAGGGTCCCGTCTGCCATCACTCCGAGCAGATCCGAGCGCCCAGTGCCGGCGAGGTCGCCGAGTTCTGTTCCTCGCGCCAGTGCGAACGACAGGAACGGGTCGAGCACGCCGACCCCCACCCGGGCCTCATTGGCGCTGATCTGCGCGACGAGCGCGACCAGCTGCGTGCGCTTCTGGTTCATCGTCGCGGTGTCGCCCGCGCTCTCAGCGACCAGAGCCGCCACCGCCAGCTCTCCGGCCTGACCGTAGAGGCTCGCCTTGTCGAACCAGCGGCCGCCCTCCGCTTTCAGAAGAGGATTGGCGCCGGCCTCGCGGAGGGTCGTGACACTGTTCTTGAGAGCAGTGAAGGCAGCCGTGAGCTCGACTCCCGCGGCGGGGACGCCGCTGTTCGCGTGCCACGCCGCGCGGAACGCAGCGATCTTCGCGCCGATCCCCGCGGATTCGACGGAGCTCAACGACGATGCGTAGTTGTTCTCCGCGAAGGCGCGCAGTGCCGCGGCTCGAGAGCCGCCCAACGCGGCCACCGAGGCCTCCCAGGAGGACGGTGCGTCGTACGCGGTCGGGTTCCACGCGAAGTCCGCTGCGGTGAACAAGGCGAGCTGCGAGAACTCCGCCTCGTTCATCGCGTTGAAGTAGATGCCCTCGCTGGCTGCAGCGAGAGTCTTGTCTCGACCCTCCAGCGGCCCGAGCAGCAGCCGATCCGCGTCGAACCGGTCGGCGTAGTCGTTCACCGGATAGTTGTCCCAGATCGCGAGCGATCGTCCTCCGAACGCGGTCTCCGCATCCGTGAGTTCACCGAGCGGGATCGTGGGTGAGATGACCTCTCGCCCACTCCAGAACAGCGTCGCCTTGGGGGTCAGCTGCTGGGCGAGGCGCGTGCGGTACTGACTCACCTGCGTGCCGTGGTACTCGGTGGGGACCACCAGGAGCGGGCGAGCGCCCGTCTTGGTGTCGAGCCACGCCTGGACCTCGTTGACGACCCCGGCTTGCAGCGACGCCAGGGCCTGGTCGGAGGTGCCCAGAGGGCTGGTCCCGCTTCCGTATGCGGCCTTGTCGGCCGCGCAGCCGAAGTCGTCGGCGATGTCGTCCCAGGCGACGGTGAACTGGCGGACTCCCGCCGTCCAGAGCTGCTCGAAACGATCGATGAGCAGATCGGTCTGACCGGGCGTCGAGAAGCACATGCCGAGCGCGGGGGCCATCGGGGCCTGCGGCGAGACGCGATAGATGTACTCGACGTGCCGTGCTGCGCTCAGCGCGACGATCTGCTGGATCTTCGTGAGGTCGGTGGCGGAGTACGGGGTGGACCACAGGTTGCCGGTGTGCAGATCCTGTGCGGGGCCGTAGAAGTAGGTGTCCATCTTGTTCCGGGCGAGGAACTCGATGTGAGACTTCTCCTGGTCGAGCGACCAGTGGTCCGGATCGCTGTAGAACGACTGCATCCCCGCGCGGACTTTGAAAGCCGGCGCGTCGCGGACGGTGAGCTTCCAGACCTTGCTCCCGGTCGAGCCTGTCGACAGGACCTGCCGCAGGCTCTGTGCGGCGTAGTAGGTGCCGGTCTTGTCGACGCCAGACAGCACGATGCGCATGCGGCCCTGCGCATCGGTCCCGGCCGCGAGGACGTATCCGTCTGCGGCCAGACCGCCTGGGCCGGTGGCGCCGAGGGCTGTCAGTGCGCCGGCGCTCGCAGAATTCTCCGCGGGTCCGCCGACGTACACGGTCGCGCCGGACCCCGGGTCGGTGCTCGCCACCGTCGCCGAGGTGCCCGTGGCGGTGAGGAGCGACTTGGTCAGGGCGACGGCTGCGGGGTCGGCGCCGTTCGGGGCGACGAGGGTGACGCTCGACGGCAGTGTCATCTGCTGTCCGGAAGAGGTCAGCTGCAGCGGCCGGGGCCAGATGACGGGCCCGGTCGCGGCGGCAGCGGCGACGGTTGTGGTGGTGGTGGGGGAGACGACGCCGGATGGTGCGGTCTCGAGCGCGGAGGCTGCGACCGGAGTCGCGAGCCCTCCGACGAGCGCTGCGGACGCGATCAGCCCGAGGGCTGTTCTGCTCCGCGCGCGGAGGTGACGGGGAGAGGACTTCATGGGAGAGCGCCCTTCTGGCGGGGCCGCACGGATTGCGGCACTTACGCCAGATACTGGTCTAGAGCAGTTTGGCTGTCAAGGGTGTTCCCGGATCCGGGCTCATCCGTCGGCGGCGCGACCCACGTGCATCTCGATGACGTAGCGGTCTCCCCGATAGAGCGACCGGCCGAACTCGACCGTCTTGCCCATGTTGTCGTGAGCCTTGCGTTCGATGGCGAAGCAGGGCTCGCCGGCGTCCGTCTCCAGGCGCACCGCGTCTTCGGGGGAGAGTCTGTCGATCGCGACCGTCTGCTCGGCGTTCTCCGGGCGCACGCCGTAAGCGCGGTCGAGCACCTCGTAGAGGGAATCGGTCTCGGACATCCTGGCGAGCAGATCGGGAAAACGCGAGGCGGGGAGGTTGGTCGTCTCGTAGGCCATCGCCGTGCCGTCGGCAGTCCTGACGCGCTCGATGCGCACGACGAGGTCGCCCTCGGCGAGGTCGAGCGCCGCTGCGACCACTGCGGACGCGGGTTCGAGCCGCGCGACGAAGTCGCGTGCGCCCGGCTCCATTCCGCGGAACCGCATGTCCTCTGTGAAGGAACGGAATATCTCCGAATGGGCCAATCGCGGATGCTGCACGAAGGCGCCGCGGCCAGGCTCTCGGCGGACCAGACCTGCGGATTCCAGGCTGTCGATAGCGCCACGGACCGTCATCCGGGCGACGCCGAACTGCTCGGCGAGCACCCGCTCGGAGGGCAGCAGGGTGTCGGGCCGAGAGGATGCGGCGAAGGCCGCGAGGGCCTTGCGGATCTGCTCGCCCTTGCCCGGTTCGCCGTCGCCGTCTCCGACCTGCGCTGCCAGCAGGCCGATCTCGTCGCCGCCGTCGGAATGCTTGGACCGTGCCACCGTGGAAAGCCCCTTCTCGTGCGCTTGCGCGCGTAGTGAGTCATCTTAGGCCGGTGGGGTGGGAGATTGGTCTATACCGGCACCGTTGACAAACGGTATAGACCAGTATTACTGTGGCCCCACCCCAACAAGCACCGCCTCACCACTGCCGCCGAATTCGATTCGGAGCAGTCCCACCAAGAGGAGCACGATGTCGAAATTCAGAAAGGCCACGCTCGCGGCAGCAGCACTGACCGTCAGCACACTCGTACTCGCCGGATGCGCGCCGAGCGCCGGACCCGCAGGCGCGGACGGAGACGACTCCACGATCACGGTATGGGGATGGAGGCAGGAGGACGCGAAGACGTACGACAAGATCTTCACCGCCTTCGAAGACGCTCACCCCGGCGTGACCGTCGAGTACGTGCCCTATCTCAACACCGAGTACGACACGATCCTGTCGACCGGGCTCAAGGACGCGAGCGGCCCGGATGTCGCCCAGCTGCGCTCGTACGGACTGCTGCAGCCGCTGGTGGAGTCGGGAGACCTCGTCGCGCTCGATGACGAGGTCGCCGACCTCGCCGACTTCTCGCCGTCTGTCCTGGATGGTGCCCGCGGCGTCTCCGACGGTGCGGTGTACGGCGTTCCGTTCGCGATCCAGACGCTGCACGTCATCTACAACAAGGCCGTGTTCGACGAGCTCGGGATCGAAGAGCCCACGACCTGGGACGAGATGATCAGCGCGTTCGACGAGATCAAGGCCTCGGGAATCACGCCTCTCGCCAACACCGTGACCGACACGTGGATGCTGCCGATCGAGCAGGAGATCTTCGGCGCCGGCACCTACGGCGCAACCCCGTACCTGGAGAAGATGCTCGACGGCGAAGCATCATTCACAGATGCGCCGTGGGTGGATTCGGTCGACGCGTGGACGAGTACTCGCGCCTATTGGGGCGATGCCTACCAGGGCACCAGCTACGAAGACGCGCAGGCCCTGTTCACATCGGGGAAGGCAGCGGCGTTCCCCGGTGGTATCTGGGAGCTCGCCAACTTCCGCAAAGCGAACCCCGATCTCGAGCTCGGCATCTTCAACGCGCCGGCTCCCGACGGCTCCGGCGTTCCAGTGCCCGGATACGTCGACGGATCCTTCGGCGTCTCGAACGCCAGCGACAACAAGGACGCGGCGCTCGAGCTCGTGCAGTGGATGGCTACCGCCGACTTCGGCCAGGCCTTCACCGATGAGCTCGCGCAGATCTCGCCCGTCCCGGGCGTGACGCCGTCGGACCCGCTGCTCGCTGAAGCGGTGGATGCGTACGCGGCCGAGCCGAGTCCCTACATCACCTATGCCTACTTCTCCGGGGGCACCCCCGGGGCCTGGGACCTCGCCTCCTCGTCGTTCTCGAGCCTCATCCTCGATGAGATCGATGCGGCCGCTGCGGCGGGCAAGATCCAGCAGGGCATCGATCAGTGGTTCACACCTCGCTCATGATGCGAACACGAGCGCGGGGCCGATACTCGCCCGAGCATGTCTCGTTCGGGTGGATCGCGTTGTTCAGCGGCCCCGCTCTCGTGTTGTACACCGTTCTGGTCATCGTCCCGATCTTCACCGCCTTCGTCTACGGCCTCTTCACCTGGAAGGGGACGACGCCTGATGCGTTCGTCGGTCTCGGCAACTACGTCGAGCTGTTCACGCGCTACCCCGTCAACGAGCAGCTCGGTTCCGCCCTGTGGCACAACGTCCTCTTCTTCGTCGGCACGATGGCGATCCAGAACACCATCGGCCTCGGCCTCGCGGTACTCCTCCACCGGACCAGACGCGGCAAGCGGGTGTTCCAGACGCTGTACTCCACGCCCTACCTGCTCAGCCCGCTGATCGTCGGATATCTGTGGGCGATGCTCCTCAGCCCGACGTTCGGGCCGATCAACGAGGCGCTCCGGGCCGTGGGACTCGATGCGCTGGCGCTTCCCTGGCTGGGGCAGCCGAGCACCGCACTCCCGGTGCTCATACTGATCAACGCCTGGCAGTGGATCGGCGGTCCGCTGCTGATCTTCGGAGCGGCGCTCGGCGGCATCCCGGCCGAACTCGAAGAGGCGGGTCAACTGGACGGCGCCTCCAGCTGGCGGCTGTTCTGGGCGGTGAGGTTCCCGATGATCATGCCGGCTGTCGGTGTCATCACGGTGCTCACCTTCATCGGCTGCTTCAACATCTTCGACCTCGTCTACGCGCTTGGCGGCTCCAACGGCGGGCCGTCCGGGTCGATGGATGTGCTCGGACTGCTCTACTACCGGCTCGCCTTCGACGGCGGGACCAACGCCATCGGGGATTCCTCGGCCATGGCCGTGCTCATGTTCATCCTCGTGTTCGGAGTGGCGATCGCTCTCGAACGACTTCTGCGACGCCGGGAGGCGTGATGACTTCCACACTCGTGCGGACGGGTCCCTCACAGGCTTCGCCGCCCACGCCTACTCTCGCTGCGCCGACGCGCACGCGCAGGAGGAGGATGCTCGGCACCCGTCTCGCGGTTCAGGCGGTGCTCTGGATCTACGCGGGCGTGGCGTTCGGGCCGATCCTGCTCGTGCTCCTCGGATCCCTCCGGCCAACGAATGAGATCCTGCAGAATCCGATCGCCCTGCCGACGAGCTTCGATCTGTCCAACTACGTGCGTGCGTGGGAGTCCGCGTCGCTGGGGACGTATTTCGTCAACTCCGTGTTCATCACCATCTGCTCGGTGGCGCTGTGCGTGAGCGTCTCGGTCGCCGCGGCGTACATCATCACCCGAAGAGTGTTCCGTGGACGGGCATTTCTGGCCGCCTTCTTCATCGCCGGGCTGATGGTCCCCGCGAAGCTGGGGCTCCTGCCGATCTATTACATGTTCCAGGCCGGCGGGCTGGTCGACACCCATCTCGGACTGATCCTGCTCTACGCCGCCAGCGGCATCCCCTTCACGATGTTCGTGCTGATGGGATTCATGCGCGGACTTCCGGTCGAGCTGGAAGAAGCTGCGCGCCTCGATGGCGCCAACGACGGACGCATCTTCTGGTCGGTCATCCTTCCCCTGGTGCGGCCCGCCTTGGCGGTGGTCACGATCTTCCAGTTCGCGCCGACATGGAACGACTTCTTCTATCCGCTCGTCCTCCTGCGAGACACCGACAAGTACACGATCCCCGTCGGCTTGACCCAGTTCTTCGGTGAGTACTCGGCCGACAGGGGCACGTTGTTCGCGGGTCTGATCATCGCGCTGCTTCCGCTTGCCATCGTCTTCGCCTTCGCCTCCAAGCAGATCATGTCGGGCCTGACCGCGGGGATCAGCAAGTGAGCGCGGTCGCCGCCATCGACGGGGGCAAATCGGGCCTGCGCATGCGCATCGTCGGAGACACCGGCGAATCAGAGGGAAGCGGACCGGGGTTCGTGTACTCCGGCGAGGCGGCCGACCACGCCGCCATCCTGTCGTCGGTGCGGACAGCCCGCGAAGACGCGGAGGCCGGAACGGAGCAGGCTCTCGACGCCGTCGTCCTCGGCCTGACGGGAGTTCCCGGTGAGCCGGCAGAGCGCTCGGCATTGGCGTCAGCTCTCGAGCGGGAACTCGACGCGACCGTTCTGCTGCTCGATGACGCGATCCTCGCCCACGCCGGCGCGGTCGACGGCCCGGGCACGGTCGTGTGCGCCGGGACCGGAAGCATCGTCCTCAGCATCGACGAAGACGGCGCGGCGACGTCGGTGGACGGATGGGGGCCGATACTCGGGGATCGGGGCAGCGCATACGCGATCGGACTCGCGGGCTTGAGAGCGGCCGCAGGCGCGATCGACGGTACCGCCGTCGAGACCTCGCTCTCCGCAGAGCTCCGACGACTGCTGGGCGGCGACGTCTCCATCGCCGCCCTCCAGCGGTTCTACCGCGACGGCTCGACGTCGACGCCGTCCGTCGCCGCGTTCGCCCTCGAGGTCGCCAAGGCGGCCGAGACCGGTGATCGCGCCGCGTCGTCGATCCTGCAGGACGCGGCCATCGAGCTCGCCGAGACGATCGTCTCGGCCGCGGCCCACGCTCCAGGACTCCCGATCAGCTACTCGGGCAGGATGCTCGCCGTGAACGCGTCGTTCCGCGAGGCGGTCGGGCGTGAACTGGGGTCGCGGGGCCTCTTCCTCGCAGCCCCGAGAGGCGACGCCCTCGCCGGCGGCATCCGCCTCGCACAGCAGCGGGCGCACGGAGGATCTGCAGGCCTCTACGAGAAGGCCATTCGCGCCTGGGAAGGAGAGCGGCTTTGCTGAAGCTCGGCCACGGAAAGGCGACGCTGAGCGTGGTGCTCGGCGAACAGCTCGGCGGATACATCGATCGGACGGAAGGGGTGCTGGGATCGATCGAGCCGCTCGAGGTGCATGCCGTCAGCGTCGAAGGGGATTCCTCACGGCTGGTGCTTCTCGTCGTCGACCTCATCTGCGTGAACACCGATCTGGTGGCGCGGATACGCGCAGCGGCCACGGATCTCGGCGTGTCGGACGTGTGGGTGTCTGCCACCCATGCGCACTCCACCCCGGAGGCCGGATGCTACCCGGGCGGGGCGGCGACCCCGAAGGCGCTCGCCGATCGTGTCGTCCGGTCCTCTCTCATCGCGATGCGGAGAGCGATCGCCGCCGAAGCCCCGGGGCGGGTGCGCGCCGTGCGCAGCGTCGTCTCGGGAGTCGCCGGCCGCCGGAATGTTCCCCCCGGCGAGACCCCTCGAGTGCCCATCGACGTCCTGATCGTGGAGGAGATGGCCCCGAGCGACGAGAGCCCGCGCATCCGGGGCATGCTGGTCATCTCTCCGGTGCACCCCACAGTGCTTCCGCCAGACAACAGACTCGCGAGTGCGGATCTCACCGGCGGGATACGGCGGGCGCTCGCACGCGACGCCGAGTGGGTGGTCGCTGCGACCGGAGCGGCGGGTGACATCAGCACCCGGACGACGCGACAGGCGAGGGACACGGCTGAGGTGAACCGGCTCGCCGCACGGATCGCGGATGCCGTTCGCTCTGCGATCGCCGAGGGCGCGGATGAGCGCCATTCGGAGGCCGACGCGACGCTCACGGCACCGCTCGCCACGACGCTCGATCTTCCGGCGCGACCTCGGACTCCCGATGCGACCGCCGATGATCGGCCGGCGCACCGGGATCCGTTCTCGGCGCGCAGACAGATCGTGCTCGAGCAGGGCATCGCGATCGCCGAAGAGAGTCGCGCGCGGCTGTCGACTTCGCAGCACAGCGTCACGATCGAAGTCTGTGCACTCGGAGAGGTGCAGCTCGTCGCGATTCCTGCGGAGCTGTATCTCGGATTGGCCGAGCAGATCCGCGATGGCAATCCCGCGCATCCGACGATCGTCCTCGGCTACACCAACGGCTATCTCGGCTATGTCCCCGACCGGGAGGCGCCGCTGAGCTACGAGACCGTGGTCAGTCCGGTGGCTGAAGGAAGCGGCGAAGCGATCGTCGCGACAGCGCTCGGACTGCTGTCGGATGCCGACACAGCCACCGCCCTCGTGAAATGACCGCTCTCGTGAAGGAGACATGATGACCGACCTCGAGTATCCCGCCACCGCTCTCGACCACATCGGTCGGGTGCTCGACACCCAGCGGGCGCCGATCTCGGAGGCGACCGCACTGCTCGCCGCGGCGATCCGCCGCGGCGGCATCGTGCAGGCGTTCGGAACGGGCCACTCTCGGGCGGTCACGCTCGAGCTCGCCGGGCGGGCAGGGGGACTCGCCGCTGTAGGCATGATGGCGGTCAAGGACCTGGTGCTGTTCGGCGACGTCGCCGCGGCCGACATCCTCGATCCCAAATACGAGCGCACTCCTGGACTGGCGGCGCGGATCTATGAGCTCGCAGCGCCGCAGCCCGAGGACGCGTTCGTCATCGTGTCCAACTCGGGCATCAACGCCGCGATCGTCGAGATGGCGGCGATCGCCCGATCCCATGGTCATCCGATCGTCGCGATCACCTCGCTGATCCACAACGCGAGCGTCGCCACGAGGGACGACGCGGGCCGAAACCTCGCAGACCAGGCGGATGTCGTCATCGACAACTGCGCGCCGGCGGGCGATGCGACCATCGATCTCGGCGACGGAGTGCGCATCGGCGCGGTGTCGAACCTCACCGGCATCCTCATCGCACAGATGCTCGCCGAAGGGATCACCCGTGAACTGAAGCGGGCCACCGGCGCCGCCCCGGTGTTCATCTCCGCGAACCTTCCCGAGGGAGACGCGCACAATGCGGCGCTGTACACCGCCTACGGCTCGAGGGTCAGACCGATCGAACCGTGAGGTCGCGGTCGAGTCGGTATCGGTGTGCGATCCGGTGAGGCCGGTACCGATCCAGACGAGAACGACGCAGCCCGGTCCGGGGTTGGGGAGGCTCTGCAGGCCGCCACTCTTGTATTTATGAAATGCCCTTGTGTAATCTGATCGCGTCAGATCAGTCCCAACGAAGGGCAGGCCATGAGCAACACCACTCTCGATCCCACGCGCCGCAGGCGCAGAGGAGGGATCGCCGCGGCGATTCTCTTCGCCGTCCTGGGGTCCTCGCTTATCGCGGCCGCTCCCGCGCAGGCCGCGGGGACGACCTACTACGTGGACGCCGGCGCAGGAAGCGACAGCAATGCCGGAACGAGCGCCGCGCTTCCCTGGAAGTCGCTCGACAAAGTCACGGCGTCGAGCTTCGCTCCGGGGGACAGCATTCTCCTCAAGGGCGGGGCGGCGTGGACCGGCAGCGTCACGATCACGTCGTCCGGAAACGCGACGGCGCCGATCACGCTCGGGTCCTACGGGACGGGAAAGCCGCGGATCAACGGGAATGCTGCTGTCACCAACGCGGTCACTGTGCGAAACGCGCGGTACGTGACAGTTGAGAATCTGGAGGTCACCAACTCCGCCGCTTTCACGACGTCGACCACCGACATCCGTCGCGGAATCTACGTCGAGGCGAAGGACATCGGCGAGGTCCAGGGGATCGTCATCCGCAACAACTACGTCCACCTCGTCGATGGTCAGGGCAAGTCCGGCGGTATCGGCGCCGGCGGCATCACGATCGGCGTGCGAGGCAACAGCGTGGCCACCTGGTTCTCGGGTGCGCGGATCACCGGCAACGAGGTGGGCGACATCAACGCCTACGGCATCTCGACGTTCACAACCTGGTGCAGCGGCTGCGAGATCTACTCTGCAGAGACAGGGATCCCGACGTCGGAGATCTCATCCACTCGCAAGGCGTTCACGGGCTTGTGGATCGATCAGAACTACGTTCACGATGTGACCGGTGGCGGCATCACCCCGCAGTACGCCGACAACGCTCTGGTGGAGTGGAACACGGTCGACCGTGCCGCCAGTCACCAGCTCCTCGCCGGCGGCGGAAACGTCGGGATCTGGTGGCAGGGCACGAAGGGCATCGTCGTGCAGTACAACACCGTGCGGCGCACCGCTGTCGAAGGGATCTACTCGAACGCCGACGGCCAGGCGTTCGACGCCGACATGGGCACGCAGAACAGCGTGGTCCAGTACAACATCAGCGACAGCAACAACGGCGGATTCTTCATGTGCCTGATCTCGGCGTATCAGAGCCAGGTGCGTTACAACCTGAGCGTCAACGACAAGCGTCTGATCTTCCGTTTCCTGTCGGGCTGCGGTGGAACCCGGGCGCACAACAACACCATCTGGACATCTGCGACCCCGGGGCCGACGTTGACAGCTCCCGGAGTGAACGGAGCGCCGAAGCCGCTGACCGGCATCGTCGCGACCGACACCACGAGCAACTCGATCGCGCGCTCGCAGGCTGTGGCGGACAACATCATCTACAACCCGTCGAACGCGCCCTACAACGTGGCCGGGCAGGCCGTCACGCCGTACTCGCACAATCTCTACTGGAACGGCACGGCCGGCACGACTCCGGCCGCCAACGACGTCAACGCCGTCGTCGGTGATCCTCAGCTGGCGAACACCTCAGCTGCCCTGCCGGCGAGCGGCTACATCACGCCCGCGCAGTTCCGCACCTACTTCGCCGCCTTCGCCCCGATTTCCGGTTCGCCGGTGCGGAACAAGGGCGTCGCGGAATGGGGACAGGCGAAGGATGCTCTCGACACGAAGGTTCCTGTCGGGGCGGTAGACCTGGGCGCCGTGCAGCATGCGGTGAGCGCGACGGCGTCGACCAGCCTCGGTGCGTCGGCCGGATCTGTGGCGAACGTAGCGGATGGAGATGCGTCGACATCGTGGGCGGCTGCGAACGGGGCTGCGCTTCCCGGAGACGTCACGATCCAGTACGGCGAGCCCCGACTGATCGACGCGGTCACACTGGCTCTGGCCTTCGGTCAAGGACAGGGGCCGACGACCGTCGACGTGCAGACGTGGAACGGGACGAGCTGGGACACGAAGCTGGCCGACGCCGCGATCGCATGGTCGTCCAACAGCGCCGCGGTCGAATTCAAGCGGCTGATACTGCCTGCGGCGGTGACGACCGAGCGCATCCGGCTCGTCGTGAAGGCCGGCAACCTCACCTGGGGCCACGTGGCTCTGAACGAGGTGTTCGCCTCTTACCGCGGCATCGCGGCAACCAGTATGGGTGAGCTCTCGTCGACCAACACCACGGCGGCGATCGTCGACAACAACCCCGCCACCTCCTGGGCGTCGGAGGGGTCGACCCTCGGGTACCTGCAGATCGATGGTGCACCGGTGACGGCGACCTCGATCACGGTGAAAGCCGCGTTCGGGCAGGGCCAGGGGCCCACTCAGCTGTTCGTGCAGGCGCTCAACGGCGACACGGGCACGTGGCAGACCGTGCTGCCCACTACGGCGGTCACATGGTCGACCAACACGGCCGCAGTGGAGACGCGGACGCTGACGTTCTCCGCTCCGGTGACCGCGACGCGCTTCGAAGTGCAGTTCTCGAGCGCGAATCTGACATGGGGTCACGTCGCGGTGAACGACATCGTCATTCAGTAGCGAATGAGCGGTGGGGGCGACGAGCGCGGCTCGCCGCCCCCACTCTTCACGTGATGCGCAGCACGGATCGGGCCACGTGATCGCGGCTCAGCGCGACGCCCCCGCGGGCGACCGCCGAGTGCCCCAGGCTGGACGCGCGGAGCTCGACCGGAAACAGGGTGAGTTCGTTGACGGCATCCCTGAGCGGGCGGAGGAGCCGGTCTCCGAGTTGTGCGACCCCGCCGCCGATGACGACGACCTCGGGATCGATCACGAGGCACAGCGCCGCGACGCCTTGGGCCAGATCCAGAATGAAGTGGTGGAGGCGCTGTCGTGCGTCTGCTCCGCCGGCCGCGGCATTCGCGAATGTCTCCTCGATCGATCCGGCATCACCCGCCAAGCGGTCGTAGACGCCGTCCCAACGTGTGGCGGAGAACGCGCCGATCTCGCCCGCTCCGCCGTGGGTCCCTCGGAGAAGTCGACCTTCACTGATCACGCCGGCGGCGACGCGGCGGCCGACGATGACGTTGACGGCGCTTGTCACGCCTGTGGCGCTTCCCCACGCATGCTCGGCGGCGGTCGCGAGCTTGGCGTCGTTCTCGAAGAGCACATCAGCGGTCGGGAACGCATCGCGGATGCGCTGAGACAGCCTGAACTCCTGCCACGCGGGGACCACGACCGTAAGGCCGATGTCGCCCGCGGAGCTGACGATGGCGGGGAGGCCCACAGTAAGGGCGATGATGCGCTCCGCGGTGGTGCCGGCTTCGCCGAGCGCAATACGCAGGCAGTCCTGCATGGCGTCGAGCGCGTCCTGCCCGCCGGTGAGATCCAGGTCGGAGATTCGGAAGGTGGCCAGCTCCTCGCCGCGCATCGTGGCGACACTGCACACGACATTGTGCGGTCCGAGGTCCACGCCGACCACCACGCGTGAGTGGTCGGCGAATTCGTATCGCTTCGCTGGCCGTCCTGCGCCGTTTCCCGAGGTGCGCGGTGGCGACTCGATGACCCAGTCATCGTCGATCAGTTGAGCGAGGGCGCCCTCCACCGTGGGTCGGCTGAGATTGCACGCCCGGGCGATGTCCGTGACGGACCGATCCTGGTCCGAATCGATGAGGGTTCTCAGGACGGCTCGCTCGTTGATCCAGCGCAGGGTGGCGACTTCGCTGCCATCTAGGTATTGCACGTTATCAAGTATGGATCTCACCGCCCCAGGACCGGCCATTGCCCTAATATGAAAGGCTCCTGTATATTAACGCAAGACCGCCGCCGCGCGGGGAGAAGTTTCACAGAGGAGTGCCATGCCCACGCCCGTACGCATCGCCGTCGTCGGAGCCGGCGCACGCGGAACCAACTATGCACGACTGGCAGCCCGCGGGGAGGGGACCGTGTCGGCCGTCGCAGAGCCCGATCCCCAGCGCCGTCGGATGTTCGCAGAAGAGTTCTCGCTGCCGGATGACGCGGTCTTCACGACCTGGGAGGATCTGCTCGCCGCCCCGAGGATATCCGACGCCGTCGTGATAGCCACCCAGGACCGCGCGCACTCCGAACCGGCCATCGCGTTCGCCCGCGCCGGGTACGACATCCTGCTCGAGAAGCCGATGGCGCCGACGGAAGCGGAATCGGAGCTGATCGTCGACGCCGTCGAGGAGTCTCGGGTGATCATGGCCGTCGGCCACGTGATGCGATACAGCGACTACACGCGAGAGCTCAAGAGAATCCTGGATGCCGGAACCATCGGGAAGATCGTGTCGATCGAGCACCTCGAACCGATCGGCTGGTGGCATTTCGCGCACTCGTACGTGCGGGGGAACTGGCGGCGTGAGGCTTCTTCGAGCTCGATGCTGATGGCGAAGTCCTCGCACGATCTCGACTGGCTGTCGTACATCTCCGGTCGAGCGGTGACCAAGGTCTCATCCTTCGGCGGGCTCTACTGGTTCCGGCCCGAGAACAAGCCGGCTGCGGCCACCGACCGCTGTGTCACATGCCCTCTGCAGGACACCTGCGCGTACTCGGCGACGAAGATCTACGGAGGATTCCTCGACGACCCGGCGTACCAGGTGTGGCCGCTCCAGGTGATCACTCCTTCGCCGACCAAGGACAGTGTCCGTCAGGCTCTCGAAGACGGGCCGTACGGAGAATGCGTCTACAACGGCCAGAACGATGTTGCCGATCACCAGGTCGTCAACCTCGAGTTCGATGACGGATCCACGGCATCGTTCACCGCCGTCGCCTTCACTCAACTGGACTTCCGGAAGACGCGGATCTTCGGAACCGCGGGTTCGATCGAGGGAGACGGCCAGATCCTTTCCATCTTCGACTTCGCGACGGGAGATACCCGCGTGGTCGACACGATGCCGACAGGCGGGGCGAGCGCGGCGGATGGTCACGGGGGTGCGGATGGACGTCTCGTCGAGTCCTTCCTGCGCGCGGTGTCGACGCGCGACACCACGCAGGTCTCTTCCGCGCGTGAGAGCTTCGGATCGCACAGGCTCGTGTGGGCTGCAGAGCGCTCCCGCGAGCTGGCAGAGGCTGTAACCGTATGACGAGCAGCGGCGACGAGCGGGGCCGCGCTTCGGGGTGGATCGATCAAGGCCGTGTTCTGTCGGGAGCGATGCACTACTTCCGGGTGCACCCGGATCAGTGGCGGGATCGCCTTGAGCGACTCGCGGCGATGGGCTTGGACACGGTCGAGACGTACATCCCGTGGAACTTCCATGAGCGTGTCCGAGGAGAGTTCGACTTCGCAGGCTGGCGCGACGTCGTGCGCTTCATCCGTCTCGCCGAGACGAACGGTCTGGGAGTGATCGTCCGGCCAGGCCCGTTCATCTGCGCCGAGTGGGACAACGGGGGCCTTCCCACCTGGCTGGGCTACGACCATCCGGTGGCCCTGCGCACGAGCGATCCGCATTTCCTGGCGCCGGTCGACAGATGGTTCGACGAGCTCCTTCCCCTGCTGGTGCCGCTGCAGCGGACCAACGGGGGGCCGATCGTCGCGGTGCAGGTGGAGAACGAATACGGCTCCTTCGGATCCGACCTCGACTATCTCGTGCATCTTCACGATGGATTGCGCGCTCGCGGCATCGACGTTCCGCTGTTCACGTCGGACGGTCCCACTGACCTGATGATCGACAGCGGCACTTTGCCGGAGGTGGACGTCACGGCGAACTTCGGCAGTGGCGCCGCGAAAGCGATCGCCGTTCTCCGGCGGCGCCGACCCGGTCAGCCGATTTTCTGCGCAGAGTTCTGGGGAGGCTGGTTTGACCACTGGGGACGGAGCCACAACGCGCGAATGGCTGCGGACGTCGTCGCCGCTGTTCGGCCCTTGCTCGATGCCGGCGGATCCGTCAACATCTATATGGCGCACGGCGGCACGAGCTTCGGCACCTGGCCTGGGGCGAACATCGATCACCAGACTTTTCTCCCGACCGTCACGTCGTACGACTCCGACGCACCGATCGGGGAGGCGGGAGAACTGCGTGAGAAGTTCTGGGCGCTGCGCGAACTCTTCACCGAGACGAGCGGGCGCCGTGCTCCCGCGCCCCCTCCGCCCCTCCCGGTCCAGACCCCGCGGGTTCTTCCCATCCGGCTAGGTGCGCCTCTGCTCACCGCTTTGCGGGGGATCGCATCGGTCGTCGCCGATTCAGCTCTTCCGCTCGCGCAGGAAGAGCTGAGGCAACCGGCCGGCGTGACGCTGTACGAATCGACGATCTTGATCCCTCAGGGGGAAAGCGTGCTCCGGGTGCACGAACCCAGAGATCGCGCGTGGGTGTTCCTCGACGGCGAGCTCGTTCATCGCGTTGATCGGAACATGCCGGACGACGGGTACGGGCTCAGCGGCGAGCGACGAACAGCGGCGCTGTCCGTCGTCGTCGAGAACGAGGGCAGGGTCAACTTCGGCCGACATGTCGGTGAGCGCAAAGGGCTCCTCGGTGGGGTGAGTGTCGACGCACACGGTGTTTCGCGCTTGGTGCACGGGTGGCGGCAGTACGCCGTCGACTTACAGTCGGTCGACGAGGTTCCGGCTGTCGGCGCGACGAGACTGGCGTCCGAGGGTGACGGAATCCCGGGGCTCTACGGCGTGACGGTGGACTGCGAGGCCGTCGCCGACGCCTTCCTCTCCCTGCCCGGGTGGGAGAAGGTGTACGTGCGGCTCAACGGGTTTCTGCTCGGGCGACTCGACCGACGAGGCCCGCAGCAGACGCTCTATGCGCCGGCTCCGTTGTGGGTCCCCGGAGACAATGAGATCGACATCCTGTCGATGGGTGAAGCCGGGGAAGCGCTTGCCATCTTGGACTGTCCTGATCTCGGCCCTGTGGAGCAATACACCTCGCACTGAGAGTGCTTCGGATTCTTCCCCTGAACAGCGTTTTAAACCAAAGGTTGTATTACATAGGGTCCTTGTGTAATACTGCCTTCAAGAGGCACCGCAGCCCGATCTCCCCGCTCTCGAGAAGGCCTCGACTTCACCCGAACACACGAGCAGTATCCGACAGGAAGGAGCGCGCGATGAAGTTGTCGCGACGCAGTAAGTCCATGATCGCCATCGGCACCGTTGCGATGGCCACGATCGTCTTCTCGGGCTGTGGTCAGAAGACCGGAGGCGGCGACGCCTCCGGATCCTCCGATGACAGCATCACCTACCTGACCTCCTGGCCGGCCGACACTCCCCAGGCGAAGATCTTCGCGGAGGCTGCCAAAGCCTTCACAGCGGAGAGCGGCATCAAAGTCGACATCAAGGAGCTCGGCAACGGCGGAAGCGCCGACATCATCAACGCATCGTCCACCGGCAACGGTCCCGATCTGTTCGACAACGCTCCCGACCACGTCCCCGCCTATCGAGAGGCGGGCCTGATCGAAGACCTGTCGGACGTCCTGTCGGCGACGCCTTTCGGCGAGGACTCGACCATCGAATCGGTCTACCCCAAATCCGTCCTGGCAGCGGCATCCGACAGCGACGGCGTCGCTTTCATCCCGCACACCATCCTCTCCGGCGGCGTATGGTTCGACGCGACTGCTCACCCCGAGCTTGCGACGGACGCTCCGGCGACGTGGGACGAGCTCAAGGCCAAGTTCGCCGAGCTGAAGGCGGCAGGCGAGGTGCCGATCGCGCAGGAAGGCGGCAACGCGTCGTACAACGTGCTGTGGTTCTATTGGCTCATGCTGCGCTCGCACGGCCCCGGCGCGATTCTGGATCTCAGCAAGACCACCGACGCGTGGGATGACCCGGCCGTACTCGCCGCCGCTCAGGAGGTCGCATCGATCCGCGAGTACTTCCAGGACGGCTACGAGGGTTCCCGCTACCCGAACGCGCAGAGCGCCTGGGCGCAGGGCGACTACGTCCTCGACCTCAACGGCTCCTGGCTGGCCGGCGAAGTCAAGTCCGTCGTTCCCGAGGGCACGGCTCTCAGCACGTTCCCATTCCCCGCCTACGGTGACTCTTCGCAGTCGGTCGAGGAGCTCAACGTGCTCGGATGGACCGTGAACGCCAAGGGCAAGAACCCTGAAGGCGCGAAGAAGTTCGTCGAGTTCCTGGTTCAGAAGGAGTACATCGAGAAGATCGGCACGGATGCGCTGAACATCCCGGCCCGATCGGATGTGAAGGCTCCCGACTCTCTGGCCGCCATGCAGGAATCGGTCCTCGCCAGCACCGCGACGACCGGCTACATGGACACGGCGGCCGCGAACGCGCCCACCTGGTACACCGACGTTCTTCTCGCCCTCGACGACCAGCTCGTCTTCGGCAAGATCACGCCCGAGCAGTTCGTCGCTCAGGGCAAGGAGAAGACCGCGGCCTACATCGCGAGCGGCACTCCGTAGTGAACAGCACCACCTCTCGTAAGCGGGGACTGCGGGCCTTCATCTGGCCCGCAGTCCTCGTGTACACCGTTCTCTTCGTCGCTCCCGCCGTCTACGGTGCGGCGATCAGCTTCTTCGACTGGCGCGGACTGGGTACCGCCGCGACCTTCAAGGGTGTCGACAACTACGTGTTCATCCTGACCGACGAGGCGTTCCGGCAGTCGTTCATCAACACGATCGTGCTCGCGATCGTCGGCGGCATCCTGGTCTTCCTGATCGCGTTCGCCTGCATGGCTGTGCTGCGCGAGATGAAGGGGCGCGGATTCATCCGCTCGGTGGTCTATCTGCCTAACATCATCTCCCCGATCGCGATCGGCGCGGCCCTGAGCTTTGCGCTCGATTCGCGGGGCGCGCTCAACCAGGTGCTCTCGTGGATCGGTCTCCCGCCTCAGTCGTGGCTCGGCCCTGACCTCGTGTTCCGCTGCATCATCGCGGGCCTTGCGTGGTCTGCGGCCGGGTTCTACGTGATTCTGCTGATGTCCGCTGTCGACAACATCCCGCACGACCTGTACGAAGCCGCCTCGCTCGAAGGCGTCACCAAGATGCAGGCGTTCAGGATGATCACCATCCCGCTCTCCTGGGACGTCTTCGCCACCTGCTCCGTTCTGTGGGTCATCGGGTCGTTGAAGGTCTTCGAGATCGTGCTGGCCTTCACAGGCAGCGCCAACTCGGGTGTGCCGGTCTCGGCGCGCAC
Organism: Microbacterium sp. ZW T6_19; assembly: GCF_044987465.1. Classification (NCBI taxonomy): domain Bacteria; kingdom Bacillati; phylum Actinomycetota; class Actinomycetes; order Micrococcales; family Microbacteriaceae; genus Microbacterium; species Microbacterium sp. ZW T6_19. Next base: position 106,978 of record NZ_JBJDRH010000005.1, on the reverse strand, counting down.
CGTCGCCATCCAGCAGTACATGGCGTTCAAGGATCCCTCCGGCATGCCGCGCCTCGGGGTCGTCTCGGCCATCGGTGTCGTGATGTTCCTCCTGTCCCTTGTTCTCGTGTGGCTCACCCGACGCCTCACTCAGAGAGAGGCCCTCGAACTGTGACCTCGACGATTCCGCACACACCCTGGGTTCGCCCGGAAGAGACTCCGCTTCGCAAAGTGGGGCGGCTGCTCGGGGATCACATCGTTCCGACAGCGATCAAGGTCGCCGTCTGGGCATGGGTGCTGTTCAACCTGGGCCTGCTCGCATGGGTGGTCATGACCAGCTTCAAGTCGACGCGCGACATCCTCCTCGGGCCCTTCGCGTTGCCGACCGAGCTCCACTTCGAGAACTACGCCACTGCGTGGGACACTGCCGGATTCGGCACGGCAACGCTGACGACGCTCGTGTTCGTGGCTGCCACTCTCCTCATCGTCATGGCGATCTCGGTGCCGGCGGCGTACGGGCTTGCGCGCCGGATGGATCGCACGGCGTCTCGCCTCACGACCTACTTCGCGATGGGTCTCGCGCTGCCCATGCAGACGGTGCTGATCCCGTACTTCGTGGTCAACAACAACGTCGGACAGTTCATGATCGACTGGGTGACCGGGTGGTGGGATCCGCGAATCGGACTGATCGTCTTCTACGCCGCGACCGCCACGCCGTGGACGGTGTTCGTCCTCACATCCTTCTTCCGATCGTTGCCCGCATCTCTCGAGGAAGCCGCGCAGCTCGATGGGGCAGGGCCGTGGCTCACATTCCGGAAGATCATGCTGCCGATCGCACGCGGACCGGTGACGACTGTCGCGATCATCACCGCCATCGGCGCGTGGAATGAGACCCTCCTTGTTCTGTTCCTCGTGCCGGACGGCGCGATGAGGACTCTCCCGGCGGCCCTGCTCAACATGTACTACGGACTGCAGTACACCTCCAACTGGGGTGCTCTCTTCGCCGGCGTGGTCCTGCTCGTGGGGCCGATCGTGGTCGTCTTCCTGTGGCTGGGGCGCCGGGTGATCGAAGGGGCGACCCTCGGGGCCAACAAGTAGAGCCGAGTCCAACCGGGACCCGGACGCAACGAAAGGCGCGGACCATGACCGATGTGCAGCTCTGGGGGCATTCCGCCGTCTCGCTCGAGAAGAACGGCAGGCGGCTCGTCATCGATCCCGGCGTCTTCAGCGACACCGACGGACTGGATCGAGCGGATGCCGTGCTCATCACCCACGCTCATCCCGACCATCTCGATGTCGCGGCAGTGGCGAAGATCGGCGCTCCGGTCTGGGGCGATGAGGAGGTCGCCGCTCTGCTGGCATCATCCGGAGTCGCCCGCGACCGCATCCATGCAGTGTCGCCAGGTGAGGTCTTCGACGCCGCCGGCTTCGAGATCCGCACCCTGGGTGGAGTCCACGCCGTCATCCATCGCGACCTTCCGGCCGAATCGAACATCGCGTATCTGATCGACGGCGAGTACCTGCATCCCGGTGACTCGTTCACTCCGGCGCCGCCCGGCGTTGACGTGAAGGTGCTGTTCCTTCCTGCAGCCGCTCCCTGGCTGAACTTCACCGACGTCGTCGACTACGTCCGTGCGGTCGACCCCCGGGTGGCGATCCCCATCCACGAAGCGCAGTTGAGCGAAGCCGGTCTGGCGCTCAACGACCGGGTGCTCGGAGGGCTGATAGGAGAGGTCGACTATCGCCGAATCGGTCGCGGCCAATCCGTTGATCTGCTGCGAGACCTTCAGGCATAGCGGGCCGCGGGACGGCAGGGCGGTGAAAGCCGCTCCGCGTGCCTTCCATCAATCTCCGTCAGGCGCCTCGCCGCGATAGCCCAGTTGGTGGCTGATCGCCTCCGTCGTCGCGAGCAGGGTGTCGAGGTGATCGCGGAGCTGATCGAGATCGACCCGGCTCCGGAAGGCGGTGACCGACACCGCGCCGGCGACCTCACCGGCGTGATCGCGCACCGGCGCCGCGATGCAGTTCGACAGGTCGTCGTACTCTCCGTCGTCGACTGCCCAGCCACGCTCCTGGACGCGGGTCAGCTCTCGCTCGTAGCTCTCACGATCGGTGAACGACCGCGCGGTGTAGGCCGGGAAAGTCACCCGATCCAGCACGGTGCGTCGGATCTCGCTCGGCACGTGCGCCAGTATCGCCTTGGCCACGCCGGCGGTGCTGACCACCACGTCGCCGCCGATCTCGGTGTTCAGCACGATCGAGTCGTGAGGCTCGATCTTGTCGACGTAACGGATGCGGTCGCCGTCGAGCACCGCGAACTGCACGGTGAGGCGCAACTCGTCGCTGAGCGCCTTCAGATGGGGATGCGCGATCCCGCGCAGGTCGAAGTGCGCCATGGCCGACTTCGCCAGAGCCGCGAGGCGGAAGCCCGTGCCGAACACTCCGGGTCGGGTCTGGCGCACCAACCCCGCCTCCTGCAGCGTGAGCAGCGTGCGCAACACGGTGGTTCGATGCACCCCCAGGATCGTCGCGATCTCTCCGGCGCTCCGCGGCTCGGCGCTGCACAGTTCCAAGATGGTGATCGCGCGGGAAACGGTCGAACTCATGTACTGATCATGCCGGTTCTGACTCCGGGTTGCGCTCAACGGTGACGCCCACTCGCAGGATGGCGTTCGCGAACCTCCGCGTGTCACCGGTGACTATGCACAGTGCGAGATCCGGCGAACGGGTGAGCGCCATGAACTCCGACCGCGACACGTACTCGTGCGGCTTCTCGCCGAAGACCGAGTTCGTCTCGCGGCTGACGGCACGCAACGCCTCGTCGGGAGCGGCCATCGATGTGACCGCCTCGATCTCGATCGTCGCCCCCACGAGCGCGGCCACCCCCGGTACGAGCGGCGAGCCGGAGGTGAGCGCGAGGTGCACGACGACAGCTCGGGGGTTGACGGCTGTCGCCGCCGCGAAGTGCGCATCGGCGATGAGCACGAGAGACCCATGGCCGGCACGTGCCAGGGCGTGCAGCACTTCCGGGTGGGTGATCGGCGTGCGCAGCATCAGCTGAAGTGCTGTCCGCCGTTGACGTCGAGAACGACGCCGGTCGTGAACGATGAGCTCGGCGAGCTGAGCCAGGCGACCGCGGATGCGACGTCGGCGGGACTGCCCGCACGACCGACAGGGATCGCGTTGACGGTGTCCCTCTTCGAGGCGGCCGTGGTGAACGTGTCATGGAACGGTGTCGCTTCGATGAACCCCGGTGCGACGGCGTTGACAGTGATTCCCGCCGGAGCGAGTTCGCCGGCGAGTCCCCGCGTGAAGCCGAACAGCCCCGCCTTCGCCGTGGCGTACGCGGTGGCGCCGGCATGCCCGCCGCTGCGCCCGGCGAGCGAGGCGACCGTGACGATGCGTCCCCCCTCGCTCATCAAGGGGAGCAGGTGGTGCGTCACGAGGAATACGGAGTCGACGTTGAGCACCTGCACGCGACGGAAGAGTTCGTACGGCATGTCGACGATCGCCGACCGCTGGACGAGTCCTCCCGCGTTATGGACGAGGATGTCGAGTCTTCCCGCGGCGGCGACGCTGTCGTGCAGGCGCTGCACCTCGTCTTCGACCGTCAGATCGACGCGAAGCGCCGTGGCCTCCTGGCCCTCGGGCGTCCGGAGACGCGCGAGGGCGATCGCGTCAGGCTCGTGAGAGCGGTAGGTGATGAAGATCCGCGCGCCCCGGCGCGCCAGCTCTTCAGCGATGGCGGCGCCGATACCGACGCCTCCTCCGGTGACGAGTGCCGTTCGTCCGCTCAGTTCGAGCGTTGCGGTCCGGTCGTGTTCGAGTGAGTTGGTCATGGTCATGCCTCCGAGTTCGTGATGGTGTCGCTCGGCCTCAGGGCCAGCGTGGTGTCTCCCTCGGGACGGCGACCGGCGAACAGCCACGTTCCGAGGGCGGTCAGAGCGAGGGCCCCGGCGAGCATCAGGACTCCGGCCTGCGTCGAGCCCGTCAGGTCGGTCAACCACCCGACCGCCACGGGCGAGACGAAGCCGCCGATGTTCCCCACCGCGCCGACGAGGCCGATGCCGGCGGCGGCGGCCGCGCCGGAGAAGAGGCTGGCCGACATCGAGAGCATCGGGCCGATCGCCGTGTAGATGCCGATCGCGGCGACGGAGAGCGAGACCATCGCCGCCACGGGCGAGATCGTGAGCGACGAGCCCGCTCCGAGCAGCCCGGCTGCCGCGACGCAGAGGCTGATCGTGACGTGCCATGCGCGCTTCCCTGTGCGATCGGCTCGTCTGCTCCACCACAGCACGAAGCAGGCGCCGACCGCATAGGGGATGGCCACGACGAGACTGCGCTGCAACGGTGAGAAGTCGCCGAGTTCCTCGACGATCGACGGCAGCCAGAATGCGAGTCCGTAGATGCCCAGGACCATGCCGAAGTTCAGCAGTGCGTACGCCCAGGCCCGCGGGTCCTTGAGAGCGGAGAAGAACCGGTGGTTCGGTGCTGTGACACGAGAGTTGTCGTCGCTGATCACGGTCTCGAGGGCGGCCTTCTCCTCGTGCGTCAACCACCGCGCGGCGGACGGTCGGTCGGTGAGAAGGAAGGGGACGACGATGCCGAACAGTACGGCAGGCAGGCCCTGGATGAGGTACATCCACTGCCAGCCGTGCAGGCCACCGAGCCCGTCGAGCTCGAGGAGAGCTCCGCTGAGGGGCGCTCCGATCATGTTGGCGATCGGCTGAGCCAGCACGAACACGCCGAGCACGGCGGCTCGTTCGCGCACGGGGAACCAGAGGGTGAAGTAGAAGACGACTGCAGGGAAGAAGCCCGCCTCGGCGATCCCCAGCAGGAAGCGCACCACGGCGAAAGACGTGTCGTCGACGACGAACGCGGTGCCCATGGACAGCAGGCCCCAGGGGATCAGGATCCGTGAGATCCATCGTCGGGCGCCGAATCGGTGCATGCCGGCATTGCTGGGGATCTCACAGAGCGTGTACCCGATGAAGAAGAGGCCGGCGCCGAGGCCGAATGCCGAAGCGGTGAGGCCGAGGTCGGTGCTCATCGCCTCTCGAGCGAAGCCGACGTTGTTGCGGTCGAGGTAGGCGATGAAGTACAGCAGGCAGATGAGAGGAAGGATGCGCCATCGCGCCTTGCGCACTGCACGATCCAGCGCGGTCGGTGGTGGACTGACGACGTTCGACATGAGGCTCCCTTGGCGCAGTGTCGATGGACACGAGCGGCTTTGCTCGAAGCTTCAATGTACATCTATTGCACTGCTAGTGCAATAGATGCACCGCACCGCTTATGACATGTGGGGTATCTGCCGCCATGTCAACACGTTGGCTGGAGTCGGCACCGCGGCCTACGCTCGGCCCATGACCGAACTCACGTATCCGACCGGGCGCGAAGAGGCGCTGCGCGCCATGCCCCGCGACGACGGAACACCGCCCCGGGCGCTCGTACTCGGAGCGACCGGCTACATCGGAGGGCGGCTGACACCGCGGCTGATCGACGCGGGGTACCGGGTTCGTGTGCTGGCGCGGGATCCCGCTCGCGTCGCCTCCTCGCCGTGGGGTGACGACTGCGAGATCGTCGAGGGCGATGCGGGTGACGCAGAGGCCGTCGGCCGTGCCGTGCGCGATGTCGACGTGATCTACTACCTCATCCACTCGATGGGAGCGGGCAAGGACTTCGAGGAGGCCGATCGGCGGACGGCGGGCGTCGTCGCCCGCGCAGCGAAGGCGCACGGAGTGCGGCGGATCGTCTACCTGGGTGGACTGCATCCCGAGGACGTCGAGCTCTCTCCGCATCTGCGATCGCGCGTCGAGGTGGGAGAGACCCTGATGAGGTCCGGCGTTCCGGCACTCGTGCTGCAGGCGGGCGTGGTGATCGGGTCGGGGTCGGCCTCGTTCGAGATGATCAGGCATCTCACCGAGGTCCTGCCCTACATGCCGGCGCCGAAGTGGGTGCGCAATCGCATCCAGCCCATCGCCGTGCGCGACGTGCTGCACTATCTGCTGGGCGCCGCTCGCGTACCGTCCGGCGTCAACCGCACCGTCGACATCGGCGGTCCGGACATCCTCAGGTATGGGCAGATGATGAACGGATACGCCGTCGAGGCGAATCTTCCGCAACGTGCGATCGCCCCTCTGCCGGTGCTCACGCCTCGCCTCGCATCGCTGTGGGTGGGCCTGGTCACACCCGTTCCCCACGCGATCGCCCGGCCTCTCGTGGCCTCCCTGCAGAACGAATGCGTCGTGAAGAGCGATGACATCGATGCTCTCATCCCGCCACCCGACGAGGGGCTGACGCCCTATCGCCGTGCCGTGCGTCTGGCGCTGGGGCGTCTCGACGCCGACATGGTCGAGACGAGCTGGCAGGACGCCGAGGTGTCGGGTGCGCCCAGCGATCCTCTGCCGAGCGATCCTGAGTGGGCGGGGCGTGCGGTCTTCGCCGATCGGCGAGAGCTCGAGACATCCGCGTCGGTCGAACGGCTGTGGGCGGTGATACTCGGGATCGGCGGCGCGAACGGCTGGTACTCGTCGCCGCTGCTCTGGGCGACGAGGGGATGGATGGATCGGGTCATGGGAGGCGTGGGGCTCACGCGCGGTCGACGCAACCGCACGAGGGTCCGCGTGGGTGACGCGATCGACTTCTGGCGTGTCGAGGCCGTCGACGTGACGGATGCCGGATCCCTGCTGCGCCTGCGTGCGGAGATGCGAGTGCCGGGGGAGGCGTGGCTCGAGCTGCGTGCCGTTCGTGATGGTGACGCCGCTCGTTACGAGCAGCGGGCGGTGTTCTTCCCGAAGGGGCTGAGCGGGCGGTTGTACTGGTTGGCAGTGCTGCCGTTCCACGGGCTCATCTTCGCGGGGATGGCGGCGCGCATCACGGCCGCAGCCGAGGCCGACGGGGAGTGAGCGTCGTCACCGGTGCGCGGCGTCGTCGGGCCCCGTCCACGTCGACGAGCTCACGAGGGCGTCGAAGAATCGGAGCACGGCACGGCGATCGTCCGGTGAGAGACCGGCGACGGCGTCGAAGCGTCGGGCATGACTGCGGCCGACGGATGCTCTCGCCGACGCCTTCGTCGACTCGGTGACCTCGATCGACGTGCGCCGACGATCACCCGTGTCCGCGATGCGGCGGATGTGACCTCCGGCCTCGAGTCGGTCGACGAGCTTCGTGGCGGCGGCGGGGGAGATGCCCAGGTGCGCCGCGATCGACCCCGGGGTGGCGACGACGCCATGGCGCTGAGCGGCGATGAGGAACCGCAGCGCCCTCATGTCGGTGTCGCCGAGGCGCATGTACCGCCGCGCCTCGTCGCTCATCGCCCTCTCTCGCTCTCGCCAGAGGCTCATCGCCTCCAGCACGGCGACGATCTCGTCGATCTCGCCCGCTGACAGGTGGTCTCTGCTGACCAGTTCGTGATCGGGGTCCATCACCCGGGGGTCGACGAGAGACATGGCCGGAGGGGCCGCGTCCTCGGCGGGCTTGCGCATGACTCGATACTAATCCGGTTTGAAAGTACGCCAAGAATACTATTAACTTGGTGAAACACTTTTGAACGAGAGGTGCGGGATGACCAGCCAGGAGCGCGTCGTGCTGTTGAGCGATGACGGCAGCGGCATCGGCGCCGCCCTGAAATCGGAGGTGCACCACTCCGATACCCCGCTCCACCTCGCGTTCTCGTGCCACCTCGTCCACGAAGACGGACGGCGCGTTCTCGTGACCAGGCGCGCTCTGGGCAAGAAGACGTGGCCGGGCACCTGGACCAACGCCTTCTGCGGTCACCCGCAGCCGTTCGAGCCCGTTCCGGATGCGGTGGACCGCCGTGCGGGCGACGAACTGGGCGTGACGCTGCGCGACGTCAGACTCGTGCTGCCCGACTTCCGTTACCGCGCGGTCGACGTCTCGGGAATCGTCGAGAACGAGATCTGCCCGGTGTACGTCGCCACCGCCGTCGGCGACCCGGTCTGCAACCCCGACGAGGCGATGGATGCGCGATGGGTCGAACCCGAAGCCCTGGTCGAGTCGGCGCGGCTCGCGCCGTGGGCGTTCAGCCCGTGGCTCGTGGAACAGCTCGAGCAGATGTCCGGCATCCCCGGCGCCCTTCCCCTGATGGAGCGGCAGAGATGATCACCGACGAACGGCAGGCGCTCGCCGCGGTGGACGCCGCGCTCGACGGGTTGCTGGCCGAGCGCATCTCGCGAGCATCCACTGCCGGTCCCTCCTACCGACGCCTCTGGGAGCGCATCGGCCTGGCGTGCAGCGGGGGAAAGCGGATCCGGCCCCGGTTGCTCCTCCTCGCGCACAACGCCCTCGGGGGCGACGCGCACGACGACGCGGTGGCGGCGTCTCTCGCCTTCGAGCTGCTGCACACCGCATTCCTCCTGCACGACGACGTCCTCGACGGGGATCTCGTGCGGCGAGGACGCCCGAATCTTCAGGGCGCCTTCGTCGGCGATGCTCTCGATCGAGGCCTCGCGTCTGACGCCGCGACGGCCTGGGGCGACGCGTCAGGGGTTCTCGCCGGTGATCTGCTCATCAGCGCCGCGCACTCCGTGATCGCTAGGATCCCGTCGGAGGCCCGGACGGCCCTGCACGAGCTCATCGACCAATGCCTGTTCTCGACCGCGGCGGGTGAACTCGCCGATGTCGGCCTCGCCCTCGGCGCAGTGGACGTCACGATCCCCGAGATCACGGGCATGATGCACGACAAGACGGCCGTCTACTCGTTCTCGGCGCCGCTGCGAGCCGGTGCGCTGCTTGCGGGTTCCGGTGCGCAGGCCGAGACCGAGCTCGCCGAGATCGGCACGATGCTGGGCTTCGTCTACCAACTGCGCGATGACCTGCTTGGCGTCTTCGGCTCGGCTGCAGCACTCGGCAAGCCGATCGACGGAGACCTGCGCGAGGGCAAGCAGACTCTTCTGATCGCCTACGCCGATGGCAGCGAGCCGTGGAAGGACGTACGTCACCTCTTCGGCCGCCGGTCGCTCGATGCGGATGCCGCCGACCGGCTGCGGCGCGCCCTCACCGAGAGCGGCGCGCGAGCGCGCGTCGAACTGCATCTGTCGCGACAGTGCGAGAAGACCTGCGAGCGCATCGAGCAGTCGGGACTGCCGGAGCAGCTGAAAGCCGAGCTGATCCCGCTCGCACGGCGATGTGCGGAGCGCGAGTCGTGACCGCCAGCGGGCTCGCGCTCTATACGCGGACGGCGAGGACGTCGTCGGCCCGGGTCATCGGCGCCTACTCGACCTCGTTCGGCCTGGCCAGCCGGCTGCTGACCAGGCGGGTGCGCGCGGGCATCGCCGACGTGTACGCGCTCGTGCGCGTGGCCGACGAGATCGTCGACGGGCCGGCGGCGGAGGCGGGGATGGATGCCGGTGAGACGAGGACCGTGCTCGACGCCCTCGAAGCCGAGACCCTCGCCGCCATGCGCCGCGGCTTCAGCGCGAACCTCGTCGTCCACGCCTTCGCCGTCACGGCTCGCGAAGCCGGCATCGCACCCGCGCTGGTGACGGACTTCTTCGACTCGATGCGCACGGATATCGCCCCTCCCGCCGTCTTCGACGATGCGGCGTATCGCCGCTACATCCACGGTTCGGCCGAGGTGGTGGGTTCGATGTGTCTGCGGGTCTTCATGCAGGAGCGCCCCGGCGGCGAGATCAGCGACGAGACGGAAGAGGGGGCGCGGCGGCTGGGAGCCGCGTTCCAGAAGGTCAACTTCCTGCGGGACCTCGCCGACGATCGGGATCGTCTGGGGCGCAGCTATCTCCCCGGTGTGGGGCCGGAGCGGTTCGGCGAGGAGCAGAAGGATGCAGTGGTGGCGGACATCGCGGCCGATCTCGCCGTCGCGCGGCGTGCCATCAGCGCCTTGCCGCCCCGAGCACGGCGGGCGACCAGCGCAGCCGCCGGGCTGTTCGAAAAGCTGAACGAGCGGCTCTCGGCCACGCCCGCCGCGGAGATCAGCCGGCATCGGATCTCCGTGCCGGCGTCTGTCAAAGCCTGGGTTCTCCTGTGCGCCCTCGTCGGCCGGAGCGGCCGATGACGGGTGAGACGATCGTGGTCGTCGGCGGCGGGATCTCGGGCCTCGCCACGGCCGCGCTCCTCGCGCAGGACGGTCACGATGTCACGCTTCTCGAGGCGCGCGACGAGCTCGGCGGTCGAGCGGGCACCTGGCGGAAGGACGGCTTCACGTTCGACACCGGTCCGTCGTGGTACCTGATGCCCGAGGTGTTCGATCACTTCTTCAGGATGCTGGGGACCTCGGCGGCCGAGCAGCTCGACCTGGTGCGTCTGGACCCCGGCTACCGCGTGTACTTCGAAGGCGACGCCGAACCCTTCGACCTCCCGGCGCAGAACGCCAGAGAGGCGATCATCGGGCTGGACCCGGCATCCGCTGCTCCGCTGCGGACGTACTTCGACTCCGCCGCCGAGACCTACGACATCGCGACCAGGCGGTTCCTCTACACGAACTTCGAGACCCTCGGCGGTGTCGCCGATCGGGAGACGCTACGACGCCTGCCGACCCTGCTGCGCCTGCTGGGGCAACCGCTCGACCGCTTCATCGCCGCCCACTCCGGTTCGCGCCGCGTGCAGCAGGTGCTGGGGTACCTCTCGGTGTTCCTCGGCACCTCACCGGCGGCGGCGCCGAGCATGTATCACCTGATGAGCCACCTCGACGTCGATCAGGGGGTCCTGTACCCGCGAGGCGGCTTCGGAGCGGTGATCGACGCGATCGCCCGGCTCGCCGAGCAGAAGGGCGTGAAGGTCCTCACGGGGCACCGCGTCACCCGCATCATCGTCGAGGGGAGGCGCGTGCGCGGCGTCGACGCCCTCTCGTCGGATGGCACGCGACGTGTCTTCACCGCAGAGCGGGTCGTCTCGACGGCCGACCTGCACGTCACCGAGCAGCAGCTGCTCGAGCCGCGGCATCGGCATCACAGCATCCGCTGGTGGAAGCGCCGCGACCCTGGCCCCGGCGCGGTCCTGGCGCTGCTGGGCGTCAGAGGCGAGCTCCCCGAGCTCGCACATCACACGCTGTTCTTCGCCGAGGACTGGGAAGAGGGGTTCGACGCGATCTACGGGGCCGATCCGCGGATCCCCGATCCCGCCTCGCTGTACGTCTGCCGCCCGAGTGCGACAGACGCATCGGTCGCACCCCAGGGGCACGAGAACCTCTTCGTGCTGATCCCTGTGCCCGCCGACACGACGATCGGCGCCGGCGGAGAAGACGGCGAGGGTGGGGCGGAGGTGGAGCGGATCGCGGACGCCGCGATCGCCCAGATCTCCTCGTGGGCCGGCGTCCCCGACCTGGCCGAGCGCATCACGGTGCGGCGCACGATCGGCCCTGCCGACTTCGAGCGCGAGTACGGCTCATGGCGCGGCGGCGCGATCGGCCCGGCGCACACCCTGCGGCAGAGCGCGTTCTTCCGCGGCGGCACCAAGGCCCGCGGGGTCGACGGGCTGCTGCTCGCCGGTGCGACGACGATCCCGGGGGTGGGGCTGCCGATGTGCCTGATCAGCGCGGAGCTCGTGCTCAAGCGCGTGCGGGGCGACCGTTCGTCGGGTCCCCTGGCGGTGCCGTCATGAGCGCGATCTACCTGCTCTGCCTCCTCGCCGCATCGGCGTTCGTGGTCGCGGTCGACCTGCGGTTCCGGCTCTTCCTCGGTCGTTCGTGGCGACAGGCGCTCCTGGTGCTCGCCGCAGGGCTGGCGTTCTTCCTCGTCTGGGATCTCGCCGGCATCGGACTCGGCATCTTCGCGCGCGGCGACGCGCCGTATCTCACCGGCGTCATGATCGCCCCCGAGCTTCCGATCGAAGAGCCCGTCTTCCTGCTGTTCCTGTGCGAGATCACCATGGTGCTGGTGCTCGGCGCGGACCGCCTGCTGCGCCGCGCCGCGTCTCGTCGGCCGGGACCGAGGAGGCGGGGATGACGTATCTTCTGCTCGCGGCCGTGTTCCTGGTGCTCGCGGTGGTCCTCGCCGCGGTGTTCGGCCGCGGCGTCCGTCGCGTGAGCGCCGGCCCCCTGGCGCTCGGCGTTCTCGTCCTGCTGATCCTCACCGCGGTGTTCGACACCGTCATGATCGCCGCCGGGCTCTTCACTTACGCGGACGCCCGGATTCTCGGCCCGACGATCGGACTCGCCCCCATCGAGGACTTCGCCTATCCGCTGGCCGCCGTCATCATGCTGCCTGCGCTCTGGATGAGACTGCGGAGCCGCGATGATCGCTGAGCTGCTCACCGCCTCCCGGCCGCTGAGCTGGATCAACACGGCTTTCCCGTTCGCGGCCGCGTACCTGCTCGTCGCGGGCGAGATCGATGCGGCGCTCGTGATCGGGACGATCTTCTTCCTGATCCCGTACAACTTCGCGATGTACGGCGTGAACGACGTCTTCGACTACGCCTCCGATCTCGCGAACCCCCGCAAGGGCGGCGTCGAGGGCGCACTGCTCGACCCTCGTCGTCATCGCATCGTGCTGATCACGGCCTTCTGCATCTGTCTTCCGTTCGTGATCGCGCTCGTGGTGCTGGGACCCGCGATCTCCTGGCCCGTGCTGGCGGTGAGTCTCTTCGCCGTGGTGGCCTACTCGGCGCCGCCGTTCCGGTTCAAGGAGGTGCCGGTCCTCGACTCGGTGACATCGAGCGTGCACTTCGTCAGCCCCGCTCTTTACGGCATCCTGCTCGCCGGCGGAGTTCCCGACCTTCGATCGGGAACGATCCTGATCGCCTTCTTCCTCTGGGGGATGGCGAGCCACGCTTTCGGCGCCGTGCAGGACGTGATCCCCGATCGCGAAGGAGGAATCGCGTCCATCGCGACCGTCCTCGGCGCCGCTCGCACGGTGCGCCTGGCGATGTCGCTGTGGAGCCTCGCCGCATTGCTCATGCTCACCGCCGGTGACCCTGCCGCGTGGGCCGCCGCGCTCGCTATCCCGTATCTGTGCGCGGCTGCACCGTTCGCCCGCGTGAGCGACGCGGAGTCCGGTGCCGCGAACCGGGGCTGGCGGCACTTCCTCTGGATCAACTACCTGTGCGGCTTCCTCGTCACCATGCTGCTCATCTGGTCCGTCATCCGCGCCGACTGAACCCGAAACCTGGAGGTCACCATGACATCTGCATCGTCCGTTCCCCACGCCTCGCCGGCCTGCGCAGTCGGAGAGCCGTTCGCCGTCGCACCGCAGCGCTACGACGCGATCCTGCTGGCCGGGTTCGGTGGTCCGGAGGGGCAGGATGACGTCATCCCGTTCCTGCGCAACGTGACTCGTGGGCGCGGCATCCCCGACGAGCGCTTGGAGGAGGTCGCGCACCACTACCGTCACTTCGGCGGCATCAGCCCGATCAACGAGCAGAACCGGCAGCTGAAAGCCGCACTCGAGGCCGAGATCGCCGCACGCGGACTCGACCTGCCCGTCTACTGGGGAAACCGCAACTGGGCGCCGTACCTGCCTGACGCCGTGCAGCAGGCGGCGGACGACGGCTGCACGCGGCTGCTCGCCTTCGCGACGAGCGCCTACAGCTCGTTCTCGAGCTGCAGGCAGTACCGCGAGGACTTCGCGCGAGCACTCGACGAGACGCAGCTCGGCGGCACGGTCACGATCGACAAGATCCGCCAGTTCTTCGATCACCCCGGCTTCGTGGACTCCTTCGTCGACAGCATCGCGGCGGCGCTCGGCGGGTTCCTGGAGGAGGGGGCGGATGCCGGCGCGATCCGCGTGCTGTTCACCACCCACTCGATCCCCACCGCAGACGCGCAGCGCTCTGGGCCGCGCGATCGGGACTACGGACCCGGCGGGGCCTACGAGGCGCAGCATCTCGCCGTCGCGGCCGCCGTCATGGAGCGGGTGGTCCGTCGGGATGCGCGGCTCGACGGCATCGGCTGGGAGCTGGTGTACCAGTCGCGCTCGGGCCCGGCGTCGCAACCGTGGCTCGAGCCCGACATCTGCGACCGCATCGGAGAGCTGCCTGCCGAAGGCGTCACGGCCATCGCGATCTCGCCGATCGGGTTCGTGAGCGACCACATGGAAGTGCTGTGGGATCTGGACACCGAGGCGCTCGAGGCGGCTGCGTCCGCAGGCATCCAGGCTGTCCGCGCCGCGACTCCCGGAGCCGACCGCGTGTTCGTGGCCGGCGTCGTCGACCTCATCGAAGAGCGCATCGCCGCGGTGGATCCTGCAGAGCGCCCGGCGGTGACGCCGCTCGGACCATGGTTCGACGTGTGCCGACCCGGATGCTGCGAGAACGTCAGGGCCGGGTTCAAGCCCGCGGCTGCAGGGGTCGCGCCATGACGCGGAGCGGTCGTCCATGACCCGGGCGAGTCTGGTGTGGTTCCGCGACGACCTGCGCGTGACCGACAATCCTGCTCTCTCGGCCGCGGCGGCGAGAGGTGGAGCGGTCGTCGCCCTGTACGTCCTCGATGAGGAGTCGGAGGGCATCCGTCCGCTCGGCGGCGCCGCGCGATGGTGGCTGCACCACTCGCTCGCATCTCTCGCCGGCGGGCTGCGCGATCTCGGCATCCCGCTGGTGCTGCGTAGAGGGCAAGCGACGCGCATCGTGCCCGAAGTCGCCGCGCAGGCCGAGGCGGACGCGATCTTCTGGAACCGCCGCTACGGCGCGCCGGAACGGCTGGTCGACGCGGAGATCAAGAGACGGCTGCGGTCGGAGGGGAACGAGGTCGCCTCCTTCGCCGCGTCGCTGCTGCATGAGCCCTGGACGGTGACGACCGGAAGCGGAGGGCACTATTCGGTGTTCACCCCGTTCTGGCGTGCGTGCCAGAACCGTCCGGCTCCGCGTGCGCCGCTGCCGGCTCCTCCCTCGGCCGCGGCGGGAAGCGCGCGCGTCCCGTCCGACGACCTCGACGACTGGCAGCTGCGCCCGTACGCGCCCGATTGGGCCGGAGGTCTCGCGGCAGCGTGGGAGCCGGGGGAGCCGGCCGCCCTCCGACAGCTGCGGAGGTTCGTCGGCGAGGGGCTCGCCGACTACGACCGGGCTCGTGACGAACCCGGTCTCGAGGCGACGTCGATGCTGTCGCCGCGGCTGCGCTGGGGAGAGCTCAGCCCGTTCACCGTGTGGCACGAGGCGGTCGCGGCCGAGGGCGGAAGCAGGTTCCTCACGGAGCTCGGCTGGCGGGAGTTCGCCTGGCACACCCTCGACCGCTTCCCCGACCTCGCCACGCGCAACCTTCGGCCGGAGTTCGACCGGTTCCCCTGGCCTCCTCTCGACGAGGGCGCGCTGCGTGCCTGGCGACGCGGACGCACCGGGGTGCCATTGGTCGATGCCGGAATGCGCGAACTGTGGGAGACCGGCCACATGCACAACCGGGTCCGCATGGTCGTCGCCTCCTTTCTCGTGAAGAACCTGCTCATCGACTGGCGGATCGGCGAGCAGTGGTTCTGGGACACCCTGGTCGACGCGGATGCTGCGAGCAACCCCTTCAACTGGCAGTGGGTCGCGGGGTCGGGCGCGGATGCCGCACCCTACTTCCGCGTGTTCAACCCCGTGCTCCAGGCCGAGAAGTTCGATCCGCAGCGTCGGTACATCGACCGCTGGGCCGCAGACAGCCGAGACGAGCCGATCGTCGACCTGCGGGAGACCCGTCGAGCGGCGCTCCGCGCCTACGACGAGGTGAAGAGCGCGCGATGACTGCGGAGCGCCGCTCCTCGATCTAGACGGCGCAGAATTTATGTTCCCAGGAATACTCTTACGAGTAATGTAGTTCTCATGAGCATGAACTTCTTCGAGCTTCTCGTCAGAGTCGAGACCGACGTATGGAACGCGGTCGAGCACGAGCTCCTGCGGTCTGACCGCGTGGGTCTCGGCACGTTGATGGCACTGCAGACCGTGCACCGCCACGACGGAGCAGTGCGGGTGCAGGATGTCAGCGATGCTCTGTCGATCACGGTCGGCGCCGCCAGCAAGTTCATCGACCGTCTTGAGCGCGACGGTCTGGCGGTTCGCCGACCGAATCCCGATGATCGGCGCTCCTCGCTGGTCGCTCTCACCCGATCCGGGGAAGACGCTCGCGCCTCGGCTGAGCGGGTGGCGCAGCAGGTCATCGCGGAACTCCTCGGGGAGGACTCGGACATCGAGGTCCTGTCGGAGGCGTTGACGCGCATCGGCGCTCGCGCCGTCGCCGCACGCAGCGGGGTGCTCGCATGACCACGACTATGCGGGCGGTCGTCGTCACTGCACCCGGCACTCCGGAGGTCCTTGAGATCCGCGAGCGTCCTGTTCCGACGGTGGCTCCCGGGCAGGTGCTCATCAAAGTGCACGCGTTCGGGCTCAACCAGTCCGAACTGCACTTCCGGAACGGTCAGGCGTACTCGGGATCGTTCCCGCGCATCCCTGGCATCGAAGCCGCGGGGATCGTGGAAGACGCTCCCGGTGGCGAGTTCGACAGGGGCACCCAGGTCGTCACGATGATGGGCGGCATGGGGCGGGAGTTCGATGGCGGCTACGCGGAGTACGTCGTCGTTCCCGCGGCGCAGACGATCCCGTTCCGCAGCTCCCTGCCGTGGAACGTGCTGGGCGCGGTTCCTGAGATGCTGCAGACGGCCAACGGCTCGCTCGACATCGGTCTCGAGGCGAAACCCGGCGACAGCATCCTGATCCGCGGAGGCACCTCGTCGATCGGGCTCGCGGCGGCGGTCCTCGCCAAGCTCCATGGCATGACCGTGTACGCGACCACCCGCCGCGAAGCCGCCCGTGCGCTCCTGGAGAGCGTCGGTGTCGATCATGTTCTCGTCGACGACGGAGATGTCGCGGCACAGATTCGTCGGCTGCTCCCCGGAGGAGTCGACGGCGCCATCGAGCTGGTCGGGGTCGACGCCATGCGGGACACCCTGCGTGCCGTGCGACCCGGCGGCACGGTCTGCTTCACGGGGATGCTGTCGAACCGGTGGAGCATCGAGGAGTTCTACCCGATGGACTGGCTGCCGAACGGCGTCCGTCTCACCGCGTATTCGGGAGAGGCCGCGGACCTCGGAGCGGACACGCTTCAGCAGTTCCTCGATGCGGTCGCCGACGGCCGTGCAACCGTCCCCGTGGGCCGCACGTACGCACTCGACGACATCGTCCAGGCCCATCGCGACATGGAAGCCGGCGTCGTAGGCGGTAAAGGCGTCGTCGTGCTGTGATGATCCCTCCCCTCGAGATCGCCCACGCGGACTTCCTCGCGCGTCGGGGATCTTCGAGCGCGAAGACCGCGAGCACCGTCACCGCGGCCGTGAGCGAGTCGCCCGAACGATCATCGAGCGATCGACGGATGGGCGAGCCCGATCCCGGTCCGGATGACGGTGAACGCTGATCGCTGACGACGCACTCAGAGCACGATGTCGTCGACCGACGACAGCATCTGCCATTCCCCCGCCCGCACGGCGCTCTCCGAGAGCACGTCGCCCGCCGGCATCCGACCGAGATCGAGCCCGGTGAGCCTCGCGATCTCGGCGACCGGCACCTGAAAGGTGCGGAAGGCGCCGAGCGGCGCAGGGGCGAGCAGGTCGTCACGGGTGTCGATGAGCTCGCTCTGGTCGAGGAGGAAACCGGCGGTCGCGAGCCCCTCGGCCCCCTGCCAGGCGGCGATCTTCCAGAACCTCAACGGGATGCGGACGCCGCGATAAGGCGGGTCTTCTGGGCCGAGCACCGGCGCCGTGAAGACCGAGATGCGCTGATCCGTCGCCTCGGCGTACGCGAGCACATGGTCTTCCAGGCCGAGCCACAGCTCCTTCGACTGGTTGAACCCTGCGGCCTGCGGAGCCGCGTTCGGGTAGAAGAACGTCGCCTCCATGGCAGCGCGGGCGTCGTCGACCGCTCCCCAGCCGGGATCGCGGCGACGTACGAGATGACCGCGGTCGAGATCGTTGCGCGCGTACACGGCGGGGCCGGTCTGCTCGTCGTCGCCGATCCTCGGGTCGAGGCGCCATTCGCCGGCACGGGGAAGATCGCGCAGCGTCGAGCCTTCGATGTTCACCCCGGTCGCCGCCGCCAGTCGCCGAGAGGGATCGAGCAGCACCGTGAACCGGGGGTAGTCGAGCGTGCGTGTGATGTCCGCGGGGCGGGGGAGCGGGAGAGAGGTCGTGAGGAACCCGGGGTCGTATCCGTCAGCCATGCGACCATCGTGCCCGACACCGCCGACAAAGGAGATGTCAGGACTCCGAGGGCTTCAGCGGCAGCTCGGGCCCGTGGTTCCAGGCGAGGATGGCCGGCTGCTCCCTGGTGAAGCCGAGCACCGACACCGAGCCGGCATCGAGGGTGATCTGGGCGCCGAATCGCGGCGCCTCCCGCAGGAACACGGCGGTGAGGATGCGCAGGTAGTGCCCGTGCGCGATCAGGGCGACGTCGCCGTCGGCCATCGCCGGTAGCACCCTGGTCAGCACCCGAGATGCGCGCGCGGCGACCTCTTCGACGGTCTCACCGGGTGTCTCGCCGCGGATCACTCCGTGGTTGAAGGCCGTCCAGTTGTATCCGAGCTCCGCGCGGATGTCTGCCGTGGTGCGGCCCTCGTACCCGCCGTAGTCCCATTCGACGAGAAGCGGATCGACCTCGGCGTCGAGGCCCGCCAGCTCCGCCGTGCGCCGCGCCCGCTGCAGCGGCGAAGTCAGGATGAGCCCGAAGTCGTATCCGCGTACCAGCCTGCCCGCCGCCCGGGCCAGCTCTTCGCCGTGCGGAGTCAGCGGGATGTCGGTGCGTCCCGTGTGCAGGCCGGTCCGCGACCACTCGGTCTCGCCGTGGCGCAGCAGCACGAGCTTGCCCTGCGGGTTGTCGGGGGCGGGGTGATCGGGCAGCGGGTCTGGAGCATCCACACCGCCACGGTAGTGCTTCTCGGTCACGGTGCGGCCCTCATCTCGTCGAGTCGCCGGTTGAGGAACGCGACCTCGGCGCTGTTGCAGCTCTTATCGACAAAGGGCCGAGGTTCTTTCGCCAGCGTGTTCGCAGATAGGGGTTTCGAGGGTCGACCCGCCGATCTAGACTCCTGCGCGACGGCATCCGCTCGGCTCGGGTCGTTCCACCTGGCCGGATCGAAGGAGACGACATGCAGACTTTGACGGTCGACTTCATCTGCTCGCTCGACGGCTACGGCTCGGCGGTGGGCTGGCCCGGGTGGTGGGGCATGGAGAGTCCGGAGTACCTCGAGTGGCTCGACACCCGACCCGAGAAGGATCAGCCCCTGCTGATGGGCGCGACCACCTACCGCGTGATGTCGGAGCTCGTCGCCGAGGGCGAGCCGGGCACCGACGTGCTGAACGGCATCCGCAAATACGTCTTCTCGTCGTCTCTCGAGGCGCCGCTCGCGTGGGAGAACTCGACACTGATAGCGGCGGATGCCGTGGAGGCGGTGCGCCGGCTGAAGGAGGAGTCCGACCGTCCGCTGAGCACCATCGGCAGCCGATCGCTGTGCCGGTCGCTGCTGACCGCAGGACTCGTCGACCGGTATCGGGTCGTGATCTTCCCGGTGATCACGGGCGCCACCGGTCAGGAGAGGATCTTCGACGGCTATCCCGATGTCGCGCTCGAACTGGTCGAGGCGCGCACGTTCGACATGCGCACGCAGCTGCTCGAGTATGTTCCGACCGTTCTCGAGGGACCGCCCGGGCGCTGACCCTTCCTCCGCCGCGACGCGTGTGGTTGCATGGGCGGATGATCGGCATCCGGGGGGATAGGTCGAGGGGCGCGTTCGCGTCACTCGCATGTGCGACGGCGCTGGTGCTGGCCGGATGCGCGACGGCGAGCCCGCAGGCGGGTTCGACACCATCCGCGTCGCCGACGCCGACGGCCGCGTGTCCGCAGGTGGAGGGCGTCGAACTCCCTCCTGAATGCGCGCCCTACGACCCCGAACAGTCGATGGCGCAGAACGACACCTATCGGCAGCGGATGGACATCTCAGACGAGACCAGGACCGCTGCCGAAGACGCGATCGAGAACGTGCGGCCCGCTCTCGACACCCTGAGAACCTCGGGCGACATCTCGACCGACGCCGTCGTCGCGGTCATGGCGGATGCCGGCCTCACGAGCACCCAGACGATCGGCGATCAGCGCGGCGTCGCCTTCGGCGTGGTCGGCCCGAAGGGCGGATGCATCTTCGGCGAGGTGTCGGCTGACGCCCTGATCATCGAGGCCGGCGGGTACATCATGGACGGCGGATGCCTGCCGGCGCAGTGACAGGCCGGATCGCGTTCAGGGCCTGACGCGTGCCGTGCGGCCTTCGAACGAGACGAGGTCGCCATCGTGCAGTTGGCGCCCGCGACGACGCTCCTCTTCACCGTTCACGCTCACGTAGCCGTCGATGATGGCTTCCTTGGCGTCACCGCCGGTGTCGATGAGGCCCGAGAACTTGAGGAACTGTCCGAGGCGGATCATCTCGCCGCCGATGGAGATGTCGTCGATCGAGGTGGCCATCATGACTGAAATGCTAGTCGGCTCCGATCCTCCGGCGGGACCAGGATCGTGAGCGGTGCGAGACTGGCGGACATGACGGATGCCGCGCTCGATGCGCTCCTCGCCAGGATCCCCCGAGGCGACGGATCCCGCCGCCTCGTCGGCGTGACCGGGAGCCCCGGCGCGGGCAAGACCACGCTGGCCGCGGCGCTCGTCGCGCGTCTCGAGGCCCGAGCTCCCGGCAGGGCGGCCCACCTGCCGATGGACGGGTTCCATCTCGCCAACGCGACGCTCGACGCCCTCGGCATCCGCGATAGGAAGGGCGCCATCGAGACCTTCGACGGCTGGGGGTTCCTCGCTCTCCTCGACCGCGTCCGCGTCGAGACCGACCATGTCGTCTACGCGCCGAGCTTTCGCCGCCACGTCGACGAGGGAGTGGCGGGTGAGATCGCCATCGGACCGCACGTGCAGACCGTGATCGTCGAGGGCAACTACCTGCTCGCGGCCGCTGAGCCGTGGAACCGTGTGCGTGATCGCCTGGATGCCGTCTGGTTCTGCGTCGCCTCTGCTGAGGAGCGCGAGGCTCGGCTGATCGATCGGCACATGCGGCACGGGCGCTCGCATGAGGGCGCGCGCGCCTGGGCGCGCGAGGTCGACGGCGCCAACGCTGTGCAGATCGAGCAGGCCAGGGCGCACGCCGATCTCGAGGTCGACGGCGTCAGCTGGCGGATCCTCTAGGGCAGGCGCTCGAGGGAGCGTGTTAGATGGGCAGATGGAGCACTCCGCCGCACCCGATTCTGCCGAACGCCCCTCGGCGCATACGCGTCGGCGCTTCCTGATCGCGGCGGGTTCGGGCATCGCCGTGACCGCCACGGGAATCCTGCTCTCCGCGATCCCCGTGGGCCCACACGGCGCGACGACGCCCGTGGACCCGGACAATCCGAGGGGGCTGACGGAGTACGAACCCGTCTACGACCGTGCAGTCAAAGGTCTCGAAGCCCCCTTGGGGTTCGAGGACTGCAGGCACCCCACATCTCGGTCGCCACGTGACATCGCAGGAAGCGACCACCACGAGGTGACGCCGATCATCGACCGCTTCATCATCCACCACACGGGTACGACCCATGAGCAGCTGGACTTCCTCTCGCGCTGCAACAAGCGATCCTCCGCGCCCACCTTCTATCTGCGGCACGACGGGTCCGTCTTCGAGCTCATCCGCCCTGGTGCGAAGCCGTCATCGACCGGCGCCGACTGGAACTGGCGGTCGCTGGCAGTGGAGACTCTGGACGCCACCGGAGCGCCTGACTACGCCGTGACGGCGGCTCAGCTGGAAGAGCTCGCACAGATGATCGCGTGGCTCGCGACCTACGACGGCAAGACCCTGGACGGTGTGCCGGTGTCGTTCACGATCGACAGAGAGCACGTCATCAGCCACCGAGAGACCTGGACGGGGACCGAATGCCCCGGACCGTACCTGCAATCTCGGCTGGACGACATCGTCGCCCGTGCACGCGAGATCTTCGCAGCGCGCTGACACGGGTGCTTCAGCTCAGGCGCTCCTGCTCGGGTCCGAGCGGAGCCGGATCGACGGATGCGGCGCGCACCGCCTCCTCGCGCCGGGAGATCTCGACCGGCACACTCAGCGACAGCGGCGCGAACGGCAGGAAAGCGCGCTCGAACAGGTACGCGAAGAACGCGCGCACCTCCGCCCGTGGATCCCATGCGACAGTTCGGATCGTGTCGGTCTTCATGCCTCCAGTGAAGCGTACGGGCGCACGCGGAGCCAGGTACTGGCGGGGCTCCCCACGCTCGACGAGAGGCGGAGACGCCGACAGCGCCCGCAGCGCCGTGCGTCTCCCGGACCCGGTCCGGCTCGAACGGGCGGCCACCCTCGACAGGCTGCGGGCCGGGAGCATCCTTACCGGGTAGATGCACCTTGGGCGGGTTCGATCTGCACGCTCGCAGAGACGTGTCAGCATCGCGATGGTCGGCAGCCGCAGCGCGGGCGTCGAGCGACCCGACCGGCGCAATACGATTGAGCGGTGACCGACCCGCGCACGACAGCCGAGCGACTTGTGCGCCGATTCGCCCGTGAGACCAACCTGCTCGTCGCCGGACGCACGTTCTCGGTGGAGGGGACGGATGCTGTCGCAGATGAGCTCCGCAGGCTGCTCCCCGCCCTCGGCGCCCGCCTCGGCACCGGATCGGTGACGTTCGCACCGGGGCGGGCCGATGAGATCCTCGCCGACGGCGCCCCGCTGCCCGCCCGCACGACCGCGGCGGCGCGCGTCGACAACGCCGGGGCGCACATGCCTGTCTCGACGCTCATCGCCGCCCGCCTGCGCGAACAGGACCTCGTGCGCGGCATCCGCATCGGCATCGCGATGGTTCTCGAGCCCAAGACCGCCCAGCTCGCCCTGCTGCTCCGCGATGCCGGCGCCGAGGTCGTCGTCTACGCCCACCCCGACGAGATCGATGTCGAGGTGGCCGAGGTGCTGCGTGACCGCGGCATCCCCGTCGACGGCGACCCTGCTCTGAGCGGCGCTGAGGAGCGGGCTGCGGCCGTGGCGTTCCTGCACCGGGGAATCGATCTGCTGCTCGACGACGGCTCGCACCTGATCCGTCTCGCGCACGAAGAAGGCATACCGGTGAAGGGCGCCGCGGAGGAGACCACGAGCGGTCTCACCCCGCTGCGCCTGATGCAGGAGAGCGGGCTGCTGGGCATCCCCGTGATCGCCGTGAACGACGCGGCCATGAAGACGTCGTTCGACAACCGCTACGGCACCGGCCAGTCGTGCGTGTTCGCGATCGCCGACGTGCTCGACGGGGCCGGCATCGGCCTGCGTGATCAGCCCGCCGTCGTGATCGGCTACGGCCCTGTCGGCGAAGGCGTCGCCGCTCATCTGCGTGCGTTCGGCGTCGAGATCGCGGTCGCCGAGACCGACCCCGTGCGCGCGCTGCGCGCCGCGCACGACGGTCACCGGATCGGTCCGCTGGCGGAGCTCGCCGACGGCGCCCTGGTCATCTCGGCGACCGGCGCTCCGCACACCGTCGACACCGCGACCCTGACTGCGGCGAAGATCGTCGCGGTGGCGGGAGGCGTGCCCGGGGAGGTCGACGTGGACGTCTCAGTGCTCGAACCGGTCGGCGTGCACCTCGACCGCGTCGCCGACGGCGCCCTGCTGATCGCCCAGGGAGGCTGTGTGAACCTCGCGGCCGCCGAGGGCAACCCGATCGAGATCATGGACCTCTCCTTCGCCGTGCAGCTCGGCGCGGTCGAGCAGCTGCTCACCCGTGATCTGCCCGCGGGCCTGCATCCGTTCCCCCCGGAGGCCGATCAGGCCATCGCCCGCGCCGCACTCGACGCCCGAGGCGACACCATCGACACGCCCAGCCGGGAGCAGCGCGATGCGCAGAGCGAGTGGCGGTCGCGCCGCTACCTGGCGGCAGCCGGCGAGCAGGAGACCTCGGCATGATCACCGTCTACTCCGCTGGCCTGGTCGTCCCGGTGACGGCCCCGCCCATCGTGGACGGCGCCGTCGCGGTGCGCGACGGACGCATCATGCACGTCGGCGAGCGAGCGTGGGTGCGGCGATCGCTGTCCGAACGCGGCTTCGCGTACGACGAGGTCCACTGGCCCGGCGTGCTCACGCCAGGGCTCGTGAACGCGCACACGCACCTGCAGTACACGGGCATGGCCGTGGTCGGTCGTGGTCAGTACACGGGCTTCGACGATTGGGTGCAGGCATTCGACCCGGTATACGAGGCGGGCAGGGACTGGGGAGCGGATGCTGCGGCCGGCGCCGAGATGGCACTCCGCTCCGGCACGACCGCCGTCGCCGACGTCGTGACCGACCCCGCGGCGGCCTCCGCCCTGCACGACGCCCGACTGCACGGCATCACCTACTGGGAGGTGATGAGCTGGACCAACGCCGACTGGGCCCGCACGGGTCGCGCACAGGTCGAGCAGGCGCTCGACGCGCTTCCCACACCGCCGGGAACCGGCCTCTCGCCGCACGCGCCCTACTCGCTCGACATCGAGCCGCTGCTGGAGATCCCCGACATCGTGCGCGAGCGCGGCGGACGCATCCACATCCATCTCGGTGAGGCCGCGTTCGAGAGCGAGTTCGCGCACGAGCATCCGCAGGCGTGGCACACCGCCGGTCTTGCGAGCTTCCAGGAGCTCCGCGAGGCGGGCTTCGGCACCAGCGCCACGGAGTTCGTCGACCAGCTCGGCGTGCTCGGCCCCGACTGCCACATCGCGCACGGCGTCTACATGAGCGCGCGCGACCGCGCGATCCTCCGCGAGCGCCGCACGACGGTGGCGCTGTGCCCGCGGTCGAACGCGGTGATCGGGCTCGAGGAGCCGCCGATCGCCGCCTACCTGCGCGAGGGGAGCCCGATCGCGGTCGGCACCGACTCGCTGTCGTCCAGTCCCTCGCTCGACGTTCTCGGCGACGTCGCCGCGCTCGCCCGCATCGCGCGCTCGCAGGGTTACACCGACCGCGACCTGCACGCCCGCCTGCTGGGCGCGGCCACACTCGGCGGAGCCCACGCCATGGGCATCGACGTCGGTCCGGACCGCACCGGCTACCTCGCTGTCGGCGCCCTCGCCGACCTCACCTTCTTCGATGTGCCGGCCGGTGCCGACGCGATTCCCGAACTCGTCGAAGCGGGCGCCGGACGCGCCGCGGCGACCATCGTCGCGGGCGAAGTGCGCTTCGCGGCATCCGACTTCCCCCTCCAGACAGGAGCGACTCAGTGACCGCACGCCCCGCCACCGCCGACCGGCTCGACCTCGCCCCGCATCCCGAAGGCGGCTGGTTCCGTCGCACGTGGACGAGCCCGCTGGCCGTCGAGACGCCGAACGGCCCGCGCCCGGCCGGCACCTGCATCCACTACCTCCTGCAGGCCGACGAACGCAGCGAGTGGCATGTCGTCACGAGCGACGAGCTGTGGCTGTGGCACGGTCCCGGCAGGCTGGAGCTGAGTCTCGGCGGTGACGGCGCCGAGCCGCGGGCGGCGTCGACCATCGTGCTGAGCGGGACGGATGCCGCTCAGGTGCTCGTGCCGGCGGGCGTCTGGCAGGCGGCCCGCCCGCTCGACGACAGCGAGGTCCTGGTGTCGTGCTTCGTGTCTCCAGGTTTCGATTTCGCCGATTGGCGCCTCGCCGCGTCGCCTACTCTTGATCAGAACTCGAACACTCTCCCGTGAGACATCTACCCCACCACACCTCAGGAGCGACCGTGCCCCGTACCCTCCGCCGCGCCGCGGCCGCCGCCATCGCGGTCGTCGCCGCAGTCACCCTCGCCGCCTGCGCCGGCACCCCCTCTTCTTCATCCACGGCCGCTGACGGCGAACTTCAGACCGTCACCGCCGGCAAGCTCACGATCGCTACGGGCGAGCCCGACTACGAGCCCTGGTTCGTCGACGACGATCCCTCGAACGGCAAGGGCTTCGAGGGGGCCGTCGCGAACGCGGTCGCCGAGCAGCTCGGCTTCGACTCCTCCGACATCGAGTGGGTGCGCACCGGCTTCGACGCGGCGATCGCGCCGGGTCCGAAGGACTGGGACATCAACATCCAGCAGTTCTCGGTCACCGACGAGCGCAAGAACGCCGTCGACTTCTCGAGCCCGTACTACACGACCACTCAGGCCGTCGTGGCGCTGAACAGCTCGTCGTCGGCATCCGCCACCACGATCGACGAGCTGAAGAAGGCCAAGGTCGGTGTCGCGGCCGGCACCACCAGTTACACGGTCGCCAAGGAGCAGCTCGGAGACGCGAACCTCAGCGTGTTCAACACGGTCGACGACGTTGTGCTCGCACTGCAGGCAGGCCAGATCGACGCCATGATCACCGACCTGCCCGGGGCGTTCTACATCACCGGCGCCGTGGTCGACGACTCGACCGTCACGGGTCAGTTCGAAAGCTCCGACGGCGGCGACGAGTTCGCCGTCGTGCTGCCGAAGGGCTCGGCCCTGACGAAGGCCGTGTCCGATGCGGTCGACGCGCTGCGCGAAGACGGCACGCTCGATGAGCTGCAGCAGAAGTGGCTCAGCGACGCGGTCGACGTCCCCGTTCTGAAGTGACGAGCCTCTCCGCAGAGACGGCGTGGCAGCCGAGCGAGCTCGAGCTGTCGCGCCGCGCTCTGCGGCGCCGAGCCACCACGCGCTCGGTGCTGATCGCGTTCCTCAGCAGCCTCGTGCTGGTGGCGGTCGCCGTGATCGTCGTCGTGAACACGCCGGGCTGGACCGTCGTGCAGCAGACGTTCTTCAACCCGAAGATCGCGCTGCAGAGCATCGGTCCGGTGTTCCAGGGCCTGCTGACCAACCTGCTCGTGCTCGTGATCGCGGCGATCGGCGTCGCGGTCCTCGGCACGCTGCTCGCGACGCTGCGCTCGCTGCGCGGCCCGGTGTTCTTCCCGCTGCGCGCGCTCGCCGCGGCCTACACCGACTTCTTCCGCGGCGTGCCGCTGCTGATCGTGCTGTACCTGATCGGCTACGGCATCCCCGCGCTGATGATCTTCCCGCGGATGCCTCCGGCGTTCTGGGGAACCATCGCGATCATCGTCACGTATTCGGCGTACGTCGCCGAAGTGCTTCGCGCCGGCATGGAGGCCGTGCATCCCTCGCAGCGGGTCGCCGCGCGCTCGCTGGGTCTCAGCCACGCGCAGACCCTGCGCATCGTGGTGATCCCGCAGGGCGTGCGCAAGGTCGTGCCCGCCCTCATGAACGACTTCGTGTCGATGCAGAAGGACGTCGGACTGATCTCGGTGCTCGGGGTGATCGACGCGGTCCGCGCCGCGCAGCTGCAGGTCGCCGACACCTACAACTACACGCCGTACGTCGTCGCGGGCCTGTTCTTCATCGCCCTCAGCTGGCCGATGATCCGGTTCACGGATGCTGTGACGGCCCGCCTCAACAGGCGCGAGCAGGCCGGAGGAGTCGTATGAGCCCTGTACCGTCCGATGGTGCTGTCGTCATCGAGGCCCGCGGCGTGCGCAAGCGCTTCGGCGACCACGACGTGCTCCGCGGGCTCGACCTCGCGGTCGCCCGTCACGAGGTGGTCGTGCTGATCGGGGCCTCCGGCTCCGGCAAGTCGACCCTGCTGAAGACCATGAACCTCATCGAGCGCGTCGACGACGGGCAGATCTTCCTCAGCGGCGACGACATCACCGATCCGAGGGCGGATGCCGACAGCATCCGCGCCCGCATCGGCGTCGTGTTCCAGCACTTCAACCTCTTCCCGCATCTCACGGTGCTCGAGAACATCACCCTCGCAGCGCGCAAGGTGCACGGATGGCGTGCGCCCGATGCGCGTGCGCGCGCCCTGGAGCTTCTCGAGACGCTCGGCCTCGGTGCGAAGGCGGGGGAGTACCCCGACCGGCTCTCCGGGGGTCAGCAGCAGCGCGTCGCGATCGTGCGCGCGATCCTCACAGAACCCGAAGTGCTGCTGCTCGACGAGATCACCAGCGCTCTGGACCCGCAGCTCGTCGGAGAGGTGCTCGACCTCGTGCGCGAACTCAAGCGCCGCGGCACCACGATCGTGATGGCCACGCACGAGATGTCCTTCGCCCGCGAGGTCGCCGACCGCGTGGTGTTCCTCAAGGAGGGCGTGCTCGTCGAGCAGGGACCGCCGGAGCAGCTCTTCGACGCTCCGCAGCATCCCGCCACCGTCGAGTTCCTCTCGCGCGTGCGGCACTGAGTTCTCGCGTTCGCCCGACGTTTCGCGTGCGGATGCGGGGAGCCGTGCGCGCGCCACCCCGCTCGTGACGCACCACCATCGAATCCGCGTCGGGATCCTGGTGGGGCGTCGGCATCCTGGTGGCGCGCGGACGACGGCCGAGTCGGAACGGATGCGGGGATGCGTCAGGCTTCGGGGCTCTGCGGCCGCGGATCGGGCATGATCGTGTCGACGCGGGGTTTCGCGTTCGCCTGCGCGCGCACCCACACCACGAATCCGATCGCGGTGAAGGCTCCGTAGAACACGTACATGAAGCCGGTGGCGTAGAAGCCCGAGCTGAACAACAGCGGCACGCCGACCACGTCGACGGCGATCCAGATCAGCCAGAACTCGGTCCAGCCCTTCGCCATGCCGTAGGTCGCCATCAGCGATCCCACGAAGGTCCAGGCATCCGCCCACACCGGTTCCCACGAGCCGAGCGCCCGGAACAGGGGCGTCAGCGCCACGGTGCCGACGACCATGACGAGCACGATGCCGATGCGGGCGCTCCAGGGCGCCCAGCGCGGCGTCACCTGCCCGCCATCGGATGCCGCCTGACGCCACCGCACCCAGCCGTAGATCGCGACCGTGATGAACATCACCTGGCGCCCCGCCTGACCCAGCAGGCTCGGCAGCTCGTGATCGGGGTTCAGGATAGTGCCGAGGAACACGGTCAGCAGCAGCACGTTGCCGACGATGCCGACCGGCCACGCCCACACCTTGCGGCGCATGCCGCCCAGCGCGCTCGCGAGTCCGAAGACGTTGCCGACGACCTCGCGCACGAGCAGCGTCTGGCCACCGGGCAGTGACCAGGTCGAATTGAACAGCTCGACGAGCCAGGTGAACAGGTTCATGCGGGGGTCGGGCGGGCGTCGAGGATCAGCTGCAGGAAGGTGAGGTCGAGCCAGCGGCCGAACTTCATGCCGACCTGCGGCATCCGCCCTGTCTCGACGAAGCCGAGCCGCTCGTGCAGGGCGATCGAGCCGGCGTTGTCGCTCTCGACGGCCGCGACCATCACGTGCTTGCCGATCGTGCGGGCCTGCGAGATCAGCTCGGTCATGAGCGCCCTGCCGATGCCGCGGCCGCGCTGGTCGGAGCGTACATAGACCGAATGCTCGATCGTGTGCCGGTAGCCGTCGTGCGGACGCCAGTCGCCGAACGTGGCGTAGCCGAGCACGCCGTCGTCGTCGGATGCCACCAGCACCGGGTAGCCTGCGCGCAGACGATCGGCGAGCCAGGCGGCGCGATCGTCGACGTCGACGAGACGCTCGTTCCAGATCGCCGTGGTGTTGGCCACGGCGTCGTTGTAGATCTCGGTGATCGTCTCGAGATCGGCGATCTCGGCATCTCTGATGTGCACGGCGGTCTCCTCTGTGCGTGGGGCGCGCATCGCCGACGGTAGCAGGGGTGGGGGTTCGCCCTGAATTCTGTTGCGTCGGAACCGCGCCACGGGCGTGTGCGGGAAGTCGCGACCGGAAGTCAGAATGAGGGAATGACGAACGCAACGACCGTGCGCGACGAGATCGTGGCGGGAATCGACGCCGAGCACCTCGGGGCCTACGGTCTGCACGTGCTGATCGGCGACCACGAGGCCGGGCATCGGTGGCGCAGCGATGACCGCGAGAACCTGTATTCGGTGTCGAAGGGCGTCAGCGCGCTCGCCGCAGGCATCGCGATCGACGAGGGGCTGCTGTCGCTGGACACCCCGGCGCTCGATCTCGTCACCGTGCCCGCACCGGGTTCCGGAGTCGAGAGTGTGACGCTCGAGCACTTGCTGACGATGACCAGCGGCATCGACTTCACGTGGTTCGGGAGTCAACCGGTGACGTCTCCGGATCTTGCGGTGGAGATGCTCAGTGCGCCCACGCGTGGGCCGGGTTCGATCTTCCAGTACTCCGACGCGAGCACTTATACGGCGATGCGGATGTTGGGCGCAATCGTCGGCGACGTGCGCGACTGGCTCATGCCCCGGCTGTTCGAGCCGCTTGGTATCCACAATCCGCAGTGGCACAGGTGTCCGCGCGGCTGGGTCGTGGGCGGCAGCGGGCTGGAGTTGAGGACCGAGGAACTGGCGCGGATCGGGCGGGTGCTGCGCGACGGCGGCGGCGGACTCGTGAGCCGCGGCTGGGTCGAGCGGATGCACTCGCAGTGGGTGCCGACGGGTGCCGACGGCGACTCCGCGAACTACGGTCTCGCGGTCTGGCAGGGGCCAGGCCGAACATGGCGGCTCGATGGGCTCTACGGCCAGTACGTGATCGTCGACGAGGAGGCGGATGCCGTCGTCACGATCACCGCGCACGAGGAGAACCGCGACCACCGGCTCGCCGAGATCGCGGCGGATGCGCTGCGCGGCCTCGACGCCGAGAAACCTCTTCGCGCATGAAGACACCACGCCACGGCGGGTGTCTCGCGCGCGGAGGGGTGCGTCACCGCGCGAAGGCGGTGTCTCGCCGCCCGCGCGGGATCGCGGCATCCGCTCAGGCCGCGCGTCCCCGGGTGCTCAGCGCATCGCGGACGACGATCGCGCGGCGCAGGTCGACCATGATCGGGTCGAAGAACCGCTCGCGGTAGCGCGGTTCGCTCACGGCCGAGAAGATGAACGGCAGCGTCGCGATCAGGGACAGGAGCGCCGCGGCTTTGATGAGGTTGACCGTGACGGGCAGATGTGCTCCGCCGATTACGAGCGGCTCGACAGGCAGCGGCTGCGCGGCGCTGCCCGGCCCGACCCAGATCTCGACGACTCCGACCGGGATCGCGACCGAGCCGATGATGATGAGCAGCGCGCACAGGAGAGCGGCGAAGAAGAGCGCCTGCAGCAGCTGCGCGAAGGTCATCACGAGCAGGATGTTCACGCGCTGCGGCCAGCGCAGCGCCTGCCGGGCGCCTGAGGCCGAGGTGAGCCGCTCGGCCGGGGTGTCTTTCAGGAGAGCCGCCCGCTGCTCGGCCGTCGGCGCATAGGTCTCGTCGTCGATCTCGCCTGCGCTCACACGCAGGACGACGATGGTCGCGAGGGCGCCGATGACCAGGCCGACGAGCGCGAGCGAACTGCCGTGCAGGGCGGATGCCATCTGCCAGACCTCCGCGGAGAAGAACGCGAAGACCACGAGCATCAGGATCACGGGCAGCGCGATCGACGCCATGTGCCCGATCGCCGAGGCGTTGCGCACGGCGAGCCTCGAGGCCCACGAGATCAGCGCGCCGCCGCCCATGCCGGTGACGAGCACGCACACCGCGATGATCACGATGGTCTCGAACACCGGGCTGACCGTCGCCTGCCGATCCAGGGCGTAGCCGCCGGCGACGAGTGCGGCCGCACACAGCACGATGACGGATGCCGCGACAGCCGTGCCCGGGCCGGTCGGCAGCCGCCGCACGGCGAGCCGCACCAGCAGGAACGCGATCCATGCGAGCGCCAGCGCGAGCAGCAGAAGGATCAGCACCACCACCGCGACGATCGTCTCGTCCTCATCCGACAGCTCGAGAGCCGCGGAGATCGCGACGTCGAGACCGCCGGTGAGCAGGAACATCGCCACCGTGACCCACGCGAGCAGCGGAGCGACGCGTCGCGGCAGATCGGTGAACCAGCGCCGCAGGGGCACGAAGGTCGGCAGCCCCTGCTCACGGAACCAGCGGTCGGCATCGCGACGGACGGCGGATGGCGCGGCCGTCGCCCCTGCTCGCGGAGACGGGCGACGACGTGCGGATGACATGCAGCCGAGGATACCGGCCACCGTCGGACCTGCCGCGCTCGGCCCCCGGTCGGCGCCGCGCTCGGCTGGCCCTGCATCGGTCCGCTCTGCATCGATCTGCCCGCATCGATCCGCCCCGCTCGGAGCCCCGCTCAGCGCGCCCACTCGCCCGGTGACTCATCCGGGAGCCGCATGGCCCGCCTATGCTCTCCTTGAGCCAAGTGCTTCAGCGCCCCGACATCGCAGGCCGAGCGACCCGGCGAGCGACCGGACCATCCGAAGGAGAAGCACGATGACGAAGACACGATGGGCCGTGCTCGGTCCCGGAGTCATCAGCACCGATTTCGTCACCGGGCTGCGCAGCTCGAGCCTCGGCGTGCTGCACGCGGTCGGCAGCTCCGACCCCGATCGCGCGGCCGCCTTCGCCGCACAGCACGGAGCTGCGGCATCCGGCACCTATTCCGACGTCATCGCGCGCGACGACGTCGACGCCGTGTACATCGGCACCGTGCACACCGCCCACGCCGCTCTCGCGATCGAGGCCCTCGAGGCGGGCAAGGCCGTCCTGTGCGAGAAGCCGATCACACCGACGGCCGCCGACACGCGACGGGTCCTCGACGCCGCTGCCCGTGCGGGCGTGCCCTTCGTCGAGGCGTTCAAGCAGCGCTTCGGCCCGTTCGCCGATCTGCTGCGTCGGCTCCTCGTCGACCGCGAACTAGGCGAGGTGCACGGAGTGGTTGCCGGGTTCGGTGGGAACAATCCGGCTCGGACCGGGCGTGCCTTCGATCCGACGCTCGCCGGCGGGGCGATCCTCGACGTCGGCTGCTACCCGACATCGCTCGCGGTCGAGGTGGCCAGGATGACGGGCCGTGGGGATCAGCGCGTGAAGTTCGGCGATGTCGAGGCCGAATGGGTGAACGGTGTGGATGCCGACACCACGGCGCATCTGGCGATCGGAGACCTGGCTGTGGAACTGCGCACAGCGGTGATCCGCGAGATGCCGGGAGCCGCGGTGATCAGTTGCGAGCGGGGTGACATCGTCCTGCCCTACGCATGGGGGAGTCGCACCGAGAGCCCCTCCTCGCTCATCCTCCGCGCTGACGGCGAGGAGAAGATCGTGACCGTGCCCACGGTGCAGCCCATGGCCGCCGAAGCGGATGCCGTCTCCCGCGCGCTCATCGATGGGCGCGTCGAGGCGCCCGAGATGCCGTGGGTCGACTCCGCGCTGATCGCGGAGATCAGCACACGCTGGCTCGAGGCCGCCCGACGTCAGTGAGCGGGCGTCTCCTCGCCCTCGTGGAACTCGACCTTCTTGCCGACCATCCGTCCGATACCGAGCACGATGCCGACGATGATCAAGCCGGCGACGAGCCCCGCGATCGCCGAGAACAGGGTGTCGCCGATCCAGACGATGACCGCACCAGCCGGTTCGAGCGCGTGCTCGATGCCGTGCAGGATGTCGGCGCCGAAATGCACTCCTACCTCGCCGAGGTTCACGAGAAGCAGGTGACCGCCGACCCAGAGCATCGCGACCGTTCCGAGGATGCTGATGAAGCGGAACACCGCGGGCATCGCGTTCACGAGGCGAGTGCCGTTGCGACTGATCCGCTTGTCGGAGCTGGTGGCCATCTTGAGACCGATGTCGTCGATCTTCACGAGCAGGGCGACCGCGCCGTAGACGACGCCGGTCATGATCAGGGCGATCACCGCGAGGATCGCGAGGGTCATCCAGATGTCGAGGCCCTTGTCGAGGCTCGCGAGCGAGATGAGCATGATCTCGGTGGACAGGATGAGGTCGGTGCGCACTGCGCCGAGCACGAGCTTCTTCTCGTCGCGGGCGCTCTCGTCTTCGTGCCCGTGCTGGACCCCGAACCACTCGAGCACCTTCTCGGCGCCCTCGAAGCAGAGGTAGAGGCCGCCGACGATGAGCAGATACGGCAGCACCCATGGCGCGAACGCCGTGAGCAGCAGCGCCACGGGGATGATGATGACGAACTTGTTCGCGAGCGAGCCGAGGGCGATCTTGCCCACCACCGGCAGTTCGCGGGCGGGGGTGATGCCCTGCACATACTGCGGGGTCACCGCGGCGTCGTCGATCACGACGCCTGCGGCCTTGGCCGAGGCCTTCATCGCCGCACTCAGGATGTCGTCGACGACAGCGAGCAATCCAACCGACATGAGCGTCCCCCTGTGATGTGTGTCGGGGAGCAACTCTATCCAACGCCTGTGACGGGCTCAGTCGCCGCTGTCTAAGAAGACCCCGATGCGATCCCCGTCGAGCACGAACTGCAGGGCCTTGCCTTCGGGGAACCGCGTTCGCAGGGATGAGGGAACGATGTCACCGGCGGGACCGTCGAGCGGCATCTCGATCGTCGCGGGGAATGCTCCCGCCTGGCACGCCGAAAAGGAGATGCCGCCGTAGCCGTATGAGCCCGAGGAGACCTCCTCGGCTGTCGGCAGCTGATCCGTTTCGAACACGTTGAGGCAGGGGTCGCCCACCGCGCCGTTGAGTCCGCTCGCGCCGACGAAGAAGGTGAGACCGTGGAAGTCCCAGACAGGTGAATCCTCCGTCAGTCCGAAGAATCCGATGGGGATCTCGCTCAGCGGGCTCGGCGTCAGAGTGGCGATCTGGGGCGCGTTCGACGACACCGTGACCGGCGAGAACGAGACGGCTGCATAGGTGATGGCCGCCGCGGCCGCTGCGGAAGCGGCGACCGAGCAGAGCCAGAGGACTCGTCGGTGCCGGAGGAGGAACGAGCGCGACCCGGTGATCGGATGCTCCCCCTCCTGCTCGACCAGAACGGGGCCATGCGCGAGAGGGGCATCGACGACGGGAACCGTTGCGATGGCGGCCTCGGCTGCAGCATCCGATGCCTCCTCAGCGAGGGGAGGCGGTGCCGTCTCGATCTGCACCGCGCTCTGCGCCTGCGCGCGGAGATCCTCGAGTTCTCGCAGCCGCATGGCTGCGGCAGGATCGCCGGCGATGTCAGCGGCCGGGCCGTAGGCGCGTGCACGGAGCACACGGAGTTCGTCGTCGAGTGCGGCATCCATCCCCGGCATCGTCTCACGCCGAGGTCTTCAGCCAGCGACCCGCCGAAACTCACAGCGCGCTCCCAGTCCCGCGGGACCAAAACGGCACCGGCATCCGTTCTTCTCTATGACGCCGCAGCCAGCTGCGTCAGACAAGGAGCATCATGTCGAACGAGTACCGCAAGACGCCCGAGGCGGTCACCGCCCTCACCGACTCCCAGTACACGGTCACGCAGCGCGACGGCACCGAGCCGCCGTTCCGCAACGCCTACTGGGACAACCACGACGACGGCATCTACGTCGACGTCGTCTCGGGCCAGCCCCTGTTCTCCTCCCTCGACAAGTTCGACAGCGGAACGGGATGGCCGAGCTTCACGAAGCCGATCGACGCGGACGCCGTCACCACCCGCACCGACCGGACGCTGTGGATGACGCGCACCGAGGCGCGCTCCACCGGCGCAGACAGCCACCTCGGGCACGTCTTCGACGACGGACCGGTCGAAGACGGCGGCCTGCGCTACTGCATGAACTCCGCCGCGCTCCGTTTCATCCCGGCATCCCGCCTGGAAGAGGAGGGCTACGGTCGATACAGCGGCCTGTTCACGAACACCACTTCCGACATCTCTGAGGAGCAGTCATGACCGACACCGGAACCATCACCCGCACACCAGGCACCGAGACCGCCGTCCTCGCCGGAGGCTGCTTCTGGGGCATGGAAGACCTGATCCGCCGCCAGCCCGGTGTGCTCGACACCCGGGTCGGCTACACGGGCGGATCGAACGACCACGCGACCTACCGCAACCACCCCGGTCACGCCGAGGCCGTCGAGATCGTCTTCGACCCCGCCGTCACGACGTACCGCGACATCCTCGCGTTCTTCTTCCAGATCCACGATCCGTCGACCCTGAACCGTCAGGGCAACGACATCGGGTCGAGCTATCGTTCGGCGATCTTCCCGCTCTCTCCCGAGCAGGAGACCGTCGCCCGCGACACCATCGCCGACGTCGACGCCTCCGGGCTGTGGCCGGGCGAGGCCGTCACCACGATCGAGCCGGCCGGCGCGTTCTGGGAGGCCGAGCCCGAGCACCAGGACTATCTGATCCGCTACCCCAACGGCTACACGTGCCACTTCCCGCGTGCGGGATGGGTGCTGCCGAAGCGCGCCGAGGTCTGATCTCGGCGGGCGCCGGAGGAATTCCGCCGCGGGCCGCCCCCGCGTTCGGAAGGAGATCGCACGTTCGGAAGGACCGATTCGGCTGAGGGCTCCTTCTGAACGCGTGATCTCCTTCGGCGCGTGCGCGAGGTTCTGCGCACGCTCCGAAGGGTCAGGCCTCGGCGAGGAACGCGAGCGCGGCCTCCTTGAAGGCCCGCGATCCCGGGGCGTTGAAGTGGTTGCGATCCGGGATCTCGAAGAACGTGCCGTTCGGTGCGGCGGATGCGAGTGCCTTCGATCCTTCGATGATCGCGTCCTTCGAGCCCGTCGCGAACAGGATGGGGCGCGCGGGAGCATCCGCCGGGTCCGGATCGATCGTTCCCGAGGCCCGCATGCCCTCGGCCAGCGCGACGAGCGCCTGCAGGTCGTTGCCGGGGACGCGCTCGGTGAGGGCGATGTAGTTCTGCGTGGTCTGGTCGCTGACCGGCGTGCCGTCGGCGATGTACGCGCGCACCTGGTCGAGGTTCAGCCGGGCGAGGGGGATGCCGTCGGGTACGCCGCCGAGCACTGCACGGCCGATGCGGTGCGGTAGATCGCGCACGACCTCCCAGCCGACGCGTGCGCCGAGGGAGTACCCCACGTAGAGGGCATCGTCGACGAGGTAGGTGTCGAGAACGGACTCGACGTCGGTCACGAGGGTGCGGATGCCGTACGCGCCCGGTTCGTGCGGCTTCTCACTGAGGCCGTGGCCGCGCTGGTCGAGCGCGAGGACGCGATAGCCCGCGCGGGTGAGCTCACGGACCCACCCCGTGAGGACCCAGTTGTCGCGCGCGTTCGAGGCGAAGCCGTGCACGGCGACCACGACCGGAGCGTCGAGATCGCCCCACGTGTACGTCGCGAGGCTCGTGCCATCGGCGGCGTACACCTGCTGGGGTGCGGGCATGGAGGTGAGGTCTGCGAGAGGAACGGCCACGGATCCATCATGCCCCCGCATCCGGTCTCCGGTTCTGCGCCGGGCCTCCTGCCGCAGATCCGCCGCGGTGCGTCGAGTTCGACTCAGAGCACGACGATGAAACCGAGCACGGCGCTCGCGACGGCTAGCACGGCCAGCACAAGGGCGGGAGCGAAGGGCTCCTTGCGGCGCAGGTGCACGACGGTCGCGCCGACCATGATGATGGCGAGGCCGGTGCCCGCGAGCGGCGTGAGGATCGGAGCGATGCCGGTGAGCAGGGGGAGGACAAGGCCGAGTGCGCCGACGACCTCGAGGGTCGCGATGGCCTTGATGCTGCCGGCCGAGAAGTCCTCGGTCCAGGCCATGCCCTTCTCGGCGAGGGCGGCCTTCGGGGTGAGGACCTTCATGACGCCGCCGCCGAGCATGGCGAGGGCGAGCAGTCCGTTGACGATCCAGAGTGCGATCAGCATCCGAGGTTCCGTTCTGTTTCTTTGTTACGATCAGTAACCAAGAATGGAGCAATCGGATGACGCGTGCAAAAGGCACATCGATGTCACTGACGCACAGCGATGGGTGCGACACTGCGGGGTTCCCCGCCTACGAGAGCTCGTGCTCGGTCGATGACGGCGCCGGCCGTGCCATTCGCGACGTGCTCGACCGGGTGGGCGACAAGTGGTCGCTGCTGCTCATCGCGACGCTGAGCGGCGATCGCCTGCGGTTCAGCGAGCTGCTCAAGCACATTCCCGGGATCTCTCAGCGGATGCTGACGCTCACGCTCCGCCAGCTCGAGCGCGACGGTCTCATCAACCGCACGGTGTACGCCGAGGTTCCGCCGCGCGTGGAGTACGAGCTGACCGAACTCGGCAGAACGCTCATCCCGATGGCTCGTACGATCGGGGATTGGGCGCTCGCCAATCACCCGGCGATCGAAGAGGCGCGGGCCGAGTACGATGCGCGGCCGTAGGGCGTGGGTCGGGGGCCTCCCCGGCCGGCATGTGTTCGCACCCAAGGGGCCGGCACGCCGCATCGGGGGACGAATCCGTAGAAACATCCCCCGATGTGGCGTGCCGTCCCCCGATGTGGTTGCGGCAGGAACGGCCGGGACTCAGACCCCGGCGAGCTCGGGATCGAGGTCGCCGGCGGGAACCGTCTGACGCAGCGACTCGCCGAGCGCCGGATCCACGTTCGTCCAGTACTCGAAGAAACGCTCGCGGATCGCATCGATCGTGATGCTGCGGCCCTGACCGGTGAGCGTCTCCAGGAAGCGGGCGCGCTGCTCGTCGTCGAAGACGGTGCGGTACAGCGTGCCGGCCTGGCCGAAGTCGTCGTCATCGAGTCGCAGCGTCGCGGCGGCGCGCATCAGCTCGCCGTCGGACTCCCAGCTCGCCTCTGCACCGGCGACCGGATCCGCAACGGGGCCGCCGGCCGAGCCGAAGGAGTTCGGCGTGTACACGCGGTGCTCGGCCGGGTTGAACCGGTACTGCATCTGGCCCTCGTGCATGTAGTTGCGCACCTCGGCTGCGTGCGGCTGGTTGACCGGCAGCTGGTTGTAGTTCGCGCCGATGCGGTACCGCTGTGCGTCGGAGTACGCGAAGACGCGCGCCATCAGCATCTTGTCGGGCGAGATGCCCGTGCCGGGAACCTGGTTGCCCGGTGAGAACGCCGCCTGCTCGATCTCGGCGAAGAAGTTCTCCGGATTGCGGTCGAGCGTGAACGTGCCGACCTTGATTCGCGGGTAGTCCTTCTTCGACCACGTCTTGGTGAGGTCGAACGGGTTGAACCGGTAGGTCTTGCCCTCCTCGTACGGCATGACCTGCACGAAGACGTCCCACGACGGGTTGTCGCCCCGCGCGATCGCGTCGAAGAGGTCGCGGCGGTAGTAGTCGGCATCGGAGCCCGCGAGCTTCTCGGCCTCGGCGGCATCCATCCGCTCCACGCCCTGCTTCGACAGGAAGTGGTACTGCACCCAGAAGCGCTCGCCCGCCGCGTTGACCCACTGATAGGTGTGCGAGCCGTAGCCGTTCATGTGACGCCAGGATGCCGGCAGACCACGGTCGCCCATGAGGTAGGTGACCTGGTGGGCGGTCTCGGGGGAGAGCGTCCAGAAGTCCCACTGCATGTCGGCGTTGCGCAGACCCGAGTCGCCGAGTCGCTTCTGCGAGTGGATGAAGTCGGGGAACTTCATCGCGTCGCGGAGGAAGAAGGTCGGAGTGTTGTTGCCGACGATGTCGAGGTTGCCCTCGCTCGTGTAGAAGCGCAGCGCGAAGCCGCGCACATCGCGCCAGGTGTCGGGGGAACCCTGCTCGCCGGCGACCGACGAGAAGCGCAGCAGCGTCTCGCTCACGGCACCCGGCTGGAACGCCGCGGCGCGGGTGTAGGCCGACACGTCTTCAGTCACGGTGAACGTGCCGAACGCGCCGCCGCCCTTGGCGTGCGGGTTGCGCTCCGGCACGCGCTCGCGGTTGAACGAGGCGAGCTTCTCGACGAGGTATCGGTCATGCAGAACGGTGGGGCCGTCTGCGCCGACCGTGAGCGAGTGCGCGTCGCTCGCGACCGGGGTGCCGGTCTGGGTGGTGGTGGGCTCGGTCATGATTCTCCTTCTGCGCACGGGCGCGACGAACACCCCTGCCCTTCTGGGGAGGGCGGGTGGCGGGCGTCACGCTACCGGGCGACGTTCTGGCAACTGGGGCACAGGCCCCAGAAGGTGACTTCTGCTGTCTGGACGGTGAATCCCCCCGTGTCCGAGGGGGTGAGGCACGGCGCGACTCCAGTGACGCAGTCCACATCGCCGATCGCCCCGCAGGAGGTGCAGACGACGTGGTGGTGATTGTCTCCGATGCGTCGCTCGTAGAGCGCCGCGGAACCTGCCGGTTCGATCCGGCGGATGAGACCCGCCGTCGTCAGGTCCGCGAGGATGTTGTGCACCGACTGGATCGACGTGGTCGGCAGCAAGTCAGACACCGCGCGGTAGACCCGCTCGGCATCCGTGTGGGCCATGGAATCGAGGACCTCGAGAACGGCGACCCGGCCTGCGGTCGCCCTCAGTCCCGCGTCGCGAAGCGCGGTGTCGAGGTCGGTGTCCATGTCTCGACTGTACACGTTATTTTTAGCCGTTCAAAAGAAGTATCGGCATGTCGGTTGGGGACGGGGGATCCGAGAGTCGACGAATCACGGACGGGGTGACGAAAAGCGGATGCTCTCGCCGAATCAATCCGTGGATCGTCACCGGGACCGTGATTCGTCGCCCCAGTGCTCCGAGGAGCGGAAGGATCAGCCGATCGGATAGTCCACGAAGGCGAACGCCGAACCATCGGGCGCCCAGCTCGGCACGTTGATCGTTCCCTGTCCGCCCTCGAGCGCGGCGAGGATCCTCGGCGTGCCCCAGTCGTCGGTCGACACCAGCCGCAGCTCGACGAGCAGGTCGGCGGGGTGCCCAGTCGTGCCCGGCGGATAGCTCAGGTAAACCGCCACCTCGCCGTCGGGGGAGGTGTGCGGGAACCAGTTCACCCGTTCGTCGAAGGTGAGCTGCGTCAATTCGGACCCGTCGGGCCGTACTCGTGCGATCTGGGCGTGGCCGGGCGAGAACTGCTCGGTGTTGAACAGCATCCATTCGCCATCGGGCGTCCACTCGCATCCGTCCGCCGGACCCGGATGCGTCGTGACCGCCCTGTCATCCCGCCCGTCGACGCCGATCGTGTGGATCGTCGCCGACGCCCACCAGTTCTCGCCCTCCGGCTGCAGCCGCACGTACGCCAGCCGGCGACCGTCGGGACTCACCCCGTGCAGGAAGTGCATCGCCCCGTCGTCGGCGGTCACGCGCTGCGCCGCGCCTCCGGCCACCGGAACCTGCCAGATATGCCAGTCGTTCGCCGAGGCGAACACCGTCTCGCCATCCGGCGCGAGCACGTGGTCGTTGTTCGCGTCGGGCAGGCCGTCGACTCTGATCTCCTCGGGCGCCGTCGATCCGTCCACGCGCAGCAGCCACAGCCTGCCGTCGCCGTTGACGAGCAGGTGATCGTCGTCGGTCCAGTTCGGCGCCTCGTAGAGCAGATCGCTCGACTCGAAGACGGTGCGGATGCCGCCGGTCTCCCGCTCCCACACGCGGATGCGGCACGTCTGGCCCGGTCGGAGCTCGCGCCCGCGGTTCATGCCCGCTCCGCGAGGTGGGAGCGGATGCCTTCGACGATGAGGTCGTGGTCGTCCTGCGAGGACAGGCCCGACGCGGTCGCCGCCGCGACGACTCCCACGCCGCGCACGCGGATCGGGACCGAACCGCCCGTGATGGCGTAGTCGTCTCCCAGCCAGCCGGATCCGGCCGCGTCGATGCCGGCCGCGGTGAATCGGGCGTCCACGAGAGCGCTGCTCGTCTCCATCCGCAGGACGAGCGCCGCTTTGCGAGCGATCCAGACCTCCTGGTCGGGCGTGATCCCGGGCAGCGCCGCGCGGAACAGGATGAGCCCGGGGCGGCGGATGTCGATGCCGACGCCGTGACCTGCCGCCTGAGCGATCTCGGTGATGCGCGTGCCCAGCCGCCAGGCGTCGGCGTGGTCGAAGCCGTCGAAGACGAGCTCCCGCTCCTGCTGCTCGAACACGCTGATCAGATCGGTCATCGATGCCTCCTCGGCGAACGTCGTCAGCGCACGCTATCGCGTCGGGTGCGCAAGGCGGAAGAGTGGGGGGAAGGCGGATGCCGGGCAGCGCTCAGACGAAGCGCACGGTCTGCTGCAGGCGTGTGCGCACGTCGAACAGCTCGTTGCCGCCGATCGCCCGCACTCCGGGGACGCCCTGGCGGAGCACCATGCCGAGTGCACTGCGGCGCACGACCACGACCGGGACGCCGCGCACCGTGCCCATCGGCGTGACGGCCTGCACGAGGTCGTCATCGGGGAGCACGACGATCGCGCCGCCGAACCGCACGCGTGCGGCACGTGCGGTGACGCGCATGCGCGCGAGCAGGGCGGTGATCGGCGCGCGGACTCCCAGGCTCGGACCCGTGATCTCGCCGCGGCGGAAGCCGACGACTCCGCCGAAGTCCTCGGACATCACGCCGTACAGGCCCGAGGGGCTGAGCACGACATGGTCGAGCTTCTCCTCGGGGTCGGATCCGGCGGCGACGTCGTGCCAGACCGTGAAGCCCATGCCGAGGTCGGCGACGGTGCGGGCCGTGGCCTCCTCGGCGAGTGCATCGGCGAGCAGTCGCCGCAGCTCCCGTGGCGCCTGGCGCACGAGCGCCGGGTCGTAAGGGTCCGGCACTTCGGCGCCGATCCCGGCCCACTCGCGGATGAGGGTGAGATAGCGCTCCCTGCGCCATCCGCCGGGCTGCCCATACGAACGTGCGCGGGGGCGGGTGTCGGCGCGCACGGTCTGCACGCGCCATCCGCTCCATTCGTTCTCTTCCGCGAAGCCGTGCCCGCGGTCGTACGCCGCGCGGCTCTCGGGCGTGCCGACGAGTTCCCACGCGTGCTGCACCTGGATGAACACGGCGGCGTCGCCGCCCGTGTCGGGGTGCGTCTGCCGCAGGCGCAGCCGGTACGCGCGTCGCAGCTCGTCGTGGTCGACCGCGGGGTCGACGCCGAGCACCTCGTACGCCGAGGCCGAGAGCGGGCTGTCGAACATCTCGCTCCTTCCGACCGCGGAATCCAGCGTATCCGGCGATCTTCGGTGCCGAGTGCACGGGATGCTGTCGAGCGCACCCCCTGGTGACGTCAGGAACCCGTGCACTCGGCGCCCGGCCGTGCACTCGGCACGTCGAGCACTCTCACACCGCGACGTCGACGATGCGCTCGACTCCGACCACGGGTGCGACCGCACCGGCGGATGCTGCCGCGAGCTCGTCTGCGAGGGCCGAGAGTTCCGCCGCGGGAACCCACAGCTCCAGAGTGGCAGCCGCCGCGTATCGCGGCTCGCCCGGCATGGCGCCGTGGTGGCCCGCCCAGTCGCGCAGCAGATTGTCGTAGCGCCCGGCATCCCCGTGCGGAACGTCGACGCTCACCTGCGTGAGCGATTCGCGGCGCATGAGGTTAGCGAGATCCAGGGCCTCCGAGACCGCCGTGGAGTAGGCGCGCACCAGGCCTCCTGCGCCGAGCTTCACTCCGCCGAAGTACCGGGTGACCACCGCCACGACGTCGGTGATTTCGCGCCGCCGCAGCACCTCGAGCATCGGCATGCCGGCCGTGCCCGAGGGCTCGCCGTCATCCGAGGACCGCGCCTGGTCACCGAGCAGACCCGTGATCATCGCGCTGCAGTTGTGCCTGGCATCCCAGAACCTCTTGCGGATGCCGGCGATGACGGCATCCGCGTCCGCCGCATCCGAGACCGGCTCGATGCGGGCGATGAAGCGGGACTTCTTGACGATCAGCTCGTTCTCGACGGCCGCGGCGATCGTGGCGGGATACCGGCGGTCTGTGCTCACCCGGCCACGCTACCGCCGCGGGATGCCGCGGTCCGCGCCGATTGCACGCGACCTCGCCGAGCGCACGATCTGTCGACGTCGAGATCTCGTGCGCTCGGCGAGTTCACGTGACGTCGACGCAACCGGGCGACGCACCCGGGCGTTGTCGCGTCAGCGCTCGACGAACGACATCTGCTGCGGGTTGTAACGGTCGCCGTGCACGCCGATCGTGGCGGCCAGTCGGTCGAGGTCGGAGACCTCGTCGGCCGAGAGCGCGACGCCCGTCGACCCCGCATTCTCAGCGATGCGCGCCGTGCGTCGTGTGCCGGGGATCGGCACGATCCACGATTCGCGGGCGAGCAGCCAGGCGAGTGCGATCTGCCCCGGTGACGCCTCCTTGGCCGTCGCGAGCCCGGCGACGTGGTCGACGAGCGCCTGGTTGGCTGCGCGGTTCTCCTCGCTGAAGCGGGGGATCGTGCCGCGGATGTCGCCGTCCGCGAAGGGCGTCTTCTGGTCGACGGTTCCGGTGAGAAACCCCTTGCCGAGCGGGCTGAACGGCACGAAGCCGATCCCGAGTTCGCCCAGCACGGGCAGCACGGTCTCCTCGGGGTCGCGGGTCCACAGCGAGTACTCGCTCTGCAGCGCGGTCACCGGCTGCACGGCGTGCGCTCGCCTGATCGTCTCAGCCGAGGCCTCTGAGAGTCCGAAGTGCCGCACCTTGCCCTCGGCGATCAGCTCGGCCACGGTGCCGGCGACGTCTTCGATCGGCACCGCCGGATCGACCCGGTGCTGGTAGAACAGATCGATCACGTCGGTGCGCAGGCGCCGCAACGACTCCTCGGCGACGCGGCGGATCTGCTCAGGGCGGCTGTCGAGGCCCGTGCTCTTGCCGCCTTCGATGCGCCAGCCGAACTTCGTCGCGATCACCGCCTGGTCGCGCACCGGTTCGAGGGCTTCGCCGACAAGCTCCTCGTTGACGTAGGGGCCGTAGACCTCAGCGGTGTCGAAGAACGTGACGCCGAGGTCCAGCGCCGAGCGCAGCACCGCGATCATCTCTCCGCGGTCGCCGGGGTTCGGTCCGTAGCTCTGCGACATCCCCATGCAGCCGAGCCCGACCGCCGAGACCTCGAGGCCCTGTCCGAGTGTGCGTGTGTGCATCAACTGTCCCTTCGTCGTGTGAGTCGACGCTACGCCCGGTGCACCGGCTCGTGGGAGGGGCTGATGGAACCCCTCAACCGATCGATGGAGGCGCGTCGACCCGCGCGGGGGAAGAATGTGAGGATGCCGTCTGACGATCGTTCCGCCGTCGAGCCCGTGCGCGTGCGCACCTGGGCCGGGCTGATCGGTTCGGTGCGGATCGGCCAGGCTGGGATCACGGTGGTGCTCGTCGCGATCGGGTCGTGGCGCGCGGCCCTCGACGGCGTGCCGCTGCCGTGGGTGCTCGCGATCAGCCTCGTCTTCCTCGGCTGGTACGGGGGCGGGCTGCTGCTCAGCGATCGCACCGACGACCGGCGCCTCGCCGCCGGCTGGCTGCTCGGACTCACGCTGATCTGGTTCGGCGCCGTGGCGCTGTCGCCGGAGTACGTCTGGCTCGCCTTCGCCCTGTGGCTGCTCGCCGGATTCGTGCTGCGGATGCGGTGGGCTGCGGCCCTGAGCATCCTG
The DNA here is from genome assembly GCF_044987465.1 of Microbacterium sp. ZW T6_19. Taxonomy (NCBI): domain Bacteria; kingdom Bacillati; phylum Actinomycetota; class Actinomycetes; order Micrococcales; family Microbacteriaceae; genus Microbacterium; species Microbacterium sp. ZW T6_19. Next base: position 62,045 of record NZ_JBJDRH010000005.1, on the reverse strand, counting down.
ATCCTGGCGGTCGTCATCGCCGCCCCGGTGCTGCATCACGGCACGACCAGCTACGCGAACGTGATCGGGCCCCTCGTGGGCGGAGTCTTCGCGCTCGGCATCTCGCGCGGCTACCTCGAACTCATGCGCGACGCGCGCGAACGACGCCGGCTCATCGCCTCGCTGGTCGCCACGCAGGACGAGATGGCCGCGCTGCAGGACGAGCTGGCACGCACGCAGCGCGAATCAGGGGCGAGCGCCGAGCGAACCAGGGTGTCGCGCGACATCCACGACACGGTCGCTCAGAGCATGGCGTCGATCGGAATGCTGGCGCGGATGGCGAGGGAGGCGGATGCCGACACCGCCCGCGCGCTCGAGCAGATCGCGGCGCTCGCCGCGGAAGGGCTGGCCGACGCCCGCCGCATCGTGAACGATCTCATGCCGGCGGAGCTCGAGCAGACCGCGCTTGGAGACGCGCTCGAGAGGATGCTGGTGCGGCTGTCGGAGGAAGCAGGGATCACGGCGACCCTGCAGGCGGACGATCTGCCGGCTCTCGGCCTCGACGCCGAGGTCGCGCTGCTGCGCACCGCGCAGTCGGCCCTCGCGAACGTGCGCTCGCATTCGGCCGCCTCCCGGGTGGTGGTGACGCTGGCGGACGCCGGTGACGCCGTTCGTCTGGACGTCGTCGACGACGGAGGCGGCTTCGATCCCGCGGGACTCGAAGCCGGAGGGCTCGGCGGCGGCTACGGTCTGCGAGCCATGCGCGCCCGGCTGCGCGAACTCGGCGGCGGACTCGACGTCGAGAGCGCGCCGGGTGACGGCACCGCGCTCTCGGCGTACGTGCCGCTCGGACCCAGGAGCTCGGCGCCCGGGCGACCGGATCGCCCGGATGACGGGGACGCATCATGACCGCCGTGCGCGTGCTGCTCGTCGACGATCATCCGATCGTCCGCGCAGGAGTGCGCTCGCTGTTCGACCGGCGCGACGACGTCGACGTGGTGGGGGAAGCGGCGTCGGGCGAGGAGGCGCTCGCGCTCGCCCGGCATCTCCATCCCGACGTCGTGCTGTGCGATCTGCGCCTCGGTGACGGTATGAACGGCGTGCAGACGACGGCGGCGTTGCGGGCGCAGCATCCGCCTCCCGCCGTCATCATCCTCACCACCTTCGATCGCGATGCCGAGATCCTCGGAGCGATCGAGGCGGGCGCTGCCGGATACCTGTTGAAGGACGTCGCACCGGAGGCGATCGTGCAGGCGATCCGTCAGGCGGCGGCGGGCGGGCTCGTGCTCACTCCCGAGCTCAGCGAGCGCGTCGTCGAGGTCATGCGGGCGCCTCGGGTGCGGCTCACCGATCGAGAGCTCGACGTGCTGCGGCTGCTCGACACCGGATCGTCGAACCGCGAGATCGCGAAGACCCTCTTCGTCACCGAGGCCACCGTGAAGACGCACCTCGTGCACGTCTTCGAGAAGCTGGGCGCCGACAGCCGCGCCCGTGCGATCGCGATCGCGCGCGACACCGGCATCCTCTGATCGGGTCAACCGTTCGATGGATCCGGGCGCGGGCGAGTCCGGCGAGTCTGGAATCAGCCTCGAAAGGACACCCCTCATGCGCAAGCTTTTCTACGCCGCGTTCGCCTACATGCTCGCCGGCGTGCTCTCCGGACTCTTCTATCGCGAGTTCACCAAGGCCAACGGCTTCCCGGAGGGGCAGGCGACACAGCTCGGACTCGTGCACACGCACCTGCTGGTGCTCGGCTTCGTCGTGCTGCTGATCGTGCTGCTGCTCGAGAAGGCGTTCGCGCTGAGCGAGAGCCGCCTGTTCGGCTGGTTCTTCTGGATCTACAACGCCGGACTCGTGCTCACGTCGGCCATGCTCGTGTGGCACGGGTGCCTGACCGTGCTGGGTCAGGACTCGTCCGCCATGATCTCCGGGATCGCCGGCACCGGGCACATCCTCCTCTCAGCGGGCATGGTGCTGCTGTTCCTCGCCCTGCGCACACGCCTGTTCGCCGCGAAGCCTGCGGTCGCGGCATCCGCCTGATCCCGCGCCGCTACTCCGTCGAGTCGTCGCGCAGGTGCGCGATATGCGCCTCGTGGCGGGAGATGTGGTGCGGAGACCTGCGCACGAACAGCCAGGCGACCACGAGCAGCGCGAACCAGATCGGCGTCACGAGCAGTGCGGTCAGCGTGTCGGGCTGCGTCGTCAGCGCCCAGAGGATGAACACGAAGAACGCGAGCACCACGTAGGGCATGAACAGTCCGCCCGGCATCCGGAACCTCGAGGATGCCGCCTTCTCCGGCCGAGTGCGGCGGTACACGATGTAGCTGATCAGGAAGATCGTCCAGACGAACATGAAGCACACGGCCGAGACCGTGGTCACCATGTCGAAGGCCGTGCCGATGTCTTTGCCCGCGTACAGCAGGACGACGCCGGACAGCAGCAGGATGCAAGAGAGGAACAATGCGTTCTGCGGCACCTTGCGCCGCGACAGCCGACCGAACATGCGCGGGGCGTCGCCATCCTGCGCGAGGCCGAACACCATGCGCGAGGTCGAGTAGATGCCGGAGTTCGCGCTCGACATCGCCGAGGTCAGCACCACGAGGTTGACGACGGTCGCGGCGATCCCGAGCCCGGCGAGGGCGAACATCGCGATGAAAGGGCTCTCCCCGGCGACGTACTCGGTCCATGGGGTGACCGCCATCAGCACGATCAGCGCGCCGACGTAGAACAGCAGCACGCGGATCGGGATCGCGTTGATCGCCTTGGGCAGATTGCGCTCCGGATCCTTGGTCTCGGCCGCGGCCGTGCCGACGAGCTCGATGCCCACGAACGCGAACACCGCGATCTGGAAGCCGGCGACGAAGCCCATGAAGCCGTGCGGGAACATGCCGCCGTGATCCCACAGGTTGGCGAAGGATGCCGTGCCCGCGTCGTGCTGAAAGCCCGTGAAGATCATCACGAGACCCGTGATGATCAGCGCGACGATCGCCACGATCTTGATCAGCGCGAACCAGAACTCCATCTCGCCGAACGCGGCGACCGTTGGCAGGTTCAGAGCGAGCAGGATGACGATGACGAGCAGCCCGGGTATCCACAGCGGGATGCCGGGGATCAGGGCATCCGTGTATCCGGCGATCGCGATCACGTCGGCGACGCCGGTGACGACCCAGCAGAACCAGTAGGTCCAGCCGGTGAAGAACCCGGCCCACGGACCGAGCAGATCGCTCGCGAAGTCGCTGAAGGACTTGTACTTGAGGTTGGACAGCAGCAGCTCGCCCATCGCCCTCATCACGAAGAAGAGCATGAACCCGATGATCATGTAGACGAAGATCACCGAGGGCCCGGCGACCGAGATGGTCTTTCCGCTGCCCATGAACAAGCCGGTGCCGATCGCTCCGCCGATCGCGAGCAGCTGGATGTGACGGTTGCTCAGCGCTCGCCGCAGGTGCTCCTCCTCGCCCGCTCCCGTCGCCGTTCCCCCTGCTTGCTGATTCGTCACTGTCGTCCTCCGGTCGTCGGCTGCAGCCCGCGAGCGGGCACGGTGTGCAGGCTAATGCACGCGGATGCCGTCACCGGGGTGATCCGCCGAAGGTCAGCCGGATCGGCTACTTCGCGACGAGGGTGGTCTCGAAGCTGTACATGTCGGGGCGGTAGCAGTGGTGGCCGTACTCGATGGCTCTGCCAGAGTCGTCGAAGGCGATGCGCTCCATCGTGAGGACGGGGCCGCCGTCGTCGATGTCGAGCAGCTCGCTCTCGTCGCCCTCGGCACGACGGGCGCCGATCTTCTGCTTCGCGATCCTGATCGTCACTCCGCGCGCGCGGAGGATCTGGTACAGCCCGCGGGTGCCGAGGTCGTCGGTGGTGATGTCGCGGAACTCCGGGGGGAGGTAGTTCTCCAGCACGGCGACAGGCAGCCCGTCGGTGCTGCGCTGACGGCGGATGTAGACGACGTCCGCACCGACGGCGACTCCGAGGCCGATCGCGACCGCGTCCGTCGCGGGGACGACCTCGTGGGCGAGCACGCGTGTTCCCGGTTCGTGATGCGAGCCCTGCAGATCCTCGTAGAGGCTCGTGAGCTCGACCTGACGCGTGACCTGGCCCTGGACCACCTGCGTGCCGATGCCGCGCCGTCGCACGAGCAGGCCCTTGTCGACGACCTCTTGGATCGCGCGGCGGACGGTCGGCCGGGACAGGCCGAGGCGCTGGGCGATCGCGATCTCGTTCTCGAGGCGCGCGCCGGCGGGGATCGCCCCGGAGTGGATGGCGGCTTCGAGGCGGCTGGACACCTGGTAATACAGCGGCACGGGGCCGGTGCGATCGAGGTCGGCGAACAGCTCGTCCGGCCAATGGGGCTCTTCGCCGGCCATCGTTCCCTCCCCGCCCCGCGCGTTCACGGGGTCATGTTCCGACAATCTTACGTCCGCATGTGCCATCGCCGAATCCCTTGCATCGAAGGGCCCATGTGCTATTGTTAGGACATTCGAGCATCGAAGCGGATGCCGTCGTACAGAGAGGTGTTCGGGCTCATGACCGAGACGCAGGATGCACCCGAGATCATCGCCTTGGGACGCCTTGGAGTCGACCTCTATCCGCTCCAGAGCGGGGTCGGCCTCGAAGACGTGGCGAGCTTCGGCAAGTACCTCGGCGGCAGCGCGGCGAACGTGACAGTCGCAGCCGCTCGGCACGGTCGCCGGCCGGCCCTCGTCTCCCGTGTGGGAGACGATCCTTTCGGCCGCTATCTGCACCGCGAGCTCGACCGTCTCGGTGTCGATCGCGCCGGCGTGGCCGTCGATCCACTGCTGAAGACGCCGCTGACGTTCTGCGAGATCTTCCCACCCGACGACTTCCCGCTCTACTTCTACCGGGATCCGAAAGCGCCCGACCTGAACATCGACACAGACCAGCTCGACCTCGAGGCCGTGCGTGCGGCCGATCTGCTGTGGCTGACGGTCACTGGCCTCAGTCAGGAGCCGAGCCGTTCCGCACACCTCGCAGCGCTCGCGGCGCGAGGCCGCGCCAAGCACACGGTGCTCGATCTCGACTACCGGCCGATGTTCTGGAGCGATCCAGCATCGGCATCCGCTCAGGTCGACGCCGTGCTCGATCATGTCACGGTGGCCGTCGGAAATCGCGAGGAGTGCGAGATCGCGGTGGGCGAGACCGACCCGCATCGCGCCGCCGACGCGCTGCTGGATCGCGGGATCGAGCTCGCGATCGTGAAGCAGGGGCCCCGAGGCGTGCTCGCCAAAACCCGTGAGGAAGAGGTGGAAGTTCCTCCGGTGATCATCGACGTCGTCAACGGCCTCGGCGCGGGCGACGCCTTCGGCGGAGCGCTGTGCCACGGGCTGCTGAGCGGCTGGGAACTCGAGCGGATCATCCGGTTCGCGAACGCGGCCGGGGCGATCGTCGCCTCGCGCCTCGAATGCTCCACGGCCATGCCGACGACGGCAGAGGTCGACGCGGTGATGGCAGGGGAGAACTGACATGGGCGGCATGCTGACCGCATCCGACTTCGCCCGGCTGCGCGAGGTGCGCTCCCGACGCCCTCACGAGATCGTCGACGCGCTGCGTGCGCGCACGAGACGCGAGATCCTCGGCGATGACGACCGGATGTTCATCGTCGCCGCCGATCACCCGGCCAGGGGCGCGCTCGCGGTCGGACCCGACGCGACGGCGATGGCCGACCGGTACGACCTGCTCGACCGTCTCGCCACGGCACTCTCCCGCCCCGGGGTCGACGGCGTGCTCGGCACACCCGACATCATCGACGATCTCGCGGCCCTCGGTCTGCTCGACGGCAAGGTCGTGGTCGGTTCGATGAACCGGGGCGGCCTCCGTTCCGCATCTTTCGAGATGGACGACCGCTTCACCGGCTACGACGTGCAGAGCCTGATCGACTCCCGCCTCGACTTCGCGAAGACGCTCATGCGCATCAACTTCGACGACGAGGGGACCTCGGCGACGCTCGAGGCCACCGCGCGTGCCGTCACTCAGGCGGCCGCCGCTCGTCTGCCCATCATGCTGGAGCCCTTCGTGAGCGAGTGGAAGGACGGCCACGTCGTCAACGACCTCACCCCGGACGCTGTCATCCGCTCGATCGCGATCGCCGCCGGCCTCGGCGGCAGCAGCGCGTACACCTGGATGAAGCTGCCCGTCGTCGCTGACATGGAGCGTGTGATGGCGGCGACGACCATGCCGACTGTGCTGCTCGGCGGCGACTCGCCCGACGACCCCGACGAGACCTTCGCCGCATGGGAGGACGCGTTGTCCCTCCCCGGAGTGCGCGGGCTCACCGCCGGTCGCACCCTTCTCTACCCGCCCGACGGCGACGTCGCTGCGGCCGTCGACATCGCGGCCCGACTCGTCCACCCCGCACTGATCTGAGGAGCACGCCATGACCATCGAGACGACGAACGCCGACACGACCGCCGCCATCACGGATGCGCCGCAGATCGGCCACTGGATCGACGGGGCGCCGCGGCCTTCGAGGAGCGGCCGCACGGCCGACGTCTTCAACCCCGCGACCGGAGCCGTGATCGGCCGGGTGGCGCTGGCCGACGAGGAGGAGATCGCCGAGGCGATCGCCTCTGCCGAGCGTGCGCAGAAGGCCTGGGGCGCCACGTCGATCGCGAAGCGTCAGGCGGTGCTGTTCGCGTTCCGCGAGCTGCTGAACGCCCGCAAAGGCGAGCTCGCCGAGATCGTCACGCGCGAGCACGGCAAGGTGCTCTCCGACGCGATGGGGGAGATCCTCCGCGGGCAGGAGGTGGTGGAGCTCGCGACCGGGTTCCCGCACCTGATCAAGGGCGCATACTCGGAGAACGTCTCGACCGGCATCGACGTGTACTCGATCAAGCAGCCGCTCGGCGTGATCGGCATCGTCAGCCCCTTCAACTTCCCGGTCATGGTGCCGATGTGGTTCTTCCCGATCGCGATCGCCGCCGGCAACGCCGTGGTGCTCAAACCCAGCGAGAAGGACCCATCCGCCGCACTCTGGATGGCCGAGCTGTGGCGCGAGGCAGGGCTCCCCGATGGCGTCTTCACGGTGCTGCAGGGTGACAAGCTCGCGGTCGACGGTCTGCTCACGAGTCCCGTCGTGCAGTCGATCTCGTTCGTCGGCTCGACGCCGATCGCGCAGTACATCTACGAGACGGCATCCCGTCACGGCAAGCGGGTGCAGGCGCTCGGCGGCGCGAAGAACCACATGCTGGTGCTCCCCGACGCCGACCTCGACCTCGTCGCCGACCAGGCGATCAACGCGGGCTACGGCGCCGCAGGCGAGCGGTGCATGGCGATCTCGGTCCTGATTGCGGTGGAGCCGGTGGCCGACCGGCTCATCGAAAAGATCACCGAACGGATATCCCGTCTGCGGGTGGGCAACGGCGCGGGGGATGCCGACGGCGAGCCCGACCTCGGCCCGCTGATCAGCGGCGCGCACCGCGAGAAGGTGTCGGGCTACGTCGACATCGCGGTCGCCGACGGGGCGCGCATCGTGGTGGACGGCCGCGGCTTCGTGGTCGACGGGCACGAGGACGGCTTCTTCTTCGGACCGACGCTGATCGACGAGATCCCGCTCACGTCGCGGGCGTACCGCGAGGAGATCTTCGGCCCGGTGCTGTCGATCGTGCGCGTCGAGACGTTCCAGGAGGGACTCGACCTCATCAACTCCGGCGAGTTCGGCAACGGCACGGCGATCTTCACGAACGACGGCGGCGCCGCCCGGCGCTTCCAGACCGAGGTGCAGGTCGGCATGATCGGCATCAACGTCCCGATCCCCGTTCCGGTCGCGTACCACTCCTTCGGCGGCTGGAAGGCCTCGCTGTTCGGCGACGCCAAGGCGTACGGTGTGCACGGGTTCGAGTTCTTCACGCGGGAGAAGGCGGTCACCAGCCGCTGGCTCGATCCCGCGACGCACGAGGGCATCAACCTCGGCTTCCCGCAGAATCGCTGAGGCGCGCATGAACGACGAGACCGGATGGTTCCATCGCCGCGGCGCGCTCGCCGGCGAGGGGTGGGAGAGCGTCGTCGACGACGGCATCCCCGGCTGGCAGCACACGGGTCTGCGCATCGGCGTCTTGGAAGAGGGCACCGCACTCGCAGTGGACGAGGGCGGACAGGAGCGCATCGTCGTGCCGCTCGCCGGGAGCTTCACGGTCGAGGTCGTCGAGCGGGGGGTCGCGTCGACCGTGGAGCTCACGGGCCGGACGTCGGTCTTCGACGGTCCGACCGACGTGCTCTACCTCTCGTGCGACGCGACCGCGACCGTGCGCGGGAGCGGAAGAGTCGCGGTGGCATCATCTCCGACGACCGAGATCCGGCCGACCCGTAGGATCGCGGCGAGCGAGACCCCGGTCGAGCTCCGAGGAGCGGGGCCGTCGAGCCGTCAGGTGCACAACTTCGGCACGCCGCAGGCCTTGGATGCCGCGCGACTGATCGTCTGCGAAGTCATCACGCCCGCGGGCAACTGGTCGTCGTATCCGCCGCACAAGCACGACGAGCATGTGCCTGGCCATGAGTCGAGGCTCGAGGAGATCTACTACTTCGAGGCGGCGCGTGCGGATCGGTCGGTGCAGGGCGCGGATGCCGCGTTCGGGCTGTTCAGCACATACTCCTCTCCCGCTGGCGACATCGAGATCGACGCGATGGTGCGCACGGGCGACATCGCCCTGGTGCCCTACGGATATCACGGCCCTGCTGTCGCCGCGCCCGGCTACGACCTCTACTACCTGAACGTGATGGCGGGTCCCGATCCCGAACGTGAATGGCTGATCGCCGACGATCCGGCGCACGCCTGGGTGCGCGACGCCTGGGCGTCGCAGCCGATCGACCCACGGCTGCCGTTCGCGGCCGCCGGTCCGCACGGACACGACAACGATGACGAGCACGACGAAGGAGGGCCGCGATGACGGCGACCAGGAGGATGTCGGTCAGCCAGGCGCTGATCGAGTTCCTTGCGAACCAGTGGACGGTCGACGGCGACATCCGCGAGCGGACGATCCCCGGAGTGTTCGGCATCTTCGGGCACGGCAACGTCGCCGGAATCGGGCAGGCGCTGCGCCAGCTCGATGTCGAGCGCCCCGGCCTCATGCCGTACCACCAGGCCCGCAACGAGCAGGCGATGGTGCACCAGTCCGTCGGATTCGCGCGCATGCACCGGCGCAGGGCGACGTTCGCCTCCGCGGCATCCGTCGGCCCTGGTGCGACCAACATGCTCACGGGCGCCGCGCTCGCGACGACGAACAGGCTGCCCGCACTGCTGCTGCCGAGCGACACCTTCGCGACCCGCGTGGCCGACCCTGTGCTGCAGCAGCTCGAGCAGCCCTGGGACATCGGGCTCACCGTGAACGACGCCTTCCGTCCGCTCTCGCGCTTCTTCGATCGCGTGCAGCGGCCGGAGCAGCTGTTCTCCATCGCGCTGAATGCCCTCCGCGTGCTCGTCGACCCCGCCGAGACCGGCGCCGTCACGATCGCACTGCCGGAGGACGTGCAGGCCGAGGGCATCGACGTGCCGCTGTCGTTCCTCGCTGAGCGCGAGTGGCATGTGCGCCGTCCCGTCCCCGAGCGGGGAGCGCTGGAGCGGGCCGTGCGAGCGATCCGCGCCGCGAAGCGTCCGTTCATCGTCGCAGGCGGCGGCGTGATCTATTCGGGCGCCGAGGAGCAGCTGCGAGCCCTCGTCGAGGTCACCGGCATCCCCGTCGGCACGACGCAGGCCGGTGGCGGCAGCCTCGCCTGGGATCACGCGCAGTACCTCGGGGGCGTCGGAGCCACCGGCTCGACGGCGGCGAACCGGCTCGCCGCCGAGGCTGATCTCGTGATCGGCATCGGCACGCGCTACAGCGACTTCACCACCGGGTCCCGCACCGCGTTCCAGCACCCGGGCGTCGAGTTCGTCAACATCAACGTCGCCTCCTTCGACGCGTACAAGCACGGTACGCAGCTGCCCGTGATCGCCGACGCGCGCGAAACGCTGATGGCGCTCGCCGCGGCGCTTCCCGACGGCCTGGTGAGCGAGGAGTACGCGACGCGCATCGCGGGGGAGAAGCGGGAGTGGGATGCCGCGGTCGACGCCGCATTCGCCCCCTCGAGCCTCGCGCGACCAGGCCAGTCCGAGATCATCGGCGCGGTGCAGGCGGCCACCGACCCGGAGGACGTGATCGTCCAGGCCGCGGGGTCGCTGCCCGGGGATCTGCACAAGCTCTGGCGCGTGCGCGACCCGCTCGGCTATCACGTCGAGTACGCGTTCTCGTGCATGGGATACGAGATCGCGGGCGGCCTCGGTGCGAAGCGCGGCGCGCTCGCCGACGGCTCGGATCGCGACGTGGTCGTGATGGTCGGCGACGGCTCGTACCTGATGCTGAGCTCCGAGCTCGCGACGATCGTCGCAGAGGGCATCAAGCTGATCGTCGTGATCGTGCAGAACCACGGCTACGCCTCGATCGGCCACCTGTCGGAGACGGTCGGGTCGGAGCGGTTCGGCACGCGGTATCGGATGCAGGACGACCCCGCACAGGTCGAGCGGCTGCTGCCGGTCGACCTGGCGATGAACGCGCGCAGCTACGGACTGGACGTCGTGGAGATCCCCGCGACGGCATCCGCGATCGACGACCTGTCGGCCGCGCTCGCCGCGGCGAAGGCCTCGCCGCGATCGACCGTGATCCACATCGAGAGCGATCCGCTGCTCTACGCCCCCGACGGCGAGGGGTGGTGGGATGTGCCGGTGCCGGAGGAGGCATCGCTGCCGTCGACGCGACGAGCGCGTCGCGAATACGAACAGCGTCGCACGGCGCAGCGTCCGCTGCTGGGCGCAGAAGACGGAGGAGAGGCATGAAGGCGACGGTGGCCGGTGCCCCGGTGAGCTTCGGCGTGTTCGAGTTGACCCCCGAGGGTGCGGAGACGATCAGCCCCGATGACCTGCTGGCGACGCTCGCGGAGTCCGACTACCGCGGCGTCGACCTCGGCCCGTCCGGGTTCTTCGGTCAGGGCGTGATGCTGCGAGAGCGGCTGCGGAGCCACGGGCTGGAACTCGCCGGCGGCTGGGTGCAACTGCCGTTCTCGGACGACGAGGCGTTCGAGGCCGCGCTGCCCGAGCTGCACGAGGCGCTGCGCGCCTTCTCCGACGCCGCGCAGGACGGACCGGACCGGCTGCCGCTGCCCACGCTCGCCGACGGCGGCTCAGCGCTCCGCCAGGGAGCGCCGGGACGCGGCGACGAGGTCGACCCGCTCGCCGAGGCCGCTTGGGGTCGGCTCCTCGCGAACACCGAACGCGCCGCGGACATCGTGCGCGCCGCCGGCTTCGAGCCGACCTTCCACCACCACGCCGGCACGTTCGTGGAGTCCCCCGACGAGATCGACCGTTTTCTCGCGAACGTCGACGTCGACCTGACCCTCGACACCGGTCACCTCTTCATCGCCGGCGGAGACCCGCTCGACGCCGTGCACCGGTGGGGGGACCGCATCAACCACCTGCACCTGAAGGACGTCGACCTCGGCGAGCTGACCCGCGTGCTCTCCGCGGGCGGCGGCATGCGCGAGGTCTGGTCGTCGGGTTCCTTCGTCGCGTTCGGCGAGGGCGACATCGACCTCGCTGGGGTGATGGACGCCGTCGACGCCCACGGCTTCGACGGCTGGATCGTCGTCGAGCAGGACGTGCTGAACGGCCCCGACGTCTCCCTCTCCGAGTTCCGCGCCGCACGCGGGGCCGATCAGATCCGCAACCGCGAGGCGCTGCGCCCCTGGGCGTGACGTCCCATCCACCACGAAGGACCGCACGATGTCACACGCTCCCCTCCGCTTCGGCCTGATCGGCACCGGACGCATCGGCCAGGTGCACGCCGCGAGTATCGCCGCCGACCCCGACGCGCAGCTCTCCTGGGTCGCCGACCCGTTCGTCGACGGCGCGCGCCGTGTGGCCGCGACGTTCGGCGGCACGGCCACCGACACCCCCGACGAGGTGTTCGCCTCGGGTGAGGTCGACGCGATACTGATCGCCTCGCCGACTCCGACGCACGTCGACCTCATCGCGCAGGCGGTGGATGCCGGCATCCCCGTGCTGTGCGAGAAGCCGATCGACCTGGACATCGCCCGCGTCGAAGCACTGCGCCCGCGGATCGCCTCAGCCGGCGTGCCGGTCGCGCTCGGGTTCAACCGCCGCTTCGATCCCGCGTTCGCCTCGGCCAGGGCTCGCGTCGCCGCAGGCGAGATCGGCGCGCTCGAGCAGCTCACGATCATCAGCCGCGACCCCTCCGCTCCACCGGCCGACTACGTCGCGGTGTCGGGCGGGATCTTCCGCGACATGACGATCCACGACTTCGACATGGCGCGGTTTTTCCTGCCCGACATCGTCGAGGTCTCGGCATCCGGCTCGACGACCTTCGACGCCGGCGCCGCAGAGCACGGAGATTTCGACACCGCGATCACGACACTGCGTGCGGCATCAGGCGCCCTCGTCACGATCGTGAACTCGCGGCACAGCGCGGTCGGCTACGACCAGCGCATCGAGGCGTTCGGCGGCACCGGGATGCTGCAGGTCGCGAATGCGCCGACGAGCCTCGTCAGCCTGTCGAACGCGTCGGCCGTCGAGGCGAAGCCCCCGTACGAGCTGTTCTTCCTGGAGCGCTACGCCGCCGCCTACGCCGCTGAGTTGCACGAGTTCATCCGGCTCGCCCGTGGAGAGGAATCGACCAGCCCGACGTTCGAAGACGGCCGGGCAGCCCTGATCCTCGCCGATGCCGCGCAGCGCTCTGCGACCGAGCGCGTCGTCGTGCCGGTGGATCTGGCGTGAGCGCCTCGGAGCAGACCGCGCGGTACCGGCTAGCCGCTTCGGCGGAGATGCTCTATACCGACCTCGACTTCGTGGAGCGGGTGCGCCGCCTGCACGAGCGCGGCTTCGAGGTCGAGATCTGGGACTGGAGCACGAAGGACCTCGCGGCGCTTGCGGCGACGGGGGCGACGTTCTCATCGATGACGGGGTACCTACGCGGCGACCTCACGACCCCCGACGGCATCGCCGAACTGGTGGCCACTGCCGAGGAATCGCTGCGGATGGCCGAACTGATCGATGTGCCCCGGCTGAACCTGCACGGCACGGGCCTCGCGCCCGGCGGTCTGCCGGTGCGTCCGCAGACCGAGGTCACCCCGCACGAGTGGGGGATCGCGGCAGAGACCCTCGCGCGGCTGGCCGCGCTGGGTGCGCGCGAGGGACGCGTGTTCACGCTGGAGAACCTGAACACCGCCGTCGACCACCCCGGCACCCCGTTCGCCCGCGCCGCCGACACGCTCCGCCTCGCGCAAGCCGTGGAGTCGCCGTGGCTGCGGCTCAACCTCGACCTGTACCACGCGCAGATCGGCGAGGGGAACCTGATCGAGCTGGTGCGGGAGGCGCTGCCGTGGGTCGGCGAGATCCAGGTGGCCGATGTGCCGGGTCGCTGCGAGCCGGGCACGGGGGAGATCCGCTACGAGGCGATCGCCGCGGCGCTGCGCGAGCTCGGCTACGACGGCGTGATCGGCCTCGAGGGCTGGGCGCGGCATGACACCGATGCTGCGCTCGACGCGTTCCGGAGTGCCTTCGAGGCCTGAGGCTCTGCGGATGGTGAGTGAGGCCGGCGCGATGCGCCGGCCTCACTTTTTCTCACGCGTCGTACGTCGTCGGCCCCGTCACCTCGGGCACGGTCTCCCAGGCCCCGGATGCCGTGCTCCGCAGCGCCGCATCCACGATCTCCGCCGCCGACCAGGCGTCGGAGGCGGACGGTGCGAGCTGCCTGCCCTCTGCGACTGAGCGCAGGAACAGCGACGCCTCGATGGTCTTCAGGTCGTCGAAGCCCATGCCGGTGCCGGCGCCCGGCTGGAAGCGGGCGAAGTCGCCGTAGTCGGGACCTGCCATCACGGTGCGATAGCCGGAGGTGTCATCGGCGAGCTGGAGCTCGTTCAGCCGCTGGAAGTCCCAGCGCAGTGAGCCCTTCGTGCCATACACCTCGATGCGGTACTCGGCGCGGGGGCCGATCGCGACGCGGCTGGACTCCAGCACGGCGACCGCGCCGGAATCGAAACGGGCGAGGATCGCGGCGTAGTCCTCGTTCTCCACGTCGCCACGGGGCCCGTCGTCGGCGCCCTTGCTGAAGTGGCTCGCGGCGCCTGCGGAGGGCAGGGGGCGGGTGCGGATGAAGGTCTCGGTGAGCCCGCTGACGGAGCTGATCCGGCCGACGATGTACTGCGCGAGGTCAGCCCCGTGCGAGAGCAGGTCGCCGAGCACGCCGCTGCCGGCGCGGTCGCGGCTGAACCGCCAGGTGAGGGCGCCGTCGGGGTCGGCCGAGTAGTCGGCGAGCAGCGCCACGCGCACGTTCGTGATGGTGCCGAGCGCGCCTTCGCGCACCAGGCGTCTGGCGTGCGCGATGGCCGGGGCGTGCCGGTAGTTGAAGCCCACAGAGGTCACGAGACCCGCGTCGAGCGCGCCCTGCGCGATCTCTCGCGATTCGCCGGCTCCGCGGCCCATCGGCTTCTCGATCCAGAAGGGCTTGCCGGCGCCGATCGCGGCCAGCGCGATCTCGTGGTGCAGGAAGTTCGGAGAGCAGATGGAGACGACATCGACGTCGGGACGTGCGATCAGCTCGCGGTAGTCAGACACGGTCTCGCGGTAGCCGAGCACGTCGACGGCATGCTCCCGCCCACCGGCATCCGGATCGGCGGCGACAGCGAGATCGGCCACGACGGGCAGCTCGGGGTAGTGCCGATGCGCCTCCAGGTACGCACGTGAGTGCAGGCGCCCCATCCATCCGACCGAGACCAGACCGACGCCGATGTGCTTCTTCGTCACCACGGGCGACTCCTTCCGTTGGACACAGCGTATACCCCGAATGGAGATGTTGACAGAATGTATTGACATTTAAAGTCGCCGATGCCAAACTCGCCCTGACACCGACGTCATCAATGTGGGACGCGTCGACGTCGACAGCATCCGCATCGAAGGGAAACCGAAATGAAGAAGCGCCTCATCGGCGTTCTGGGGATCGCCGCGACAGCCGCGCTGCTGCTCTCGGCATGCTCCGGAACAGGGCAGGAACCGACGACCGACACCCAAGGCGGCGGCGACACGGAGTCCTCGGGTCTGAGCTACGCCGTGGTCACGCACGCAGCACCCGGCGACGCATTCTGGGATCGCGTCAAGTCCGGCGCGGAGCAGGCCGGTTCCGACTACGGCGCCGCCATCACGTACAACTCCGACCCCGACCCGGCCAAGCAGTCGCAGCTCATCGACAACGCGATCGCGCAGGGCGTCGACGGGATCGTGGTCTCGATGGCGAATCCCGATGGCGTGCAGGCGAGCGTCGAGCGCGCCGTCGCCGAGGGCATCCCCGTCGTCACCATCAACTCCGGCATCGAGAAGTTCGCCGAGTTCGGCGCCATCACGCACATCGGACAGAGCGAATCGATCGCCGGTGCCGCGGTGGGTGAGCGCCTCAGCGATGAGGGTGCGACCAACGCCCTCTGCGTGATCCAGGAGGCGGGCAACATCGGCCTCGAGGAGCGCTGCTCTTCTGCGGCGGGGGCGTTCGCGGGCACGATGGCGAACCTGCAGGTCGACGGCACGAACGACGCCGAGGTCAAGGCGACGATCAAGTCGAAGCTGCAGGCCGACCCGACCATCGACGCGGTGCTGACGCTGGGCGGCCAGTACGCGATCGACGCAGTGGGCGCGGTCGAGGAGTCCGGCAGTGCGGCGAAGGTCGTGACCTTCGACCTCTCGGAAGACGTCGTGACAGCCGTGGCCGACGGGAAGATCCTCTTCGCGGTCGACCAGCAGCCTTATGTCCAGGGCTTCCTCGGGGTGACGGCGCTGTACCTCAAGAGCACCAACGGCAATGACATCGGAGGCGGTCAGCCGGTCTACTCCGGACCTGCGTTCGTCACGAAGGACAACGCGGCACAGGTCGCGGAGTTCGCCAAGAAGGGCACGCGCTAAGCATCCGTCAGGGGGTGGGCGGGTCCCGCCCCCTTCCGGTGTGAAAGGACTGAAGATGACAACGACCGACATCGTCACGATGGGGAACAGGCCGCGTCTCGAACGGCGCCCCCTGCGCAACCTGCTCGTACGGCCCGAGATGGGCGCACTCGTCGCCGCGCTGGCGGTGATGATCTTCTTCTCGGTCTACACCAAGAGCTTCATGACGGCCGCAGGGGCGGGCGTCTGGCTGGAATCGGCGTCGACCTTCGGCATCATGGCCGTGGCTGTCGCGCTTCTGATGATCGGCGGCGAGTTCGACCTGTCGGCCGGTGTGCTCACCGGCTTCACGGCACTCGTGGTCGGCGTCCTCACCACCAAGTACGGGCTCAACATCTGGGTCGCGGTACTCGTCTCGCTGGTGCTGGCCCTCGCGATCGGCGCCCTGAACGGCTTCCTCGTCATGAAGACCGGCCTTCCGAGCTTCATCATCACGCTCGGCACGTTCTTCGTGCTCGCCGGTATCGACCTGGCAGTGACCAAGCTCATCACGGGACAGGTCGCCATCCAGGGCATGACGAAGGTGCCGTACTACGACAGCATCCAGCCGCTGTTCGGCTCGTCGATCTCGATCGGCGGAGGCACGTTCTACGTCTCAGTGCTCTGGTGGTTCGTCGTCACGGCCGTCGCCACGTGGGTGCTGCTGAGAACGCGACCGGGCAACTGGATCTTCGCGGTCGGCGGAGCGGCGACCGCGTCGCGTCAGGTGGGTGTTCCGGTGCTGCGGACCAAGATCGGGCTGTTCATGGTCACGGCCGGTGCTGCGTGGCTGGTGGGGATGATCTCGCTGTTCCGCACCTCGACGGTGCAGGCGAACACGGGTGTCGGCCAGGAGTTCATCTACATCATCTGCGCGGTGGTCGGCGGCTGCCTGATGACCGGCGGATTCGGATCGGCGATCGGGGCGGCGCTGGGCGCTCTCATCTACGGCATGGTCTTCCAGGGCATCACCTTCGCCCAGTGGGACACGAACTGGCTGCGCACGTTCCTGGGGGCGATGCTGCTGCTCGCGGTGTTCCTGAACCACTGGGTGCGGCTGCGAGCGGGAGGAGTGAAATGAGCGGGTTCAGCACGGCCGTTCCCGTCGTCGAGGTGCGGGACATCGGCAAGAGCTACGGGCCGGTGAACGCGCTCGCCGGCGTCAGCACGACCGTGAACGCGGGACAGGTCACGTGCGTGCTCGGCGACAACGGCGCCGGCAAGTCGACCTTCATCAAGATGCTCGCGGGAGCGCACACGCCGTCGAGCGGCGAACTGCTCGTCGATGGCGAGCCGGCGACGTTCTCGTCGCCTCGGGCGGCGCTGGATGCCGGGATCGCGACGGTCTACCAGGATCTCGCCGTGGTGCCGCTGATGCCGGTCTGGCGCAACTTCTTCCTCGGGTCGGAGCTGACGACGGGATGGGGCCCGCTCCGGCGGCTCGACGTGAAGCGCATGAAGCAGATCACGTACACCGAGCTCGCGAATATGGGCATCGACCTGCGCGACGTGAATCAGCCGATCGGCACGCTCTCCGGCGGAGAGCGCCAGTGCGTCGCGATCGCCCGCGCCGTGTACTTCGGGGCCAGGGTGCTGATCCTGGACGAGCCGACTGCGGCGCTGGGCGTGAAGCAGTCCGGTGTGGTGCTGAAGTACATCGCCAGGGCTCGCGACCGAGGACTCGGCGTCGTCTTCATCACGCACAACCCGCACCACGCCTATCCGGTCGGCGATCGGTTCCTGCTGCTCAACCGCGGCACGAGCATCGGCAACTTCGAGAAGGAAGAGATCTCCCTCTCGCAGCTGACCAGCATGATGGCCGGCGGGGCCGAGCTCGACTCGCTCGCCCACGAGCTGCAGCGCGAGATCGGAGAGGACTCGCCGGTCGTGCAGGAGGTCGTCAGGGAAGCGGAGCAGTCGAGGCGGACCGAGGGCGCTGGGGAGCCGTCCGCCTCTTCGCCGACGGCATCCGCCTGAGGCCTGCGATCGGCCGGGGCGCACACGGCGCCGGCCGATCGTTGCGCCGCGAGAAGCTCGCCTCCGATCGTTCCGAGACCCTCGCCGCCATCCGCCGCGAGTCAGCGCCGTCGGTTCGAGTCCGGTCCGCGGTAGGTCCCGATGATGGCGGCGATGAGGTCGGAGTAGGCGGCGTCCTGGCTCGCGAACGACCCGTTGTTGCGGCCGTGGCGCAGCACCTCGACGCGGTCGGACACCGCCTGGACGTCGGCGATGTTGTGGCTGATGAAGACCACGCCCAGACCGAGCTCGCGGAGCTGCTCGATGTGCGTGAGCACGTCGGCGGTCTGCGCGACGCTGAGTGATGCGGTGGGTTCGTCGAGGACGACGAGTCGCGGTTGGCTGATGAGCGTGCGGGCGATCGCGACGGCCTGACGCTGGCCGCCGGAGAGGGTGTTCAGTGGCGAGCGGATCGAGGGGATGTTCGCGGCGAGGTCGCTGAGCGCCTGTCTGGTCGCCTGCTCCATCTCGCCTTCGCGCAGCATGCCGTTGTGGGTGCGCAGCTCGCGCCCGAGGAACACGTTGGCGGTCACGTCGAGGTTCTCGCACACCGCGAGGTCCTGGAAGACCGTGGCGATGCCCAGCCGATTCGCCTCCGCGGGGTTCGAGATCTCCACGCGCTCGCCGTTGATGCGGATCTCGCCCGAGGTCGGTGTGAGCGCGCCGGCGATGATCTTCGCGAGAGTCGACTTGCCGGCGGCGTTGTCGCCCACGAGACCGACGACCTCGCGGGCGTTGACGGTGAAATCGACGTCGGTGAGGGCCTCGACGGCCCCGAACCTCTTCGAGACCCCACGCAGGGTGAGCAGGGGCTCGGCCTGCGCAGCGGTGAGGCTCATGAGCGGTCCTCGAGCAGCTGAGACGGGTCTGTCGACTGCAGGATGTGGATCGTCGCCCCGACCAGCACGGCGTCCTTGCCGAACGAGGAGGGCACCGGGTCGTGGCGGGGGGTGCGCCCCTGGGGCGCGTTGTCGCGCACGGCGGTCGCGAAGGGCAGCAGGAAGATGGGGCCGGCTTCGGCGAGCTCGCCGCCGACGGTGATCACCTCGGGAGGGAGCGACTGATGCGCTGCGGCGACCACGCGTCCGAGAGCGGTGGCGGCGTCGGAGACGACGCGAGCGCATCCGGGGTCGCCCGCCGCCGCCCGGGCGATGACGTCCTTGAACGTCACCTGACCGAATGTGGCCCGCAGCGGTGCGGTGACGGCCTCGGCGCCGGCGATCGTCTCCAGGCAGCCCCGCTGTCCGCAGGCGCAGATGGAGCCCGCCGGGTCGACCTGCACGTGGCCGATCTCGCCGGCCGTCCCGGCGCGCCCTCGGTAGATCTGCGAGTTCAGCATCACGCCGGCGCTGATCGTGTACGAGGCGTGCACGAACAGGCTGTCCTTCACGTCGCGGGCCGTGCCGAGCGTCGCCTCGGCGAGGGCCGCGAGGTTCGCATCCTTCTCGACGAGCACCGGGCAGCCGATGCGCTGCTCGACGACTTCGGCGACGGGCTGCGTCTCCCACCGGCGCATGACCCCGCGGTACGCGATGAGTCCGGTGGCCGGATCCACCGGCGCCGGCAGCGCGATGCACACCCCGATGAGGTCGCCGGGGTCGGCGGCGATCATCCCCAGCATGTCGATGATGAGCAGGGTGATGCGATCGAGCACGGTGTCTTCGGCGTGATCGGTCGGCAAGGGCATCGACCGGTCGGCCAGCACGTCCTGCCCGACATCCGACAGCCGCACCCGCATGCTGCGGCTGCCGATCTGCACCGCGGCGACGAGACCTGCCCTTCGGGCGATCGTGACCAGCTGCGCCCGGCGGCCGCTGCGCGACGTCGGGTGGGTCTCGACGAGACCCGAGAGGCTGAGCTCTTTGACGATGGCCGAGACGGTCGCCGTCGACAGGCTGGTCGCTTCGGCGAGCTCGACCTGGGTGAGCCCGCCGAAGCGTTTGACGGCGTCGACGATCTTCGCGGTGTTGGCCTCGCGCAACCCCGACTGGGATCCGCCGGACCATCTGCTCATAGCGGGAGCATATCGCGGGTCGACGCCGTCATCGTGGTCAACGGGCGGCGCCCGCCCGACGCTTGTTCCAGACGTCGAAGGCCACGGCGATCAGCAGCACGAGGCCCTTGACGACCTGCTGGGTCGCCTGGTCGAGTCCCATCAGCTGCATGCCGTTGCTCATCACGGCCATGATCAGGCCGCCGACGATCGCGCCGCCGACCCGGCCGACACCGCCGGTGACCGCCGCACCGCCGATGAAGCAGGCGGCGATCGCGTCGAGCTCGAACATGTTTCCCGCGCCCGGCTGCGCGCCGTTGGTGCGCGAGGAGAACACGACGCCCGCGATGCCGGCGAGGAGTCCCATGTTCACGAAGATCCAGAAGTTGACCTTGCGCACGTTGACGCCGCTGAGCAGTGCCGCGTGCAGGTTGCCGCCGATCGCGTAGACGTGGCGGCCGAACACGCTCTTCTGCGTGATCACGGAGTAGGCGATGATCAGCACGGCGAGGATGATCAGCACGAACGGCAGGCCGCGGCTGGTGGCGAGCTGGTAGCCGAACCACATCACCACGGCCGCGATGAGGGCGATCTTCGCGATGAACCAGCCGAGAGCCTCGACCGACTGCTGGTGCGCGAGCTTCGAGCGGCGGCTGCGCACCTGCCACACGGCGTAGCCGACCACGCCGATCGCGAAGATCACGAGCGTGAACACGTCGACCCCGTATCCGCCGAGCAACCCGTTGAAGAAGCCGTTCGCGATCGAGTAGTAGGTGCCGCCGAACGGCGACAGCGAGACGTTGCTGAGCACGATGAAGGTGAGGCCGCGGAACAGCAGCATGCCCGCCAGAGTCACGATGAACGCGGGGATCCCGACGTACGCGACCCAGAAGCCCTGCCAGGCTCCGACGAGCAGGCCGACGGCGATCGCCGCGAGCACGCCGACCCACCACGGCTGCTGCCCGCGGATCACGATGACGGCTGCCGTCGCTCCGGTGAGGGCGACGACCGATCCCACCGACAGATCGATGTGCCCGGCGATGATCACGATCACCATGCCGATCGCGAGGATCAGGATGTACGAGTACTGCAGCACGATGTTCGTGAGGTTGCCCGGCGAGAGGAACGTCGGGTTGAGGATCGCGAAGAACGCGACGATCGCGATGAAGGCGACCAGGATGCCGCTCTGACGGAGGTTCCGCGTGGCGAGGCTGAAGAGGTTGCTGACGCCGGTCATCGCGCGGCCGTCCTTTCGAGGGTCATGAGGTGCATGAGGTTCTCCTGTGTGGCTTCGCTGGTGGGGAGTTCACCGGTGATCCTCCCGAAAGCCAGGGTGTATATGCGGTCGCAGATGCCGAGGAGCTCGGGGAGCTCGGAGGAGATCACCAGCACGCCCTTCCCCTCTGCGACCAGGCGGTTGATGATCGTGTAGATCTCGTACTTGGCTCCGACGTCGATTCCTCGCGTCGGCTCGTCGAGGATCAGGACGTCGGGCGCCGTCTGGATCCACTTGCTCAGCACGACCTTCTGCTGGTTCCCTCCGGAGAGGTTGCCGACGAGCTGGAGCACGCTGGGGCTCTTGATGTTCATGTCGGCACGGTACTGCTCTGCGACCTGCAGTTCGCGGTTCGCGTTGATCCAGCCGCCCGGGCTGATCAGCCGAAGCGAGGCCATCGTGATGTTGTGCCGGATGTCGTCGATCAGGTTGAGCCCGAACTTCTTGCGGTCCTCCGTGGCGTAGGCGATGCCCGCGCGGATGGCGGCGCTCGTGGTCGAGGTGTCGACCTCCTTGCCGCGCACGAACACCTTGCCGCGGGCGTGCCTGCCGTAGGTGCGCCCGAACACGCTCATCGCGAGCTCGGTGCGGCCGGCGCCCATGAGGCCGGCGATGCCGACGACCTCTCCGGCGCGGACGGTGAGCGAAGCGTCTTCGACCATGACCCGACCGGGCTGGGTCGGATGGTTCACCGACCAGTTCTCGATGCGCAGCACCTCTTCGCCCGGGTTCGAGGTGCGCTCGGGGAAGCGGTGGGCGAGGTCGCGGCCGACCATGCCGCGGATGATGCGATCCTGCGTGGAGGCCGGATCCTTCATGTCGAGCGTCTCGATCGACTTGCCGTCGCGGATGATCGTGGTGCGGTCGGCGATCTCGGCGATCTCGTTCAGCTTGTGCGAGATGATGATCGACGTCATGCCCTCGTCGCGCAGTCGGCGCAGCAGGTCGAGCAGGTGCGCCGAGTCGGTGTCGTTGAGGGCGGCGGTCGGTTCGTCGAGGATCAGCAGACGCACGTTCTTCGAGAGCGCCTTGGCGATCTCGACGAGCTGCTGCTTTCCGACGCCGAGCTGGGCGACAGGGGTCGTCGGGTTCTCGTCGAGGCCCACCTGGGCGAGCAGAGCGGATGCTTCGGCATTCGCCCGATCCCAGTCGATCAGACCGTTCTTCCCGCGCCGCTCGTTGCCGAGGAAGATGTTCTCGGCGACGCTGAGGTAGGGGATCAGGGCGAGCTCCTGGTGGATGATCACGATCCCCCTCTGCTCGGAGTCGTTGATCGAACCGAAGGCCGCCTCCTCTCCTTCGTAGATGATCTCGCCCTCATAGGTGCCGTGGGGGTACACGCCCGACAGCACCTTCATGAGAGTGGACTTGCCCGCGCCGTTCTCGCCGCAGATCGCGAGGATCTCGCCGCGGTTCACATCGAGGCTGACGCCCTGGAGCGCCTTCACACCCGGGAAGCTCTTCTCGATCTCCCGCATCTGCAGAACCGGTGTCGTCATGACCCGATGTCCTTTCGTGAAGAGTCGGGGCGTGCGGCCTTGCCGGCCGCACGCCCCGACGGGAGGAGACTACTCGGCGACGCCCGAGTCGACCTCGGCCTGCGTCCAGTAGCCGGAGTCGACGAGGAGCGAGGTGATGTTGTCCTTGTAGACGATGTCCGACTGCAGCAGGTACGACGGCACGACCTTCACGCCGTTGTCGTAGGTCTTCGTGTCGTTGGCCTCGGGGTCGTCGCCCTCGAGCATGGCCTCCGCGGCGACGACCGACTGCTCGGCAAGCTTGCGGGTGTCCTTGAAGATCGTGGCGAACTGCACGTCCTGGTTGATCAGAGCGACGGATGCGATCTCCGCATCCTGACCCGTGACGATCGGCAGGCCGTCGGCGATGGTGGCGCCGTACCCGCCGGTGCCCTGCAGTGCCGTGATGATGCCGCGCGAGATGCCGTCGTAGGGCGAGAGCACGCCGTCGAGCTTGGTGCCGTTGCCGTACGTGGCGGTGAGCAGGTCCTCCATGCGCTTCTGCGCGGTCTCCTGCGCCCAGCGCAGGGTCGCGGCCTGCTCGATCTTGACCTGGCCGGAGGGAACGGCGAGGACGCCGTCGTCGATGAACGGCTGCAGCGTGTCCATCGCGCCCTGCCAGAAGAAGTGGGCGTTGTTGTCGTCGAGCGATCCGGCGAACAGCTCGATGTTGAACGGGCCCTTCTCGCCGGTCTCCTTGCCGTCGGCGTCGAGGACGCCGAGTCCGGTGAGAAGCGAGGTGGCCTGCTGCACGCCGACCTTGTAGTTGTCGAACGTCACGTAGAAGTCGACGTGCTCGCTGTCGCGGATCAGGCGGTCGTACGAGATGACCGGGATGTTCGCTGCCGCTGCGGCGTCGAGCTGGGAGGACAGGGCCGTTCCGTCGATGGCGGCGATGATCAGCAGGTCGGCGCCCTTGGTGATCATCTGGTCGATCTGCTGACCCTGGGTGGGGATGTCGTCACCCGCGTACTGCAGCTCCACCTGGTAACCGGCGTCTTCGAGGCCGGACTGCACGGCGTTGCCGTCTGCGATCCAGCGCTCCGAGGTCTCCGTCGGCATCGAGACGCCGATGAGCATGTCGCCCTTGTCGGCACCTTCGGAACCACCCGATCCGCCGGTCGATCCGGCTCCGCCTCCACCGCAGCCGGCGAGGGCGAGCGCCCCGACCAGGCCGAGTGCCGCCAGTGCGTACTTCTTCTTCATCACGAGCTCCTTCGCTGTGCAATGCGTCTTCGGCGCCTTTGCCCCGAGACCAGAATCCCGGTCGTTCGGGACTCGCTCCGGAGATACTTTCCTTGAGTTCGAGTCTCGAAGTCAAGTGTTCGTGATCAATTCGTGATTCCCCGATGTGTCCGCTCTCATTCGTACACGAAGCGGCGTCGTCGGGTCGAATCGGTTCGAGTGTCGAAGTCAACGTGTGCTGTGCGAGTCGGGCTCGACGGTTCGGGATACCGCTTGCCGAATCGATTCGATAAACTGGTCGTCCCCCGATCCGCCCCTCAGTTCTGCGAGCCGCTTCCTCATGGCCACCTCCCTCACCACGGGCCGCCCGTGGCGTGTCATCCTCGCCTTCTCCGTCCCTCTCCTGCTCGGCAACGTCGTCCAGCAGCTGTACCAGTTCGTCGACGCGATCGTCGTCGGGCGCCATCTGGGCGTCGACTCGCTCGCCGCCGTCGGCGCGACCGGACCTCTGCTCTTCCTTCTGCTCGGCTTCGCGTGGGGCCTGACCAGCGGTTTCGCGATTCCGATCGCCCAGGCGTTCGGCGCTGGTGACGACGCCGCCGTGCGGCGATCCGTCGCGACCGGGGTGCTGCTGACCGGCATCACGAGCGTCGTGCTGACCATCGTCGCGCCCCTCATCTCTGCGCCGCTGCTGGCGCTTCTGCAGACGCCTCCCGAGCTGATGGCCGAGGCCACGGTCTTCACGCAGATCAGCTTCATCGGCGCGGGCGCGACGATGTTCTTCAACTTCCTCTCGGCGATCATCCGGGCGATCGGCGACTCCCGCACTCCGCTGATCTTCCTCACGGTCTCGTGCGCCCTGAACGCGGGTCTCGTGATCCTCATGGTCGGACCGCTCGAGTGGGGCGTCGCGGGCGCGGCGATCGCGACCGTGGTCGCGCAGGCGGTCTCGGTGCTGCTGTGCCTCGAGTTCGTGCGTCGCCGCCTTCCCCTGCTGCATCTGCGCCGGATCGACTGGAGGATCACACGCGGCGACATCGCCGAGCATCTGCGTCTCGGCCTGCCCATGGGCTTCCAGGCCTCGATCATCGCGATCGGCACACTGACCGTGCAGGTCGCCCTGAACACGCTCGGCGCAGAGGCCGTCGCCGCCTACACGACAGGTGCACGCGTCGACAGCCTCGGCGTCGCGTTCCTGTCGTCGCTGGGGCTCGCGGTGTCTATGTACGCCGCGCAGAACCTCGGCGGCCGACGCCCAGACCGCATTCGCCGGGGCGTCGTGGAGGCGACCTGGATGGCGATCGCGGGCGGTGCGGCGATCGGCGCGCTCATCATCGCGTTCGGCGTGCCGATGGTGCGCCTGTTCGTCGGAGACGGCTCGGATCACGTCGTCGAGCTCGCCCATCTCATGCTCATCGTGAACGGGCTCGGCTACTGGGCGCTCGGAGTGCTGTTCGTGCTGCGCGGCGCGCTGCAGGGACTCGGGCACACGCTGGTGCCGACCGTCACGGGCGTGATCGAGCTCGTCGCGCGCGTCGCCGCCGCGGTGATCCTCGGCGCGATGATCGACTTCACAGGCGTCGCGCTCAGCAACCCGCTCGCCTGGGTCAGCGCGATCCTGCTGCTGGTGCCGGCGTACATCCGCGCGCACCGCGACCTGGGGCGCATGCCCGTGAACCCGGTCGAGGCGACCGAGACCTCGGCGATCGCGATCGTCGGTCCCGTCGACGGTTCGATGGTCGTGGATGCCGTCGTCACGCAGCCCCTGCGCGTGGTGAAGCGCTCACGACTGAGGCGGCGTTAACCTGTCGTTGTAGGAAACATCATCCTTCAGAGGGATGCCGACGTCTGAGGATCGGCGTAACTTCGAAGGTGCGGAAGGTCCGTTGACGGGGGGTCGTCATGACGACATGGAGGGTGGCCAGCGATCTGGCGGCCATCATGGTGCCGATCGGCGTGGTCGGAGCGGTGATCGCAGGGCTGTGCGCTCTGGTCGCCGGCATCGCGATCGTGCGAAGGGCCAGTGGCCTGTGTGGTGGAGCTGTGGGAATCTGGATCCCCGCGGCGATGCTCAGCTCGGTGGCCGGATTCGCTAATCAGTGGATGCCGCTGCTGCTGTCGAGCGCCGCGCTCGTGGGCATGCTGGCGATCGGTGCGGTGGTGCGCGGGGTCATGAATGCGAAGGGCATCGAGTTGCCCCGGCGCAAGGCCGACGCCGATGCTCCCGCCGAAGCGCCGACGACGGCTTCTGCTCCCACGACGACGTCGGTGCCCGTGCTGGCACGATCGAATCCGGTGCGCGCGGCCTGATCCAGCGCTAACTGACGCCGTTCTTCGGCGTGCCCGTCCGCCCCCCTGGTTCGACGCGTCTCAGCGGTAGTCCCGGTCGCGGTGCTGGCCGGCCTCGTCTCCCGAGCCCACACGTGCCGCCTCGCGCGCACGCAGTTCGACGCGACGGATCTTGCCCGAGATGGTCTTGGGCAGTTCCGGCACGAACTCGATGATCCGCACCCAGAGGTGCGACGACAGGCGGTCGTGTGCGTAGGCGAAGATCGCGCGGGCGGCATCCGCTTCGGCATCCGTCGCATCCGCCCGAAGGCACACGTACGCCTTCGGCACCGCGAGCCGCGTGGGATCGGGGCTGGGGATCACGGCCGCCTCGACGACGAGGTCGTGCTCGAGCAGCACCGACTCGAGCTCGAACGGCGAGATCTTGTAGTCGGAGGCCTTGAAGACGTCATCCGCCCGCCCGATGTAGGTCAGATAGCCCTCCGCGTCACGCGTGGCGATGTCGCCGGTGTGGTGGAATCCGCCGGCGCGGGACTGCGCCGTCTTGTCCGCATCGTCGTAGTAGCCGGCCATCAGCCCGAGCGGCGGCTGCGACAGGTCGAGGGCGATCTCCCCCTCGGCATCCGCCACAGCACCCGTCACCGGGTCGAGCAGCACGACCGGATAGCCCGGAAGAGGTCGGCCCATCGAGCCGATCTTGACGGGCTGGCCGGGGGAGTTGCCGATGCAGGCCGTCATCTCCGTCTGTCCGAAGCCATCGCGGATCGTGCCACCCCAGGCGCCCTGCACCCGTTCGATCACCTCGGGATTCAGCGGCTCTCCGGCCCCCACCAGCTCGCGCGGCGGATGGGTGAGCCGGCCGAGATCGGCCTGGATCAGCATCCGCCACACCGTCGGCGGAGCGCAGAACGTCGACACGTGATGCGCGTCCATCACCTGCATGAGGGCGTTCGCGTCGAAGCGGTCGTAGTTGTAGACGAACACGGTCGCCTCGGCGAGGAAGGGCGAGAAGAAGCTCGACCACGCATGCTTCGCCCAGCCGGGGGAGGAGATGTTCAGGTGCACGTCGTCGGGCCGCACGCCCAACCACCACATGGTCGACAGATGCCCGATCGGGTACGACACGTGGGTGTGCTGCACGAGCTTGGGCCGGCTGGTGGTGCCGCTCGTGAAGTAGAGCAGGGCGGTGTCTGATGCCGGGGTCGCCGCCTCCGGTTCGAACGCCGTCGGCGCGTCCGCCGAGTCCTCGAACCGCATCCAGTCGACCGGGACGTCGTCTCCCACGCCGATGCGCAGCACGTCGACGCCGTCGAGCCGGCTCGCGAGCGAACCCAGGGTCACGACCGCGCGAGCGCGGCCGTGCTCGATGCGGTAGGCCAGATCGGATGCCGACAGCAGCGTCGAGGTGGGGATCGAGACCGCGCCGATCTTGGTGATCGCGAGCATCACCTCCCACAGCTCGATCATGTTGCCGAGCATCACGATGACGTGGTCCCCACGGCGGACGCCGATGCCGGTCAGCCAGTTCGCGACCTGGTCGGATCGGGCGGAGAGTTCGCTGTAGGTCCATGCGTGCAGGGACAGGTCGGCCTCGACGATCTGCACGGCGGGGCGGTCGGGTTTCTCGCCGGCGACGACGTCGAACCACTCCAGCGCGAAGTTGAACTCGCTCGGGCGCGGCCACGAGAAGCCCGCCCGCGCCGCCTCGTAGTCGGTGGCGTTCGCGAACAGGAAGTCGCGCATGTCGCGGATCGCGGTCGTCGCTGCGGTGGCTCTGCGGCTCATTCGGTGCTCCTTTGCTTCATGTGCCGGTTCCATCCTGGCGTTCGCCGCGGCGACGCGCGAGCGCGGCGCGACGAATCGCGGATGCGGTGACGATTCACGGATTCTTCTGCGTGACGGCATCCGCGATTCGTCATCGGCTCCGCGATCCGTACGCGGGTCAGCGCGCGAGAAGCCCGCCGCCGTCGCGGAGCTCGAACACGAGCTGCGTCTCGGTGCCGCGCACGACGGGATGGACGGTGATGTGCTCGAGCACGATGTCACGCAGCGCCGTCGCGTCCTGCACGGCGACGTGCACGAGGAAGTCGTCGACCCCCGCGACGTGGAACACCTGCAGCACGCGAGGGATGCTCACCAGCGCGTCGAACAGCGCCGTGACCTTCTCCCCGGTGTGGTTCGCGAGACGCACCTTGATGATCGCCTGCAGCGGGAATCCGAGGGCGGCGCCGTCGACGCGGATGCGGGTGTCGCGGATGACGCCGCGCTCGCGCAGCGCCCGCACCCGGTGTGCGCACGTCGACTCGGCGAGACCCAGCCGGTGCGCGAGGGACTTGTTCGTGATCTCGGCGTCGCGGGTCAGGATCGCGAGGATCTCGAGATCGACCTCATCGAGTTGCGCTTTCGCCAACCGTATCCCTCCTCGGATGCCTGTGTCGGCTCAGAATAGCGAGAATCACACGACTGATCACGGATGTTGTCGAATCAGAGCGCATTCGTTGAGATTCAGGCAACGTGGAAGCATGACTGCACCGCTGCATCCTGACACCGTCGCCGTCCACAGCGGCCGTTCCGACCTCCAAGGTCTCGGGGTCCATGCGCTGCCGATCGACCTCTCGACGACGAACCCGCTTCCCGACATCGAACGGGGCGGCGAGTCGTACGAGGCCATGGCCACGGGCGGACGCCCGCCGGCCGACGGCAGCATGGTCTATGCGCGGCTGTGGAACCCCACGGTCGCCCGTTTCGAAGAGGCGCTCGCCGAGCTCGAGCACGCGGAGGCGTCGGTCGCATTCGCCTCGGGCATGGCGGCCATGACCGCGGTCATCCTCGCGCACGGCGCCGCCGCGGGGAAGCGCCACGTGGTCGCTGTGCGTCCGCTCTACGGCGGCACCGATCACCTGCTCGGCTCCGGGCTGCTGGGGGTCGAGACCACGTACTGCGAGCCTGACGAGGTCGCGTCGAGCATCCGACCCGACACGGGTCTCGTCGTCGTCGAGACCCCGGCGAACCCCACACTCGACATCGCCGACATCGCGGCCGTCGTCGCGCAGGCCGGCGGCGTTCCGGTGGTCGTCGACAACACCTTCGCGACGCCTGTGCTGCAGAACCCGATCGACCTGGGCGCGGCCATGTCGCTGCACAGCGCGACGAAGTACCTCGGCGGGCACGGCGACGTGATCGCCGGCGTGGTCGCGTGCAGCGAGCAGACCGCCGAGGCGCTGCGGCGGGTGCGCGCCGTCACCGGAGGACTGCTGCATCCGCTCGGCGCGTACCTGCTGCACCGCGGGCTCACGACCCTGCCCGTGCGCATGCGGGCCCAGCAGGAGAGCGCTCGTCGCATCGTGCAGTGGCTGATCGATCGGCCGGAGGTCGCCGAGGTGTTCTACCCCGGACTTAGAAGCAAGGGGTCTTACCCCGGACTCGACGGGGATCAGCACGGCATCCTCGAACGACAGATGCGCGGAACAGGCGCGATGATCGCGATGCGGATGCGGGGCGGCTTCGCCGCGGCATCCGCCGTCACCTCCGCCACCGAGCTGTTCACGCACGCCGTGTCGCTGGGCGGAGTCGACTCGCTCATCCAGCATCCGGCGGCGCTCACCCACCGGCCGGTGCCGCCGGAGGCGCGTCCCGCCGCCGACGTGCTGCGGCTGTCGATCGGACTCGAGAACGCCGACGATCTCATCGCCGATCTCGCCCGGGCCTTCGCTACACTGCCTGCCGACGAGACCGCCGGGGCGGCCCCGGAGGAGCTGCACGCGGTGCGCTGAGAGCAACCCCGCTACGGCAGGCGGATCGTCCCGGTCACCGCGTGCTCCGTCGGCATCCGATCGCGGTCGTAGGTGGTCTCGCGGTAGCCGTGCGGCGTCGGCTTGCCGTCGTCGCCCAGGCTCACGAACACGATCTTGTCGATCGTGAGGATCCGCTTGCGCGTGATCATGTTGCGAGCCACCGCGCGCATCGTGAGCGAGGTGGTGCCGAAGTGCGTGGCCTTCAGGCCGATCTCGATCAGATCACCCTGCACCGCGGATGCCTCGAAGGTGATCTCCGAGATGTGCTTGGTCACCGCCCGGTGGTTGCCGAGCTGGACGATCGCGTAGATGGCCGCTTCCTCGTCGATCCATTTCAAGAGGCTTCCGCCGAACAGCGAGCCGTTCGCGTTGAGATCCTCGGGCCGAACCCATTTGCGCGTGCGGAAGTTCAGCCCGTCTTCCGACCATGTCGGTTCCTTCTGCTTCGCCATGTCTCCGAGGGTAGGAGGGTCGTGAGTCGGGGGTGTTACAGCCCGGCTCCGCTGTCGGCAGAGCCGCTCAGGGCGGATTCCGGAGCGGGGTCGGGAGGAGCGGGGGATGCTGGGCCCATGAGCGAAGAGAACCCCATCCCGCAGTTCGGACCCGAAGCCCGCAGGGCGCTGTTCCACGAGCGCATCCTCGTGCTCGACGGAGCCCTCGACGACGACAACGGCACACTGCTGATGACGCAGCTGCTCACCCTGTCGGTCGAGGACCCGATAGCCGACATCGCCCTGTGGATCCATTCGCCCGGCGGCTCGGTGCCGTCGATGCTCGCGATCCGCGACCTCATGAAGCTCGTGCCGAACGACGTCTCGACCCTCGCACTCGGCCTCGCCTGCAGCGCCGGGCAGTTCCTGCTCTCCGCGGGCGCTGCGGGCAAGCGCCGAGCGCTGCCGCACGCACGCATCCTCATGCATCAGGGGTCGGCGGGCATCGGCGGCTCCGCTGTCGAGATCGAGACGCAGGCGGACGATCTGCGGCACATGCGCGACACCGTGCTCGGGCTCATCTCCGACGACACCGGCCAGCCGCGCGAGCGCATCTTCGAGGACTCCCTGCACGACCGCTGGTACACCGCGCCCCAGGCGAAGGATTACGGCTTCATCGACGAGATCGTCTCGTCGTTCGCCGAGGTGATGCCGCGGCGGAAGGCTCGTGTCGGCCTGGGGGTGGACGCATGAGCAGCTACACGATCCC
Organism: Microbacterium sp. ZW T6_19; assembly: GCF_044987465.1. Taxonomy (NCBI): domain Bacteria; kingdom Bacillati; phylum Actinomycetota; class Actinomycetes; order Micrococcales; family Microbacteriaceae; genus Microbacterium; species Microbacterium sp. ZW T6_19. The sequence continues at coordinate 30,826 of NZ_JBJDRH010000005.1, read as the reverse complement.
GAACGTCATCGCGCAGCATCCGCGCGGCGAACGCGTGATGGACGTCTACTCGCACCTGCTCGCCGAGCGGGTCGTCTACCTCGGCACCGGTATCGACGCCGGAGTCGCGAACGCCCTGATCGCCCAGCTGCTGCACCTCGACGCCGACAGTCCGGAGAGCGCCGTGCAGTTCTACATCAACAGCGAAGGCGGTGATCCGGGCGCGGCGCTGGCGATCTACGACACCATGCAGCACATCCGCCCCGCGATCGCGACGACGTGCGTCGGACAGGCGATCGGCCCGGCGGCTCTGCTCGTCGCGGCCGGTGCGTCCGGTCAGCGGTCGGCGCTCACGCACGCCCGCATCGTGCTGCATCAGCCGGCCGGGCAGTCGCGCGGGGCGATCCCCGACCTGATCCTCGCGGCCGACGAGGTGGTGCGGGTGCGTGCCGACATGGAGTCTGTGCTCGCGAGGCATTCCGGCCGCAGGCTCGAAGAGCTCCGCGCCGACACCGACCGGGACCGCGTGTTCACCGCATCCGCCGCCCTGGAGTACGGGCTGATCGACTCGGTGCTGGGCGCGCGCGACTGAGCGGTACGGGCGACCGCTCCCCGGGCGCCCTACTTCGGGGGCCGACGCGCCAGATCGGGGGACCGTTTCGCGGTCTCGTCCACGGATCTGGCGTGTCGTCCCCGGGAGCGGTGTGGCCGGGGACGGCCCCAAGGGCGGATGCGAGGCGGATGCCGGTGAATGCGAGCCGGCGTCCGGCCGAATGACGGGCAGGCTCAGGCGGCCAGCGCGAAGGCTCCGCGTCCGGAGGACACGGCGGCGGATGCCGGCGCCGACCGCAGTTCGTCGGCGACCGAGCTCGTGAGCTCGATGAGCGACGTGTCGAGCGCCCCCGCGATCGCTGCGATCATCTCGCTCGACGGCTCCTTCAGCCCACGCTCGACCTCCGAGAGGTACTGCGGTGAGACTCCGGCCTTCTCGGCGGTCTCGGTCAGCGTCTCTTCGCGGTCATGTCGGCGGCGGCGCAGTTGATCGCCGAGCAGCTGCCGCCACAGCGGCTCCGGGTCGGCGGGACGACGGGGTGCATGGGGGAACGGGACGATGTCGGCCATGCCTCACGATAATCCGCACCCGCGCCTCGGTCGAAGCAGTTCTGCTCAGAGCAGAACGGGGGTCGACACGCCAGATCGGGGGACGGAATCGCGAAACGGGCCCCCGATCTGGCGCGTCGCCCCCGGAGTGCATCGGCTGAATGCGTCGGGGCGCGAATCAGGCCTCGGCGTGGTCGGGGGCCGATGCGGGCGAAGCGGTGTCGGCTCCGGTCGAAGCGGGTGCCGCAGCATCCGTCGCCGCCCAGCTGGCCAGCAGCGTCAGCTTCTCCGCCGACGACGTGCCGGGTTCGGCGGTGTAGGTCGACAGCTGCAGGCCCGGATCGGCGGGAAGCTCGAACGCCTCGTATGTCAGTTCCATCTCGCCGACGATCGGATGGTTGATGCGCTTGGTTCCGGTGCGGTGGTAGCGCACGTCGTGTGCCGCCCACAGCGTGCGGAACCGTTCGCTGCGCGTCGAGAGCTCGCCGACCAGATCGGTGAGCTTCTTGTCGTACGGGTCGCGACCGGCGTCGCCCCGCATGGCGGCGACGAGCTCACGTGTGTTGCGCTCCCACTCCGGGTAGAAGTCACGGGCTGCCGGATCCAGGAACGCGAAACGCGCACTGTTCGGCGCCGGGTACGCGAAGACCGGCAGATACAAGGCGCGCCCGAGCGCATTGCCCGCCAGGTAGTCGAAGTAGTTGTTGCGCACGACGGCGGGCGCCTCGGTCATCGCGTCGAGCAGGCGCAGGATGCTGGGGCGCAGCCCGGTGGCCTTCTTGCGCGGCTTGCGTGCCACCGGTGAGGCGTTGGCCGTGCGGGCGAGGTCGAACAGATGCGCGGTCTCGGCGTCGTCGAGTTGCAGCGCGCGGGCGAGCGCATCGAGCACGGTGTTCGATACGCCCGACAGATCACCGCGCTCGAGCCTCGTGTAGTAGTCGACGCTGACCCCGGCGAGCAGCGACACCTCTTCGCGGCGCAGCCCGGGTACCCGGCGATTGCCGCCGAACGCAGGAAGGCCCGCCTGATCGGGGGTGAGGCGCGCGCGCCTCGACGAGAGGAATTCGCGCACGTCGCTGCGTGTGTCCATGCCGTCGACGCTACGCCTTTCGTCTCGCGCGAGACAGGTACTGGCGCAACCACTCTGCCGGTGACGGGGGTTCCATCAGGACCTCCCTTTCCCGCACAACTGCGCCCACACTGGGGGGATGACGATGAACATCACCCTCAACAACGGAGTCACGATGCCGGCCCTCGGGTTCGGCGTCTTCCAGGCCGCGCCCGAGGAGACCGTCGATGCGGTCGGGTCGGCGCTGGAGGTCGGCTACCGTCTGATCGACACGGCCGCCGCTTACGGCAACGAGCGCGAAGTCGGCGAGGCGATCCGCCGCAGCGGCATCTCGCGCGAGGAGATCTTCATCGAGACCAAGGTATGGATCAGCGACTTCGGCTACGACGAGACCCTGCACGCCTTCGACAAGTCGGCCGGCAAGCTCGGCGTCGACCGGCTCGACCTCTTCATCCTGCACCAGGCGCTGCCCACCCGTTTCGATCTCACCCTCGGCGCCTACAAGGCGCTCGAGACCCTGCTCGCCGACGGCCGTGTGCGCGCCATCGGGGTCAGCAACTTCATGGCAGACCACCTCGTACAGCTCGCGGCCGAGACGAGCATCGTCCCCGCGGTCAACCAGATCGAGGTGCATCCCTACTTCCAGCAGCGAGAGGTGCAGCGAGCGGATGCCGTGACCGGAACGGTCACACAGGCGTGGTCGCCGATCGGTGGCATCACCGCATATCGCGATGGCGGAGCGTCCGCTTTCGACGACGAGACGCTCAAGGCCATCGGCGCAGCGCACGGCAAGTCGCCGGCGCAGGTCATGCTGCGCTGGCACCTGCAGCAAGGGCGTTCGGCGCTGCCGAAGTCGGTTCGTCCGGCCCGCATCGCCGAGAACTTCGACGTGTTCGACTTCGCACTGTCCGAGGACGAGCTCGCCGCGATCGACGCTCTGGACACGGGCGTGCGCCGCGGACCCGAACCCGAGGTCGTCACGCTCGAGACGTTCGGCCGGGTGATCCCCGAAGCGTGATGATGCCCGCAGAATCGGCCCGGGAGGGGACTGCTCCGCGAGCCCGGGTTCCGAAGGAGATCGCACGTTCGGGAGGAGCCGAGGACGGCATCCGTCCTTCGGAACGTGAGATCTCCTCCCGAACGAGCGGGCACGAGGACGGCATCCGTCCTTCCGAGCGTGAGTGAGTTCCCCTCCCGAACGAGCGCGCCTACAGGGCGGCGGTGATGCCCGGCAGCAGCTTCGACACGATGCTGCCCAGCTGCTCGCGCTCCTCGGCGCTCAGGGGGTCGAGCACGAGCTCGCGGATCTGCGCCACATGCACGGGCGCCGCCGATCGGAGCAGCTCGCGTCCGGCATCCGTCAGGGCTGCGGTGAGCGTGCGCTTGTCGCTGCTGCAGGATGTGCGGGTGACCCACCCGCGCTCCTCGAGCGAGTCGATCGCGTGGCTGAGACGCGAGCGGCTCAGCCCCGCGATGCGCGCGAGCTCGGTCATCGGGATCGCCTTCTCCGAGTCGTTCGCGAGGGTGATGAGGATCGCGTAGTGCGCGTGGTTCAGGCCGGTCTCGGCTTTCAGCGCACGATCGAGCACCTGCGGAAGCAACTGCACGAACCGGATCGTCGGCAGCCACGTCGCCATCTCGGCGTCATCGAGCCGCCGCTCGTTCACGCTGCGGACAGGTCGAGCGTGTGCGAGGTGTGGTCGCGCTTCGCCTGCAGGTAGCGGGTGTTCGCCTCTGACAGGTGCACCCCCGTGCGGACGCTCTCTGCGACGCGGATGCCGAGGACCTCGAGCTGAAGAGCCTTGTCGGGGTTGTTGCTGAGCAGGCGGATGGTGTCGACGCCCAACGCCTGCAGCATCTGCGCGGCCACCGTGTAATCGCGCTCGTCCTCGCCGTGGCCGAGGGCGACGTTCGCCTCGTAGGTGTCGAGACCCGTGTCCTGCAGCGCGTAGGCGTCGAGCTTGGCGTACAGGCCGATGCCCCGGCCCTCCTGGCGCAGGTAGAGCAGGAATCCGCCCTCGGCCGCGATGCGCTCGACCGCCTCGCGCAGCTGCGGGCCGCAGTCGCAGCGCTGGGAGCCGAACACGTCGCCGGTCAGGCATTCGCTGTGCGGGCGGACCAGAGGAGCCTCGCCGCCGTCGGCTGCGCGCTCGAGCGCCGCGCGCCAATCGCCGAGACCGAGCAGCAGGTGCTCGCGGCCGTCGACGAGACCGTCGAACGTGATCACGTCGGCCGTGGTGGCGAACCCGTCGGCGAACTGCATCGGCACTCGCACGCGAGTCCGCTCGGTGACGACCGGAACGACGGTTGAAGTTTCAATCATGTCGGGTGCAACCCGGGGTTCGTGCGGATCTATTCCCGGTGCGTCACGAGGCGGCATCCGGACCCCCGTCAGGAACAGTCGTCGTCCACCGGCGTTGCGCGGCGGCGGACGATGCGCAGCTCGCTCGCCAGGATGCCGAGCACGACGAGTCCGCCGCCGATCAGCGCGGTGAGGGGGAGGCGCTCTCCGGCTATGCGTCCGACCACGCCTGCCCAGACCGGTTCCGCCGAGTAGATGATCGTCGCGCGGGTCGGCGACACCGACTTCTGCGCCCAGTTCATGGTCAGCTGGATGACGCAGCTCGCCGCCCCGAGCCCCACGGCCGCGCCGACCCACACCCAGCTGAACGAGGGCACCGCCTCGCGCGCGATGGGCATCGTGAGGATGCCGAGCAGACCGGCCGTGAACAGCTGCACCACGGTGACGCGCCCGAGGTCGACGCCCCTCGCGGCGAACACGCTGATGAGGATGATCTCCGCAGCGATCGGCAGCGTGGCGATGAGCGTGGCGACCTCGCCGGCCCCGAGGCTGAGCGTGACGATCGCCTCGGGGCCCGCGATCAGCAGAAGACCCAGAAACGCCAGACCGGCCCCGACGAACGCCATCGCCGGCGGTCTCTTGCGGAACACGGCCCACTGCGCGAACGGCACAAGCGGCACGTACATCGCGGTGATGAAGCCCGAGGTGCTCGACTCGATCGTCTGCAACCCCACGGTCTGCAGGCCGTAGCCGAGGTGGATCATCAGGCCGATCGCGGCGCCGGCGCCGATGTCCGACCAGCGCATGCCGCGCATCGAGCGGCGGAAGATGATCACGCTGATGAGCCCGGCGACCAGGAAGCGGATGCCGATGAAGAACCACGGACCCGAATGCTCCATCGCCCAGTGCACGAGGAGGAACGTGCTGCCCCACACCGCCGTGATCGCGACGAGGGCGGCTTCCTGAGGGCGGAAGCGCAGAAGACGCAGACGGGAGCGCATACGGAGCCTTTCTCGATCTGCCGAATCGAGGATATCGTTCGGCGCACTTGTCGGCCCAGATCACGGATGCCGGTCCGGATCGCCGTTCTCGGCTGACATCTGTGGAACCCGCCGACATCCGTGGCGGGCGACGGCTCATCGAGCCCGGGTACGCTCGGGATCATGAGCAACTTCGTCTCCGCCGCCGAGCTGAAAGGCCTCCTCTCCTCGGGCTCCCCGGTGCGCGTCATCGACGTGCGCTGGAGCCTCGATCGTCCGGACGGGCGCGGCGAGTACCTCTCCGGCCACGTGCCGGGGGCCGTCTTCGTTCCGCTGCACACCGAACTCGCCACGCACGGCGAAGCCGCCGACGGCCGGCACCCGCTCCCGTCCACCGAGGAGCTGCAGAACGCCGCGCGCCGCTGGGGTGTGAACCACGGCGACATCGTGATCGCCTATGACGACTCCAAGGGTCTCGGAGCTGCACGTGCATGGTGGCTGCTACGGCAGGCGGGCGTCGACGTGCGCGTGCTCGACGGCGGCATCCGTGCGTGGAAGGCCGCCGGGTTCGAGATCGCGACCGATGACGTCGTGCCCGTACCGGGCGATGCGGTTCTCGAGGAGATCGGCGCGGATGCGATCTCGATCGACGAGGCGGCCGCGTTCCCCGAATCCGGCATCCTCCTCGACGCGAGGGCCCCCGAGCGATACCGTGGCGAGACCGAGCCCTACGATCCGGCGGCCGGGCACATCCCCGGAGCGCTCAACGTGCCGATGGCGGCGTATCTCGATGCCGACGGCAAGATCCTCGACACGGACACGCTGCAGCAGACCTTCGCCGGGGTCGGCGTGACCCCCGGCATCCCGGTCGCCGCGTACTGCGGCTCTGGCGTGACCGCCGCGCACACCGCCCTCGTCGCCGACGAGGTGGGCATTCCGCTGAAGGTCTACCCCGGCTCATGGAGTCAGTGGTCGAACACACCCGGTCGTCCCGTCGCTACGGGTGATCAGCCGGGCTGATCCGCGCGCTCACCGTATCCCCAGCGCAGCTCGATCGCTCCCGGTCCGAAAGCCCTGCGCACCTGATGGACCGAGGTGCGGCCGGCCAACGACAGCGGAGCGAGGCGGATGCCGGTCGGCGTCTCGATCTTCTCCTCCACCCAGTCGGGCAGCGCATCAGGGTGAAAGCGCGTCCACACCATCAGCTCGCGGCACTGCCGGGCCACCGCATGGCCGGTCTCCTGTGTGGGCGGGTAGCCGGGCGGGAAGCCGACCGACCACTCGATCACCGCGGTGCCGGGAGCCGTCAGCGGCGCCTCGAGCTCGAACAGCGCGCCGTGCACCTCGCCGCTCGGATGCGAGTATCGCGCAGAGATGCGTCCGCCCGAGACGGCGGACAGCACGGGGGCGGGCGTGCTCACCCCGGGGCTCAGTTCGAGGAACGGGATCGCGGTCACGGTGCCCACCGTCGACTGCACGACGCTGCGCGTGATGCAGTGCGACACGTTGCCGTCGGCGTCGACGTCGGTCACCGAGTGCGTGGTCACCTCGCGACTGGTGTCGGGGTAGGGCGTGCCGAGGGCGGCGAACGCGTCCTTCACCATCTGCTCGAGAGCGGCCTCGTCGATCGGGAACTGGTTCGGCCCGAGCGGACCGGTTCGCTTGGTGCTGCCGAGCAGCCCTGTGAGGGCGCCGGCGGTGAGACCGAGCAGCGACTCGATATCGCCCAGAGCAGCCATCGACTGTGCCCCCTCGGGGCGCCGTGCTCCGGAGCGCCAGTAGCTGAGAGTGGCCATCGACACGGTGTTGCCGCGCAGCCGCAGGTTCTCCTGCAGCCAGGCGAGCGTGACCCCGCGCGCGTTGATGCCGTCACGGAGGGCGCTGGCGAAAGCATCCGCCCGCGCCCTGCGGAGTTCGTTTCTCGAACTCATCACAGACCCCCTCCGGTATGTGAAGAACTGCGCTCTAGAGTGAGCATACGACCGCACGCATGCGTCTCAGGGGACCGGGCGCACTTCGTGGGGTCGATTGGCTGTCTCGGCGCAAGCAGGGTGCCCGACCTTGCGGACGAACAGCTTCACGCAGTGATGCCCCCCTCGCTGCGTATCTCGTGGGGTCCGGTGGACGATCTGGGGAGATCCGCCCGGACCCCACGAACGTCTCCGGCGGCGGCGTCTCGCGCCCGCGCGTAGACTGGGAACACCACCCCGGAGGACCGAGAACCGTCATGTCTGCCCCTGCTCGCACGTTCACCGTGCGCAACGTTCAACTCGTGCGCGCGCTGTTCGCCGCCGCGGCCGCAGCGATGATCACCTTCTCTCCCGACCACTCGGCCGCGATCGGCCTGTCGGTCTTCAGCGGATTCGCGATCGCGACGGCCCTGGTGCTCGCGCTCTCCGCATGGCTGGTGCTCCCCGCCGGCGGACGTTGGCCGTATGTGATGCTGGCCGCCGTCGACCTCCTCGCGGGCATGGCCGGCGGCGTTCCCGCCTGGCGCACGAACGACGTGTTCTTCGGCGTCGTCGTCGCATGGGGTCTGATCACGGGAGCGATCGAGCTGATCGCGGGTCTCCGCGCGCGGCGCGTCGGTGAGCAGACCGCACGCGATTCGATCACGGTGGGCGCCTTCGGGCTTATCCTCGGCGTCGCGCTTCTCGCGATCCCCGCAGGGCTCACGCAGCCGTACGCCATCAAAGACGCGGGCGAGTTCCTGTTGACCGGCATCATCCTCGGGGTGGGGATGTTCGGCGGATACGCCGCGATCGTGGCCGTCTTCCTCGGCATCGCCGGTCTCACCCCGCAGCGAGCGGATGCCATCGCCAGGGCATCCGAGAACGAACGGAGCGCGAGCGAGATCGCGCCCGGAGGAGAGCGATGAGCGACGAGAAGCCCACCCGCCGGGACATCCTGCGGCCTCTGCACCTGCTGGGCATCGCCCTGGGTTGCGGCGTGTTCGCCGCCCTGGTGACCCTGGTCTCCACCGGCGCCTTCACGGCCCGAGTCAACAACGCGATCATCGACGGCACGTACCAGGGGCTCACGCCCCTCGCGCTGGGTCTGGTCGTCGGCGGCGGCGCGTTCATCGTGACGCTGCTGATGCTGTCGATGCTGATCCTGGCCGTCGATCCGAACAAGGTCACCAAGACGATCGACCGTCCCGTGCTGTACGACGCCGAGTCCGACGACGACGCGACCACGGGCTCGACCGGCGGGCCCTCCGCTTCATAGCCTCTTCGCGGGCACGTCCCGCTCGCGTCGCGGCATCCGTCGTCGTCGAAGGAATACGGCAGGCCGCTCGCGCCTTGTCCTTGTGGTGACCGCCTCCGTCGACCGCGCCTCCATCGGGCTGAGATCCGAGCGTGGTCCGGTGCTCGCTGCGCTCATGCTGTCGACCGGCCTCATCGCGATCGATGCGACCATCCTCGCCACCGCTGTGCCCAGCATCGTGCGGGACCTCGGCAGCTACCAGCAGTTCCCGTGGCTGTTCTCGGTGTACCTGCTGGCGCAGGCGGTGAGCGTTCCGATCTACTCGCGCTTCGCCGACACGGTGGGACGCAAGCCCATCATCCTGCTCGGCATCGGACTGTTCCTGCTCGGATCGATCCTCTGCGGCGTCGCGTGGAGCATGCCCGCGCTGATCCTGTTCCGCATCGTGCAGGGTCTCGGAGCCGGCGCGGTCGCGCCGATGTCGATGACGATCGTGGGCGACATCTACACGGTGGCCGAGCGCGCCAAGGTGCAGGGGTACATCGCCTCGGTGTGGGCGATCTCGTCGGTCGTCGGTCCCGCCCTCGGCGGCATCTTCGCCCAGCTCGACGCCTGGCGCTGGATCTTCTGGGTCAATGTGCCGCTCTGTCTGATCGCCGGATGGATGCTGCTGCGCGAATATCACGAGAAGATGCAGACGCAGAAGCACCGCATCGACTACGCCGGCGCTGCACTGCTCACCGTGGGCCTCACCGGCCTGATCCTCGGCATGCTCGAGGGCGGCAACGCCTGGGACTGGATCTCGGCGCCGAGCGCTCTGTGCTTCGGAATCGGTGTGCTCGCGCTCGTGGCGTTCGGCCTGGTCGAGCGCCGGGCCGCAGAGCCGATCGTCGATCTGCGGCTCGCGGCCCGGCCGCTCATCCTCACCACGACCATCGTGTCGCTCGGCATCGGCGCTCTCATGACCGGCGTCACGAGCTTCGCGCCGGCTTATCTCGAGGGGTCGATCGGCATCGCCCCGCTGCTGTCTGGCCTCGCGGTCGCGGCGCTCACGCTCGGCTGGCCGATCTCGGCGGCCAACGCCGGACGCCTGTACCTGCGCATCGGCTTCCGCCGCACGACCCTCACCGGCATGGGCATCACGACGATCGCCGCGATCGCCCTCGCCGCGGTGTCGCCGTGGCCGAACCCGTTCTCGGTCGCAGGGATCGCGTTCGTCCTGGGCTTCGGACTGGGCTGGAGCGCCGCGCCGACGCTCATCGCGGCGCAGGCCTCGGTGGGCTGGGGCGAGCGCGGAGCCGTGACGGGCATGAACGCCTTCGCCCGTTCAGCCGGCAGCGCCCTCGGCGTCGCCGTCTTCGGGGCGATCTCGAACGCGGTCATCGCTCGCGGCGCGGGGCCCGACGATCCCGCGACGATCGTCTCGGCATCCGTCTGGGTCTTCGTGAGCGCCGCCGTCGTCGCGGCGCTCACCCTGGCTGCCGCGTTCTTCATGCCGCGCGACTCCGTGGAGGAGCACTCCGGAGAGGCGCGCTAGCTCCCTCTCGCGCCCCAGGGTCGTGTCGGCTTCACGTGAAGTCGTCGAATGCACGGGTTCTCGGCGCGAGGATGCCGTGCACTCGACGAGTTCACGTGCACTCGACGGCGGCGGCGCGACGCAGGGAGAGCGGGTCAGCTCCGGGGGCGCTTCTTGATGTCGTCGAGCATGGCGCGGAGCTCGGCCTCCTGCGCCTTCTCCTGCGCCGACTCCGGGTCGTACGCGCGCAGCCGCACGCTGACCTCGTCGAGCAGGTTGTCCACTGCATCCGCGTCGTAGCCGGCGCCGAAGAACGGCACGTTCCGGAACTGGGCGAGCACGATCTCATCCACTCGGAGCGCGGGGCGGAACCCGCGCTCCCCGGACCTCAGCGCGTCCACGCACCGCGCGAGGAAGGCGTCGACCTCCTCGACGTCGTACCGGCTTCCGGTGCGACGCAGCGGCAGCGTCGCCCCGGCGAGCTGTGCGCTGTCCATCCGGGTTACTTCGCGAGCTGCTCGGCGATGCCGATGTAGGTCGCGGGGGTCAGCTCGAGCAGGCGCTGCTTCGCGGCATCGCCGATCTCGAGCCCCTTGACGAACTCCGCGAGGTCGGCGGCGCCGACGCGGTGACCGCGCGTGAGCTCCTTGAGCAGCGCGTAGGGGTCGCTGATCGTCGAGCGTCCGGCGACGACCTCGGCGCGGATGACGGTCTGGATCGCCTCGGCGAGGACCTCCCAGTTCACGTCGAGGTCGGCGAGCAGCACGTCGCGCGACAGCGAGATCGCGTTGAGTCCGCGGCGCAGATTGTCGAGGGCGAGCAGCGAGTGGCCGAACGCGACCCCGATGTTGCGCTGCGTCGTCGAGTCGGTGAGATCGCGCTGCATGCGCGAGGTCACCAGGGTCTGCGACAGCGAGTTCAGCAGGCTGCCTGCGATCTCGAGGTTCGCCTCGGCGTTCTCGAAGCGGATCGGGTTGATCTTGTGCGGCATCGTCGACGAGCCGGTCGCGCCGGCGACGGGGATCTGCGCGAAGTAGCCGAGCGAGATGTAGGTCCAGATGTCGGTGGCGAGGTTGTGCAGGATGCCGCCTGCGTGACGTACGCGGTCGTAGAGTTCGACCTGCCAGTCGTGCGACTCGATCTGGGTGGTGAGGATGTTGAAGCCGAGACCGAGGCCCTCGATGTACTCGCGGGCGACCTCGGGCCAGTTCACATCCGGGTCGGCGGCCAGGTGGGCGGACCACGTGCCAGTCGCGCCCGAGAACTTCGCGAGGTAGTCGGATGCCGCGATCTGGCCGCGCACGCGCTCGAGGCGCCACGCGAAGACGGCGAGCTCCTTGCCCATGGTCGACGGGGTCGCCGGCTGACCGTGCGTGCGGGAGAGCATGGCGGCGTCGGCGTGCTCGACGGCGAGTTCGCGCAGCTTCGCGATCACGGTGTCGAGAGCCGGAAGCCAGACCTCCTCGACCGCGCGCTTCACGGTGAGCGCGTACGAGGCGGAGTTGATGTCCTCGCTCGTGCACGCGAAGTGCGTGAGCTCGGCGATCGCGTCGAGCCCGAGAGTCGACAGGCGGTCGCGCACCAGGTACTCGATCGCCTTGACGTCGTGCTGGGTGACGGCTTCCTTCTCGGCGAGCCAGTCGATCTCGGCCTGTCCGAAGTCGCGGTAGAGGGCGCGCAGGCGCTCCTTGTCGGCATCCGACAGCGGTGAGGTCTCGAAGAGCGAGCGGTCGGTGAGCGCGATCAGCCACTCGACCTCGACCTCGACGCGAGCGCGGTTCAGACCCGCCTCCGAGAGGAAGTCGGCGAGGCCGGTGACGGCGGAGCGGTAGCGGCCGTCGAGAGGGCTCAGGGGCTGCGGCGGGAGAGAGGGCTGGAAAGTCAGGGGAGTCCTCCTGATAGGGCCCCTAAGCGCGGGGCGTGCGAGGGGCGCGGAGGGCCGGTTCGAGCTGACGGAACAGGCCGCGGGTCGCCGCCTCAATCATACCGAGCACGGAATCGAACATCTCGGTGCCCGCGTAGTACGGGTCCGGCACGTCCTGGGTCGACGCATCCGGGTCGAAGGCGAGGAGCAGGGTGACCTTTCCCTCTTCGTCTTCGTCGTGCGCCCACTCGCGCAGGATGCGCTCGTGAGTGCGATCGAGGGCGACGATCAGATCGTTGTCGGCGAACGACGAGGCGGTGAACTGCTTGGCCCGGTGCTGAGAGCCGTCGTAACCTCGACGCGCGAGAGACTCGATCGTGCGTTCGTCGGCCCGCTCGCCGAGGTGCCAGTCGCCGGTTCCCGCGCTGCGCGAGACGATGCGCGTGCCGAGTCCCTGGCGCTCGGCGAGATCGCGGAACACCACCTCCGCCATCGGCGATCGGCAGATGTTCCCCGTGCACACGAAGAGCACGCGGAAGGGATCCGGGGACATCACTCACCCATTCTGCCGGTCGTGCTGTCTTCCTGCACAGTCCGCCTCGGTCACGGGCTCTCCACAGAACATGCGGATCGGCCGATTTCCGGGAGCGGAGCCGGGTCCGGGAAGCGGATGCTGTCGGCATGCACTCCTTCGCAATCGCAGAATCCGGAACCTCCGCCGACGCCTGGGCCTGCCTGCAGGCGGCGTCCGCCGTCGACGAGGCGATCTCCGCCCTGAACGCCGCAGGCGCCGCGCTCGTCGGTCTCACGGTCGACACCGAGTGGCAGTCCGACGGCGTGAGGGCGCTTCACGACACGCTCGCGGCGTTCCAGACGGCGGCCGGTGTCGAAGTCGGCCGGCTCAGCAGCCGCGCCTGGGAACTCGATCGGGCGTTGTCGTGAGTGCCGGCATCGACATCGGCTACGGCGGGGCGATCTCGGTCGATCCCGCGGCGCTGCGCGACGTGGCGGCGCGGATGGTGGGACTGGGAGGCGACTTCGACGACGCGTGCTCCGCAATCCGCACCGCGCATCAGCTCGTCGTCGGCACCGCCGGCCTCAGCGAACAGGTCGACACTGTCGCTCTGTGGGCCAGCGGAGACGCGGCCGACCAGCTCCGCGCGGACTGCGAGTCGGCCGTCGTCGGCACGCGGCTCATGGCCGACGTCTACGAGTACACCGAGCTCAAGGCCGAGGCCGACGCGCTGGCGCTGAGCGATCGGGCCGCCGCAGACGCCCTGTATCTGCGGATGGAGGCGCTCGCCGAAGCGGAGCCTCGCGTGGTGGACATGTCGACCATGCTCGTGCAGGGCTGGGAGGATGCTCGTTTCGAGGGGCTCGACAGCCAGTTCATCCCTGGCGGGCTGGGCGTGCTGTTCGGCATGGGCGGCATGGTCGGCACCCACGCCGGCTTCGGCAAGATCTGGCCGGGGATGCGTCTCACGCACCTGTTCCACAAGGTCCAGGTGTGCCCGGTGAAGACCACGTCGCCGACCGGTGCACCGGTGAGCATTCCCGAGGCCTTCCGGCGGATGCCGCAGAGCGACGGCGCCCAGGTGGCCGTCGAGAAGTACACGATGGAAGACGGCAGCGCGAAGTACGTCGCGTACCTCAAGGGCACGCAGAGCGTCGGCTTCGGCGGCGAAGAGCCATGGGACATGGCGTCGAACACCGAGCTGTACGGCGGCAAGACGTCGGCGTCGTACCAGGCGACGCTCGATGCCCTCGATGCTGCGGGCGCGCGGCCGGGCGACGAGGTCGACATCGTGGCGCATTCGCAGTCGGGAATGATCGCGGCGCATCTCTCGATGGAGAGCGAGTTCGATGTGCACGTGCAGATCACGGCAGGCAGCCCGGTCGAGCCGACCGTCGGCGACGACCAGATCCTCGTGCAGTTCCGGCACACCGACGACGTCGTCAGCAGTCTGTCCGGCGGGGGATCGCCCGGCGCCAGCGGAAGCCCCGGCAGCTTCACGGTCACGAGGGAGGGCGACCCCGGAGCCGGACTGCAGGATCTGCTGCTCGACACGCACATGCTCGACTCGTACATCGAGACGGCCGAGCTGGCCGAGAAGTCGGGCGATCCCCGGGTCGAGTCCCTCGACGACTTCTGGGCGGGCCTGAACGAGGCCGTCAAGATCGAGAGGACCGAGTATCACGCTGAGCGGAATGGATAGGGTGGTGCGCAACGGCGCATGCGCGTCGGGAGCGAGCACGACCGGGGGGAATGCTGATGATCATCTGGCGCGGGTGGGGGATTCTGGCGTTCATCTACGCCGCGGTCGCCATGATGCTCTTCCTGGGGCTCGCGTCGACGCTCGTTCCAGATGCGGCGTTGCCCTTCACCGCCGCGGTCGGCCTCCTGGGCGCAGCCGCAGCGACCTGGTTCACGGGTATCGCCATGAACCGCACCGGTCCGCAGCGCAAGATCGACGCCTGGGCTCAGGGCCGCCGCGCTCAGCTCGACGAACTCGTCGCGACCGGACGGTTCTCACTCGGTCCCGGTCAGCCGCAGCCCACGTCTCTCGAGGAAGCGCGGCAGATGGCGGATGCCGTGCTCGCGCACGAAGTCGAGCAGACCAAGAAGGCCTACAACGTGCACACGCTGTTCTTCATCCCGATGCAGTACCTCGCGTTCGCGTGGGCGGGCATCGCGGTGATCGTGGTGATCGCCGGACTCGTGTCGGCGATGCGCTGAACGAGCGGGCGGCGGCGGTCGATCAGTCGCGGCGCGCCCGCTTCTCCTGCGGGCGCAGGATGAAGCCGAAGACGCCGTTGATGACCGAGATGATCAGTGCGGCCAGCACGCCCCACCAGAAGTCGCCGACCGTGAGACCCCAGCCGAACGACTGCGTGATCCAGGCGGTGAGCCACAGCAGGAAGCCGTTGATCACGAAGCCGATCAGTCCGAAGGTGATGATGTAGAGCGGGAACGCCACGATCTTCACCACGGTGCCGATGATCGTGTTGACGAGCGCGAAGATCGCGGCGACGGCGAGCAGGGTGAGCACGAGCTGCAGCGTCTCGCCGGGCGGGAACGCCGTCACGGTCACCTGCAAGGCGGGGATCAGCGTCACCACCCACAGGGCGAACGCGTTCACGACGACTCTGATGATGAAGCGCATAGTCCTCTCAGTCTCACACGCCCGGCCTGAGATGTCAGCGGGTGTCATGATCTCGGAATCTCTAGACTCGGAACCGTGACCGACCCGATCCTGCCCCGCATCCGCCCCGCCATCGCCGCCCTCGCGCCGTACCGTCAGGGCAAGCAGGCGGGCCCCGAGGCGTTCAAGCTCTCGAGCAACGAGAACCCGTTCGAGCCGCTCCCGTCGGTCCTCGAGGCTCTCCAGCACACGACGCCGATCAATCGCTACCCCGACGCCACGGCCGGCCGGTTGCGCGAGCGTCTCGGCATGCGCTTCAGCGTCGACCCGAACCAGGTGCATGTCGCCGCAGGGAGCGTGTCGATCCTGCACCAGCTGATCCTCGCCACTGCGTCCGTCGGCGACGAGGTCGTCTACGCGTGGCGTTCCTTCGAGGCCTACCCGAGCCTGCCGCTGGTCGCGGGAGCCACCGGCATCCAGGTCCCGCTGACCGCCGACTTCCGTCACGACCTCGACGCGATGGCGGATGCCGTGACCGAGCGCACGCGCGCGATCATCCTGTGCACTCCCAACAACCCGACCGGGCCGATCATCACGAGCGACGAGTTCGCGAACTTCGTGGCCCGCGTGCCCGGCGACGTCCTGATCGTCCTCGACGAGGCGTACGCCGAGTTCGTCACGGCTCCCGATGCCGTCGACGGCCTCGCCGAGCGCGTGTTCGAGCGGCACCCGAACGTCGTCGTGCTGCGCACCTTCTCGAAGGCCTACGGACTCGCCGGCCTCCGCATCGGCTATGCGGTCGGCAACGAGACCGTCCTGAACGCCGCCCGCAGCACCGGCATCCCGCTGTCGGTCACCTCCTCCGCCGAGAACGCCGCGATCGCGAGCCTCGACGCCGAACCCGAGCTGCTCAAGCGCGTCGCCCAGATCGCCGAGCGCCGCACGCGCCTGGTCGACGGTCTGCGGGCTCAAGGCTGGGACGTGCCCGATGCGCAGGGCAACTTCGTATGGCTGCCGACGGGGGAGCAGACGGATGCCGTCGCCGCCCATTTCGCCCAGAACGACCTCGTCGTGCGTCCGTTCTCGGGCGACGGCATCCGCATCTCGGTCGGAGAAGAAGCGTCCATCGGACGCGTGCTCGAGGTCGCGCGGACCGCTCGCTGAGCGCAATCCTCCGGTTTCCCGACAGATACAAGGGCGTCCTAGGTATGCGTGCCCGGGAATGCGGGCGCGGGTAGCGTGGGCACGTGACCACCTCCGAGACCCCCCTCGTGCAAGTCCTCGACGCAGCCGGACGGTTCGCCCCGTCGGAGTCTGCCGAGCGCTACCTCCCGCTGATCGAGAAGATCAGCGACGCGGAACTCGAGCAGTTCTACCGCGACATGGTCGTCATCCGGGCGATCGACACCCAGGCCACCAACCTGCAGCGGCAGGGCCAGCTCGCGCTCTGGCCACCGTCTCGCGGGCAGGAGGCCGCGCAGGTCGGCTCCGGCCGTGCGGCCCGCGCGCAGGACACGATCTTCCCGTCGTACCGCGAGCACGCGGTCACCCGCATCCGCGGCGTCGACCCGGTCGACATCATCAAGCTCATGCGCGGCGTCTCGCACGGCGGCTGGGATCCGACCGACCCGAAGAACGGCAACACCCGGCTCTACACCCTGGTGCTCGGCTCGCAGGTGCTGCACGCCACGGGCTACGCGATGGGGTTGTCGTTCGACGGTCGCAGCGGAACCGGCGACCCCGACCGCGACGAGGCCGTCATCGTCTACTACGGCGACGGCGCATCCAGCCAGGGCGATGTGCACGAGGCCATGGTCTTCGCCGCGAGCTACCAGTCCCCAACGGTCTTCTTCCTGCAGAACAACCACTGGGCCATCTCGGTGCCCGTGTCGACCCAGTCGCGCGTGCCGTTGGTTCAGCGCAGCGCGGGCTACGGCATCCCCAGCGTCCGCGTGGACGGCAACGATGTCCTCGCCAGCTACGCCGTGTCGCGCATCGCCCTCGACGAGGCCCGCAACGGCGAAGGTCCTCGAGCCATCGAGGCCGTGACCTACCGCGTCGGCGCGCACACCACGAGCGACGATCCCACGAAGTACCGCGGCTCCGAGGAAGAGGAGTCGTGGGCGCAGCGCGACCCGATCGCCCGCATGCGCGCGTTCCTGTCGGACAGAGGAGCGGCAGAGGGCTTCTTCGCCGAGGTCGAGGCCGAGGCGGCGGATGCTGCCGAAGACCTCCGCGCCCGCACGGTCGAGCTCGGCCCGCCCAGCGCCGACAAGATGTTCGACCACGTGTACAGCGAACCGCATCCGCTCATCGCTGAGCAGAAGGCGTGGCGCGTCGCCTACGAGGCGTCGTTCGAAGGGGGGAACTGATCATGACTCTCGAGACGATGCCGTTCAGCAAGGCTCTCAACGCAGGACTCCGCCGCGCCATGGAGGACGATGAGAAGGTCCTGCTCATGGGTGAGGACATCGGCAAGCTCGGCGGCGTGTTCCGTGTGACCGAGCACCTGCAGCGCGACTTCGGAGAGAAGCGGGTGCTCGACACCCCGCTCGCCGAGTCGGGGATCGTCGGCACCGCGATCGGTCTCGCGATGGTCGGATTCCGTCCCGTGATCGAGATCCAGTTCGACGGGTTCGTCTTCCCGGCCTTCGACCAGATCACCACGCAGCTCGCGAAGCTCACGAACCGCCACGAGGGGAAGCTCTCGCTCCCGATCGTGATCCGCATCCCCTATGGCGGACACATCGGCGCCGTCGAGCACCACCAGGAGAGCCCCGAGGCGTACTTCGCGCACACTCCGGGTCTGCGGGTGGTGAGCCCGTCGACGCCGAACGACGCGTACTGGATGATCCAGGAGGCGATCGCCTCGAACGACCCCGTGATCTTCATGGAGCCGAAGAGCCGTTACTGGCCCAAGGGCGAGGTCGAACTGGATGCGTCGGCCGCCCCGCTGCATGCTTCTCGCGTCGTCAGGACCGGCAGCGACGTCACGCTCGTCGGTCACGGCGCCATGGTCACCACGCTGCTGCAGGCTGCGGCGCTCGCCGAAGCCGAGGGCACGAGCTGCGAGGTCGTCGACGTGCGCTCGCTCTCGCCGATCGACTACGAGCCGATCCTCGACTCCGTGCGCAAGACCGGCCGCATGGTCTACGCGCAGGAGGCGCAGGGTTTCACGAGCGTCGGCAGCGAGGTCGCGGCGACCGTCATGGAGCGCGCGTTCTACGCTCTCGAGGCGCCCGTGCTGCGGGTGTCGGGCTACGACACCCCGTTCCCACCCGCGAAGCTCGAGGGCTCCTACCTTCCGGATGCCGACCGCATCCTCGAAGCCGTCGACCGTTCGCTCGCCTACTGATCGTTCTGAAGGGACCCCACCCATGAGCACGCAGAACTTCACCCTCCCGGACGTCGGCGAGGGTCTGACCGAGGCCGAGATCGTCACCTGGAAGGTCGCCCCCGGCGACTCGGTCGCGATCAACGACGTGATCTGCGAGATCGAGACGGCGAAGTCGCTCGTCGAGCTGCCGTCACCGCACGCGGGTGTCGTCGGCGAGCTCCTCGTCGCCGAGGGCGCGACGGTCGAGGTCGGCACGCCGATCATCACGTTCGTGACGGATGCTCGAGACGACGCAGGTCCCGGCCACGTCGTGACGGCCGAGGCCCCGGCTCCCGAAGAGGGCGGCGGCTCGGTGCTCGTCGGCTACGGCACCGGCGGCGGTGCGACATCTCGTCGCAAGCGTCCGGCCGAACGCCCCGTCCGTTCGTCGGTCGGAGTCATCGCGAAGCCCCCGATCCGCAAGCTCGCGCGCGACCTCGGGGTCGACCTGACCTCGGTGACTCCCACCGGTGCCGACGGCGAGGTCACCCGCGACGACGTGGTGAACCACGCTTCGCAGGCCAGCGTGTTCCGCAACATCCAGACCCCCGAGTGGGGCGCCGTGCGCGAGGAGACCGTGCCCGCACCGCAGGCCGCGCCCGCCGGCCTCGCCCGTGGGGTCGCGCCGGCTCCGGCATCCGCTCCCGTCGACGACTCGCGCACCGAGTCGATCCCCGTGAAGGGCGTGCGCAAGGCGACCTCGTCGGCGATGGTGCAGAGCGCCTACTCCGCGCCGCACGTGACGGTGTGGAAGGAGATCGACGCGAGCCGCACCATGGAGCTCGTCAAGCGCCTGAAGGCCTCGCCGGACTACGCCGACATCCGCGTCTCCCCGCTTCTCATCATGGCGCGCGCCGTGATCTGGGCCGCCCGCCGCACCCCGATGGTGAACGCCGCCTGGGTCGAGACCGACAACGGCGCCGAGATCGTCGTGCGGCACTACGTGAACCTCGGCATCGCCGCGGCCACGCCGCGCGGTCTGCTCGTGCCGAACATCAAGGACGCGCAGGACCTCGGCATGAAAGACCTCGCTCGCGCTCTGAACCGTCTGACCCTCACGGCGCGCGAAGGCAAGACCAGCCCCGCCGATCAGCAGGGCGGCACCATCACGATCACGAACATCGGCGTGTTCGGGATGGATGCGGGCACCCCGATCATCAACCCCGGCGAGGCCGGCATCATCGCGATGGGCACGATCAGTCAGAAGCCGTGGGTCGTCGACGGCGAGGTGCGCCCCCGCTGGGTGACCACGGTCGCGGGCTCGTTCGACCACCGCGTGATCGACGGCGACGGCATGAGCCGCTTCATCGCCGACGTGGCGTCGGTTCTCGAGGAGCCCGCACTGCTCGTCGACTGACAGGAGTTGTCGATCGTGGTCTGAGCTGGACGCCAGAATGGCCTCCAGGAGCGCCCGCTTAGCCGGCGTCGTAAACCGCTCTGGCTCCTGCGCTACTTCGACGTGACTGCCCGGCCAGAGCTCGCAATCTCACGTGCGGATGCGGTGCGCTCTCTGCATGGGGCATATTTGAGATATGGCGATTCGGTACCGGTTTGAGACGCTCACCTCCGGTGGTGGGCAGACCGTCATCTTGCCAGCGCGGGGAGTCACGTGCATCGTCGGTGGCAACAATGCTGGAAAGTCGCAGATGCTGAGGGATATTGATGCTCGGGCATCGTCGCCGGAAGAAGAACTTGACATCGTCACGATCTCTGCAGCTACGGCCGAACGACCGAGTGGGACAAACGAGGAGGCTGAGGAATGGCTTGTCGCCAATGCCTATCCAGCGGCTACACCATCGGGGCACGCGCGTCGCTACGGACACTCTCCTAACAGCAACGGGCTCACGGTTCCTGAATTTGTCAGCTGGTTCACCCAATTTCAAGGTAGAAGTTCAACATATCTTGGAAATATCCCTAGCTACTTCATAACGAAGACCTCCGCGGGAACGCTTTCCCAATACGCCTCCGGGGCAATTCAGCCTGGCAGCTACGGGGCGATGAATTCACCACTGTCGAGCCTGCTCAGGGACGGCGATCTTGAACAAGAGCTTTCGGATGTCGTTGAGGAAGTTTTTGGCGCAGGGCTGGTGTTGGACCGGATTAACGCTGAGGTTCGGCTACGTGTGGGCCGTGTTGATGTAGAGGTACCGCCCATCAACCGACCTACTGCGGACTACGCGCGGGCCGTTGCAGAACTGCCGACCCTCGATTCCCAAGGTGATGGCTTTCGTAGCTTCGTTGGGCTAGTTCTTCTGATCTTGGCGGAACGTCCAAACGTGCTTCTTATCGACGAGCCAGAAGCCTTCTTGCATCCGGGGCAGGCTCGCGCGCTGGGGCGGTGGCTTTCAGGTCATGCCGCAGAGGGTGACCATCAGATCATCCTCGCGACTCATGATCGCGACATTGTGCTGGGACTTATCGAAGGGGCAAGCGCTTCGGCAGTCACTTTCGTGAGACTGAACCGCGAAGGCAACACTACGAACCTCACGCAACTCTCGCCGGAGAACGTGTCGGCGGTCTGGGATCAGCCCGCACTTCGGTACTCGAATGTCGTACAAGGGCTTTTCCACAAGCGGGTAGTCATGTGTGAAGGAGATGGCGACTGCAGATTTTACGGTGCGGCACTCGACGTGGTTGCAGGCGCTACCAACCGTCGATCGATCGCGGATGACGTCCTCTTTCTGCCGACAGGAGGCAAGGGAGGGGTGCCTAAGATGGCACAGGCGCTTACGAGTCTCGGGGTCGAGGCGCGAGCAATCCTTGATTTCGATGTTCTTCGCAATAGGTCTGACGTCATCAGCATCGTGACGGCGCTTGGCGCGACCTGGACGACCGCGATGAACGATCTTTGGGTTGAGTTCTCCAAGGTTCCGAACGCGAACCAACTTTGGGAGACTCTCAAGAAGACTGGTTTGCAGGGATTGCCTTCGGGTGGGTCTTACTCCGCCTGTGTCCAGCTTCTTGGGGAGCTTGCTCACATCGGACTCTATGTCGTGAAGGTTGGCGAGATGGAGGACTACGACAAGTCTTTGGCGACCCACGGTCCAGCTTGGGTATCTGCGGCTTTGACGGCGAAGTCCCACGCCAAGAGTGAAGTTCGAGAGATGGTCGAGCAGGTTCTCTCCGACCTGTGAACGAGAATGTTTCGGTGCGTAGTGTGCAACGGGTAACGAGATTGAATCGCGGCTACGCCCGCACCGCCAGCCGCCGCTCCGCGAGCAGCGGTACGGCACGCTCCTGCGCCGCACGCCGAGCCGTCGCGACCGCGCCGAGCGACACGACCTCGGCCCCCAGCGACGAGGCGAGCAGCTCGGGGGCGGGCAGATGCAGCTGCGAGGGCAGCACGCGGCGTGCGGCGGAGAGCACCGGTTCGATGCTCTCGGCGACGGCGCCGCAGATGATCACGCGCGCCGGGTCGTACATGCTGCCGAGCACGCCGACGACACGAGAGAGCGTCTCGCCGACGCGTGAGCTGACGAGTGCGGCGTCCGCGTCTCCGTCGGCAGCGAGGGCGAGCACCGCGCGGGGGTCGACTCGTCGGGCTCCCGCCAGCCGGCCGATGAATCCGTCGCGGGCGATCTCGCCGCTCGACACGGCGGCGCGAACCTCGTCCTGCAGGGCGTAGCTGAGGCCGAAGGCCGATCCGACGCCGATGATGTGGTCGAAGACGACGCCCTCGCCGACGCCGCCGTGCGCTCCGTGCAGCAGGTGACCGTCGACGACGACCCCTCCGCCGAAGCGCTCTCCCGCGAGCAGGGCGACGTAGTCGCGGCATCCGATCGCCGCGCCCTGCGAGCCCTCGGCGACGGCCGCGAGCAGCGCATCGTTCTTGACCTCGACGACCGGCGCCCAGTCGCTCAGGGCTGCCGCGAGGCCCGGATTCGTGCGCTCCCAGAAACCGTCGGGATGCGGCGGCGAGATCCCGTCGCGGTCGACGGGGGCGGCGACGCCCACGCAGATCGCGAGCACGTCGTCGCGGTCGCGGCCGGCCTCGGCGAGGGCGGCCGCGAGCTGCTCGAGGATCGCCGCGCGGCGTTCGGCGGGGGAGTGGGTGGGGTCGAGCTGCGTCCGATGGCTCACGAGGGTGGACTCGAGCGGGTCGGCGACGGTCACCGCGAGGTGCGTGTCTCCGGCATCCACGCCGATCACGACCCCGAGGTCGGGGGAGAGCACGAAGCGGCGGGCGGGGCGCCCCGAGCGGTAGGCGCCCGCGGCGCGGGCGTTCGGCAGCTCGCGCAGGATCTTGGCGCTGACCAGGGTGTCGACCGCGTCGATCGCGGTCGAGCGGGTGAGAGAGGTGCCGGCCATGACCTCGGTGGCGGTGAACTCCCCGGCGGCCCAGGCGAAGTCGAGAACGGCCCCGACGCTCGCGCGACCGGTGCCAAGACCTGCGGAAACTTCTGTCACGACTCTTGACCCGTCCCTCTCCCCAATGAGAGAGTACCCCCGGACGAAGTAAATTCGCTCACTAGATTTACTCTACGGATCTAGCAATCGGAAGGACGACGGTGTCTCCCAAACCCCTACGCGCCGCGGCCGGCGCCATAGCGCTGGCCTTGCTCGGCACGGCCCTCGCCGGATGCGCGGCCGGCGACGGCCGCGAGACCATCCGCTTCACGTTCAGCAAACGCGAGGCGATCGAGTTCATGACCGAGCTCGTCGCCGACTACAACGCTTCGCAGGACGACGTGCGCGTCGAGATCGACACCTCCGGCGTCGACGTGGTCTCGGCCAGCTTCGTCCGTGGCAACCCGCCCGACATCATGCTCGCCAACTACAACATGGAGGTCGCCCGCTTCGTGCAGCGCTGCGCGCTGACCGACCTCTCCGACACGGATGCCGCGGCATCCGTCCGCGACGACCTGCAGCCCCTGATGGACCAGTACGGCTCGTGCGAGGGGCGCACCAGTGCGCTGCCCTACTCGGTGATGGCCGCATCCGTCATCTACAACAAGGAGATCTTCGAGGCTCAGGGACTCGAGGTGCCCACCACCTGGGATGAGCTCATCGCCGTGTGCGATCAACTGAAAGCCGCAGGGATCACGCCGTTCTACGCCACCTTCAAGGACGACTGGACCATCGGCCAGGGCTGGTACGACTACTCGATCGGCGGCTCGACCGACGTGATCGACTTCTTCGACCAGCTGAACGCGGAGGGCGCAGACGTCGGGCCCGAGTCGTCGGCGT
Source organism: Microbacterium sp. ZW T6_19 (assembly GCF_044987465.1). Classification (NCBI taxonomy): domain Bacteria; kingdom Bacillati; phylum Actinomycetota; class Actinomycetes; order Micrococcales; family Microbacteriaceae; genus Microbacterium; species Microbacterium sp. ZW T6_19. Next base: position 7,102 of record NZ_JBJDRH010000005.1, on the reverse strand, counting down.
CGTTCCAGAACGATTTCGCCGAGCCGATCGATCGGATGCTGGAGCTCACCGGCGGTTACGTCAATGACGACGCGGCGAGCCGCGGCTACGGCGACGGCAACCTCGCATTCTCGAAGGGCGAGGCGGCCATGTACCTGCAGGGCCCGTGGGCCTTCAGCGAGATCGCCAAGACCGCGCCCGACCTGCAGCTCGGCACATTCCCGCTGCCCATGACCGACGACGCGTCCGACCTGGCCGTGCGGGTCAACATGGATCTCGCAGCGATGATCCCCGAGGGCTCGCGCCACCAGGAAGCGGCCCGCGACTTCCTCGAGTACCTGTATCAACCCGAGCACATCGAGGCCTACAACGAGTCCCAGCTCGGGTTCACGCCGACCAAGAACGCTCCCGCACCGAGCGATCCGCGGATCGCCGGAATGATCGACTACTACGACGACGGGAAGATCTACCAGGGCCCGTCGGTGCTCGTGCCGAAGACCATCCCGGTCTTCAACTACGCCCAGGCGATGGTGCTGGGAGCCGACCCGCGCAAGACACTCAGCACGATGGATGCCGACTGGGCGCGCGTCGCGTTCCGCGCACCCGTCGTGAAGACCGAGACAGAGGAGTCCGGCGAATGAGCACCACGACCACGATCGTCACACGAGGCGATCGCACCGCACGCCGCAGCTCACGTCGGGTCGAGCCGATCTACTACCTCTTCCTGCTGCCGACGCTGCTGCTGTTCACCCTGGCGATCACCCTGCCCGGCGTGATCGGCATCTTCTTCAGCTTCACCGACTCCATCGGCATCGGCGACTGGAGCTTCAACGGGGTGACCAACTACATCGCCATCTTCAGCGATCCGGCTGTTCTGCAGAGCTACCTGTTCACGTTCGGATTCTCGATCGCCACCGTGATCGTGGTGAACGTGGTCGCGTTCCTGCTCGCGGTCGGTCTCACCTCGCGCATCCGCTTCAAGACCGGACTGCGCACGATCTTCGTCATCCCGATGGTGATCTCGGGCATCATCATCGCCTACGTCTTCAACTTCCTGTTCTCGAACTCGCTCCCCGCGGCGGGTGCGGCCACCGGCATCCCGTGGCTGGAGACCAGCCTGCTGGCGAATCCCGACCTCGCGTGGATCGCGATCGTGATCGTCACCGCCTGGCAGGCGGTGCCCGGCACGCTGCTCATCTACATCGCCGGGCTGCTGTCTGTGCCCGGCGAGGTGTACGAGGCGGCCTCGATCGACGGAGCGAACAAGAGCCAGCAGCTGCTGCGCATCACGGTCCCGCTCGTCGCCGGCTACGTCGTGATCAACATCATCCTCGGCTTCAAGGGCTTCTTGAACGCCTACGACATCATCATCGGCCTCACCAACGGCGGCCCCGGCACCTCCACCCGCAGCGTCGCGATGACGATCATCGCGGGCTTCAACGGCGGCGACTACGCCTATCAGATGGCCAACGCGACCATCTTCTTCATCGTCGCCATCCTCATCTCGCTGCTCCAACTCTCGATGACTCGCGGAAGGAACGCACTCTGATGTCGACGCAGGCACTCACCACCGTCACCGCCTCCGGCCGCAAGCCCCGCGTCAGGATGGAGCGTGTCAACTGGTCGGGCACGATCATCCTGATCCTCTGCGCCGTCACCGTGCTGCTGCCGCTGTACGTCACGATCTCGATGGCGTTCAAGACCAACGGTCAGGCGGTCGACGGCAACGCCTTCTCGCTTCCGGCGCCGTTCAGCATCGACGGCTTCATCGCGGCGTGGAACCTCACGAAGTTCCCGGTCGGAGCAGGCATCTCGCTGCTCGTGACGGCCGGCACCGTGATCGCCACGATCGTGCTGGCGGCCTTCGCCTCCTATGCGATCGTCCGCAACTGGGACCGCCGGCTGTTCCGCTACTCGTTCTTCTACCTGCTCGCGGCCATGTTCATCCCGTTCCCCGTCGTCGCGCTGCCGCAGATCCAGCTCACCGGACGGGTCGGTCTCGACAACCCGGCAGGCGTGATCATCCTCGCCACGATGTTCCAGCTGAGCTTCAGCGTGCTGCTGTTCACCGCGTTCCTGCGGTCGATCCCGCTGGAGCTCGAGGAGAGCGCGCGCATCGACGGTGCGACGACCTGGCAGACGTTCTGGAAGCTGATCTTCCCGCTGCTCGCGCCGATGAGCGCCACGGTGGGGATCTTCGCCTTCCTCTACGCCTGGAACGACTTCATGATGCCGTCGCTGATCATCTCCGACCCGGCGCTGCAGACCCTGCCGGTGCGGCAGAACCTGTTCCAGACCCAGTTCAGCAACAACTACAACGTCTCGTTCGCCTCGTACCTCATGGCGATGGCGCCCGCTATCGTGGCCTACCTGTTCACGCAGCGCTGGGTCATGGAGGGCGTCACGCAGGGCGCCGTCAAGGGCTGAGCCCGCGTCTCGCATCGCTTCGCTCGCTCAACGACCGGGCGTTCCGGTCGAAGAACCACCTACAAGAAACAAGGAGCACCACCTCTCATGACCGACGCTCTCGTCGAGACCCGCAAGGTCGACGCCGCCGCATGGTGGCGTCAGGCCGCCGTCTACCAGATCTACCCGCGGAGCTTCGCCGATGCGAACGGAGACGGACTGGGCGACATCCCCGGCATCGTCTCCCGTGTCGACTACCTGGCCGACCTCGGAGTCGACGCCGTCTGGCTCAGCCCGTTCTACCCCTCGGCGCTGGCCGACGGCGGATACGACGTCGCCGACTACCGCGACGTCGACCCGCGGCTCGGAACGCTCGACGACTTCGACGCCATGGTCGCCGCTCTCCACGAGCGCGGCATCCGCGTCGTCGTCGACATCGTCCCCAACCACACCTCCGACCTGCACGAGTGGTTCCAGGAGGCGCTCGCCGCAGGGCGCGGCTCGGCCGCGCGGGAGCGCTACATCTTCCGCGAGGGCACGGGCCCCGACGGCTCCGAACCGCCGACCGACTGGGTCTCGGTGTTCGGCGGCCCGGCGTGGGAGCGCGTCGAGGACGGCCAGTGGTACTTCCACAACTTCGCCACCGAGCAGCCCGACTTGAACTGGGACAACCCCGAGGTGCGGGCCGACTTCCTGAAGACCCTGCGCTTCTGGTCGGACCGCGGCGTCGACGGCTTCCGCATCGACGTGGCACACATGCTCACGAAGGATCTCACCGAGCCCCTGCCCAGTCGGGCCGAGCTCGATGCGCTCCCGCAGGACGGCAAGCATCCGCTGATCGACCGCGACGATGTGCACGAGATCTACGCGGAGTGGCGTCGGGTCTTCGACGAGTACGACCCGCCCCGCACCGCGGTCGCCGAGGCGTGGGTGTCGACGCCTGAGCGTCGCGCGCGGTACGCATCGGCGGAGGGGCTCGGCCAGGCGTTCAACTTCGACCTGCTGGTCGCGGACTTCGATGCGGGGCAGTTCCGCTCGGTGATCGCCGAGAACCTCGCGCAGTCGCAGATGAGCGGATCGTCGACGACCTGGGTGCTCTCGAACCACGACGTCACCCGGCACGCGACCCGCTACGGGTTGCCGGCTCTCGAAGGACGAGCGGTCAAGCAGGGCACCGAGTGGGTCGCCGCGGGCGGACCGGCCGACGGCATCGATCTCGAACAGGGTCTGCGCCGTGCGCACGCCGCCACACTGCTGCTGCTCGGCCTGCCCGGCAGCGCGTATCTCTACCAGGGTGAGGAGCTCGGCCTGCAGGAGGTCGCCGAGATCGCGCCCGAACAGCGCCAGGACCCGGCGTTCTTCCGCGGCGGCGAGTTCGACGGCCTCGGGCGGGACGGATGCCGCGTGCCGCTGCCGTGGACGGCATCCGGATCGTCCTTCGGATTCGGCGGCGACGCCCACCTGCCGCAGCCGGCCTGGTTCGCGGACTACGCGGTCGACGTCGAGGCCGCGGACCCCGCATCGACGCTGTCGCTGTATCGCGAGGCTCTGCGGCTGCGCCGCCGGTTGCAGGCGGACGAGACCCTGGAGTGGATCGAGACGGGCCGTGCCGACGTGCTGCGGTTCGCGCGACCGAACGGATGGCAGGTCGTGACGAACTTCGGCTCTGAGTCCTTCGACCTGGGAGCGGATGCCGCGGACGTCGTGCTCGGACCGGTGACCGAGGGGGCGCTGCCGGGGGACTCGACGGTGTGGATCGCGCCGGCGGGCCTGATCGGCTGACGCCAGGACTCTCGCAGCGCCTCGTGTGTGCCGGTCGTTGAGCGAGGAGCGCAGCGACGAGCGCCGTACTGAGCGAGCGAAGCGAGTCGAAGTGACGAAACGCCTGTGTCCTACCCGTAGGGCGGATGCTGCGTTTCGTCTCGCTTCGCTCGCTCAACGACCATCGCTCGCTCAACGACCGGCTACGGGGTTGTTTCCGCCGAGTTGATAATGGTTCTCATTAGCGTTTAGAGTGGAGGCATGCACAAGCCACTCGCCTCCGTCACGCTCGCCTCCGTCGCCGTTCTCGCCCTCGCGGGCTGCTCGGCATCGACCGGTTCGGCGGCGACCGACGGCGAGGGGGGCATCAGCGTGGTCGCCTCGACCAACGTCTACGGCGACATCGCCAGCCGCATCGGCGGCGACCACGTCGACGTGACGTCGATCATCTCCTCGCTGTCTCAGGATCCGCACGAGTACGAGGCGTCGGCATCCGATCAGCTCACCGTGAAGAAGGCGAAGCTGATCGTCGAGAACGGCGGCGGCTACGACTCGTACATGGAATCGCTGCGCGACGCCTCAGGCGCGGATGCCGAGGTCGTCACGGCCGTCGAGTACTCGCACGACTACCCGGGCGCCGAGGTGCACGACCACGCCGAGGGCGAGGACGGCCACGAGCACGAGAGCGAGCCCACCGAGAGCGCCGACACGCATGAGGGGCACGACCACATCGAGGGCTTCAACGAGCACGTCTGGTACGACCCGCACACCATGGAGCACGTCGCAGAGGCCATCGCCGAGCAGCTCATCGACCTGGACTCCGCGAACAAGGCCGACTACGAGAAGAACCTCGCCGACTTCCAGAGCGATCTGGCCGGTCTCGAGGAATCGCTCGCCACGATCAAGAGCAGCCACGAGGGTGACAAGATCTTCGTCACCGAGCCCGTGCCGCTGTACCTCGCGCAGAGCGCCGGTCTCGAGAACGTCACGCCCGAGGCGTTCAGCGAAGCGGTCGAGGAGGGTCAGGACGTGCCGCCGGCCACCCTGCTGGACGCCCTGGATCTGCTCAAGGCCGGTGACGTCAAGGTGCTGTTCGCCAACGCGCAGACCGGCGGGGCCGAGACCACCCAGGTGATCGACGCGGCGAAGGCCGCGGGCACCCCCGTGCAGGAGGTCACCGAGGTGGTGCCCGAAGGCAAGACCTACATCACGTGGATGCAGGACAACATCACCACTCTCGCGGGTAATCTCGACAAGTGACCTCTCCTTCCGACGCGGCGCCGCTGCAGATCCGCGGCGCCGCGATACGGCGGGGCGACCGCGAGCTCTGGCAGGGCCTGGACCTCGACGTCGCGCCCGGCGAGCTCGTCGCCGTGCTCGGCCCGAGCGGATCCGGCAAGACGACCCTGCTGCGCGCGATACTCGGGCTCCAGCAGCTCTCGGCAGGGAGCATCACGGCCCTCGGCCATCCGGTCCGCGGGCGCGGCAACCGGCGCATCGGCTACCTGCCCCAGGCGCGGCCGCTGCCCGCCGAGACCTCGATGCGCGGCCGAGACCTCGTGTCGCTCGGCATCGACGGGCACCGCTTCGGACTGCCCATCCCCCGGCGCGGCGATCGGGCGCGCACCGATGAGCTGATCGATGCGGTGGGCGCCCGTGCATTCGCCGACAAGCCCGTCGGCATCCTGTCCGGGGGAGAACAGCAGCGACTCCGCGTGGGCCAGGCGCTGGCCGGGAGCCCGCGCCTGCTCTTGTGCGACGAGCCGCTGACGAGTCTCGACCTCGCCAACCAGCAGGCCGTGGTGGGCCTCATCGATGCACATCGCCGCACCGGTGCCGGAGTGCTGCTGGTCACCCACGACGTCAACCCCGTGCTCGAGATCGTCGACCGCATCCTGTACATCGCCAACGGGCAGTTCACCCTCGGCACCCCGCAGGAGGTGCTGACGACAGAGGTGCTCTCAGAGTTGTACGGAGCGCCGGTGTACGTGCTCGAGGCGGGCGGGCGGCTCGTCGTCGTCGGTGCTCCGGATGCTGAGCAGACCGCGCACCACCACGATGGCCATGAAGGGGACGAGGCGTGAACCTCGACGACATCGGCAACGCCATGTTCGGCGGCGTCGCGCAGTACGGCGAGATCCTCGCCCTGGTCTCCAACTCCGTCTGGGCAGGCGCGATCCTCGGACTGGTCGGCGGTCTCATCGGCCTGTTCGTGATGCAGCGCGACATGGCGTTCGCGGTGCACGGCATCAGCGAGCTCTCCTTCGCCGGAGCCGCGGCGGCGCTGCTCATCGGCGTCGACGTGGTCGCCGGATCGCTCGTCGGTTCGCTGCTGGCGGCGGCCATCATCGGCTGGCTCGGCGCTCGCGCCAGGGATCGGAACTCGATCATCGGCGTGCTGATGCCGTTCGGCCTCGGCCTCGGCATCCTGTTCCTGTCGCTCTACAACGGCCGGGCCGCCGGGCGGTTCAGTCTGCTCACCGGGCAGATCGTGTCGGTGCAGTCGGCGCAGCTGAGCTGGCTGGCCGGCATCTGCGGCCTCGTGCTCGTCGGTCTGCTGCTGATCTGGCGTCCGCTGCGATTCGACTCGCTCGACCCGCAGGCTGCTGCGGCGCGGGGAGTGCCCGTGGTCGGCGTCTCGTTCGCCTTCATGCTGCTGCTCGGACTCGTCGTCGCCGTCGCCGTGCACATCATCGGCGCACTGCTGGTGATGGCGCTGGTCGTCACTCCTGCCGCCGCCGCCCTGAGAGTGGCGACCGGGCCCGTGGCGGTCCCGGTGCTCGCGGCCGTCTTCGGCATCTCGTCGGCCGTGGGCGGCATCCTGCTCGCGATCATGGGCACTCTTCCCGTCAGCCCGTACATCACGACGATCTCATTCGTGATCTACCTGGTCTGCCGGGCGGTCGGCGCCCGGCAGACCAGGTAGATCACGAATGAGATCGTCGTGATGTACGGG